>JARLFZ010000033.1 GCA_031296305.1 Occallatibacter sp. | reverse complement strand
GCGGCATCGAAGCTCTGCGCCCCAACGCCGAAGAGCGCGAAGAGATTAACCGCATCATTATGGATGAGCTGACGTACGGCATCGTCAAGCCCGAGGCCGTTGTGACGTTCCAGCGCATCATTGGGCGCATGAAGGCGGAAGGATGCGACGCCGTAGTCCTGGGCTGCACCGAGATTCCGCTGCTCATGAACGACGCAAACTCGCCACTGCCCACGCTCGACTCCACGCGGCTGCTGGCGCGCGCGGCGCTGCGCAGGGCCACGCAAGGTGCGGCAGCACAAACGGCGCGGTGAGAGCATCGCAACACCCCGAAACGCTACCATAGTTTCTGAAGATGCTTCTCGATCCCATTTCGTCGCCGGTCGAACACGCCGACTATGCCGCTCTCGAGTGGGAGCCGCTGCTCGGGCTGGTTGCAGGCTACGCCGCTTCTCCGGTGGGCCGCGCAGCCATTCTCACGTTGCAGCCCTCGACTGATGAGGAGTGGATCGGCCGCCAGCATCGGCTGGTGAGCGAGGTGCGGCTGCTGCTTGAGGAACAGGTTTCGATTCCTCTCGGCGGCCTGCTCGACCCAACGCAATTGGCCGCCAAGGCACAAATTGCAGGCGCGGCGCTGGAAGCGGCGGAGCTACAGAGCGTGGCGCGGCTGGCGAACGACGTGGCTTCGTGGCAAGCGCTACTGCGCGAGCCACCCATGCGGCTGGTGGGCAAACTGCCGGGACTTTCCGAGTTGTCGGCGGCGCTGACGACGAGCCTGCGGCCGCTCGTCGAGTCGATCGAGCGCACGATTCAACCCGATGGTTCGCTTGCCGACGATGCTTCCCCAGAGCTGAACCGCATCCGCCGCGAGCAGGAGCGCCAGCAGAGAGTGATTGAGGAAAGCCTGCGATCGGCGCTGCGCAAACTTACGGGTGAAGGCGCAACGCAGGAAGAACTGATTACGATTCGCGGCGAGCGCTTCGTGATTCCCGTGCGCGCGGAGCTGAAACGGCGCGTGACGGGCGTGATTCACGGAGCGAGTTCCTCGGGGCAGACAGTGTACGTGGAACCGCTCGAGACCATCGAGCAAAACAACGAACTGGTGCGCCTCATCGAGGAGGAACAGGAAGAGATTCACCGCATCTTTGTCGCGCTCACGCGGCAGGTGGCGGGCTACGCGCACAGTCTGGTCGAGGGCGCGCGCGTGCTGGCGCTGGTGGATAGCTTGCTGGCGCGGGCGCGCTTTGCGCGTGACTTCCGCTGCGTTTCTCCTGGTTTTGGACCAGAGCTGATGCAGGTCGAGGGCGGCCGGCACCCGCTGCTTGAGAAGCGGTTGCGCGCAACGGGAGGCAACATCGTTCCGCTCGATTTGGAGTTGACAGCCGAAGAGCGGCAACTGATCATCAGCGGGCCGAACACTGGCGGCAAAACCGTGGCGCTGAAAACCACGGCGCTTTTGGCGCTAATGGCGCAGGCGGGAATTCCGGTGCCAGCCGCTGTGGCGAAATTCCCGGTGTTCACAGCGTTCCTCGCCGACATCGGCGATGCGCAGTCGATCGAGGCGGCGCTCTCGACATTCTCCGCGCACATCGTGAATCTGGACCGGCTTTCGCGGCTGGCCGACGCGCGTTCGCTCGTGCTGCTGGATGAATTGGGCTCGGCCACCGATCCCGAGGAGGGTGCGGCGCTGGCCGTGGCCGTGGCGGTGCATTTTCTTGCGGCCGGTGCATGGACGCTGATCTCAACGCATCACACTTCGCTCAAAGTGTACGCGGCGAATACCGCGGGCGTGCGCAATGCGGCGGCGGGCGTGGATGAGAGGACACTGGTTCCGAACTACCAGTTTCATTTGGGGGTGCCGGGCGCGTCGGCGGGCATCCAGACGGCCGAACGGCTGGGGCTGAATACGGCCATCATTGTGGCGGCGCGGGAGCGGCTGGGCTCGCAACAGGCCGACGTGGCGCGCTTTCTCGACAAGCTGCATTCCGAATTGGCAGAACTTGAGGTGGAGCGCAAGGCCGCGCGCGAGCAGCAATACGCGCTCAACCAAGAACGCAAGAAGCTGGAGCGCGAGGGTGACGCAGAAGTCCGCAATCGCGTGCGCGAGCTCGAAGGAAAACTGGCCTCGCTGATGAAGGAGTTCGAGTACCAGATGCGCGAGAACGTGCGCGCCGTCGAGGACCGCGTGGCGCAGCAGAAGCTGTCGAAAGAAGCTGAACGGCGCATGCAGCGGCTGCGACGCGAGTTCCAGGAGAGCTTTAACCAGACAGTGGTGGCGCATCGTACCGGCGCGGATCAGGGCGACGCTAACGCGCAGCCGCACGTGTTGCGGCATATCGCGCCGGGCGATCGCGTGCTCATCAAGTCGATGGGAAAAATCGGAACTGTGCAGCGCGAAGTGGAAAAGGATCTGTTTGAAGTTGCTCTAGGCCCGATCAAGATGCGAGTCAAGCGAGACGAGCTTGCGGAAGCGTCAGGTGCGGTCGCAGCGAAGGCCGATCCACTCGGCGCGGCGCGGAAACAAATAGGCGTGCATGTTTCGGTGACCAGCGCGAACACGGACGCGATGCGGATGGAAATCAATCTGATTGGCCGCACGGTGGATGAGGCAACCGACGAGCTTGAAAAATATCTCGATCGCGCATTTCTTGCCGGGCTGCCGAAGGTGCGCGTCATTCACGGCCACGGGGCGGGGATTTTGCGCCGCGGCGTGCGTGAGTTCTTGAAGAAACATCCGCATGTGGCGGGAATTGAAGAGGCCCCGCAGAACGAGGGCGGCCAGGGCGCAACGCTGGTGGAGTTGCGGCAGTAAAAGGTTCAACAATCTTGATCCAGAGCGCAGACCAGTTCGTCTATGGACACGAATTGCATTGCACGGTGACGGAGGCGGTTGTGGTTTGGGTCATCCCCGTCGACGCTCCTGAAATCGTATAGGCATAGGTTCCGGGCGTCATTGCGAGGCCGCCGTGACCCATGCATCCTACAAGTCCTGCCAATGACAGGCAGAACACCGCGGCCGCGACGAGTGCGCCGCATCGATTCAAGGTTTTTCTTAACCGCCATCCCAGTAACCCACAACCGATGAAGACGCCTCCCAGCAGCGGTTCAGAGTAGTGTGGCTTGGTGCGCGTAAACAGCGAAGCAGTTTCGTGACTGGTTTCCCATGGCGGATAGAAGAGTATCGCTCCGCTGACCGAACCGTTAGCAGGCACCACGAGATTCTTAACGGGCTCGGCGCAACTGGGGAGCACTGGCTCGGTGGCGTTGGTGACCACTGGCTCATAGCATGAGACGCCAACAGTGCCCGCAAATCCATTGACCGAAGTGAGAGTGATTTGGCTTGAACCGGTGCCCTGGCCGGGCAGGCTCACGCTCGTGGCCGTGATGGTGAAGCTGGGAGTGGCAGGGTACGATGCCCTAGTGCTGCCGAGACCGATTCCAAGGACAAAGACAATTCGCAACAGGCAAAGCGGGCGGGAAATACGCACGGCAGGCCATGATTCCTTTCCGGTGGGATATCTATTCGTTCCTTAGACGTCCTCCGGACTCGGAAAGAAAGCGCCTCGTAAGTTCCCCGATACCAAATCTGTTTGATGGCGCGTCAGCGTCGCTGCCCAAATGCGTGCCACCCCTCCAGGAGACGGGTTCAGTTTTCCGGGAGAAAAGTGGTTACGCCATCGCTTCCCGGCGCATCGGCTCGAACCTCAACTGATTCGATTTGCGGTCGACATCGATGCGAACGTGCGCGCCGTGCAGGACTTCGCCGTCGAGAATCTTGATCGCCAGCGGGTCCTGAACCATGCGTTGCAGAGCACGCTTGAGCGGACGCGCACCGTAGGCCGTATCGGAGCCGCCAGCGAGAATCAACTGCCGCGCCGGTTCTGTCAGTTCGAGCGAGATGGCCCGGTCTTCGAGCAGCTTGCGCACTTCGTTCAAACGCAGGTCGAGAATCTTGCTCAACTGCGCGTTGCCCAGCGACTTGAAAATCACGATGTCGTCCACGCGGTTCAGGAACTCGGGGCGGAAGTGCTCGCGCAGGACGCGCATCACGCTTTCGCGCGCCATGTCGAGGTCATGTTCATTCTTGATGGTCTCGCCGGCGAGCATAGCCGCACCCAGGTTCGAGGTCATGATCAGCACCGTGTTCTTAAAATCAACTGTGCGGCCCTTGGAGTCGGTCAGTCGCCCGTCGTCCATCACCTGCAGCAGCACGTTGAAGACATCGGGGTGCGCCTTTTCGATTTCGTCGAAGAGGATC
Organism: Occallatibacter sp.; assembly: GCA_031296305.1. GTDB lineage: Bacteria > Acidobacteriota > Terriglobia > Terriglobales > Acidobacteriaceae > Telmatobacter. Next base: position 32,723 of record JARLFZ010000033.1, on the reverse strand, counting down.
ACGGCGTAGGGCCGGCGATGGATAGCCTCAGTCAACTGTCCGCCCTCGTCGTAGCCCACGTAGCCAGGAGGCGCGCCAATCAAACGAGCCACGGCATGTTTTTCCATGTACTCGCTCATGTCGATGCGCACCATGGCCTGCTCGTCGTCGAAGAGGAACTCGGCGAGCGCGCGGGCAGTTTCAGTTTTGCCCACGCCCGTCGGTCCTAAAAATATGAATGAACCGATGGGGCGCTTGGGATCGCTCAGTCCGGCGCGCGAGCGGCGAATGGCGTTTGCCACCACGCTGAGCGCCGCATCCTGGCCAATGACGCGCTCGCGCAGACGGTCTTCCATCTGGACGAGCTTCTTCACCTCGCCCTCCAGCATGCGAGTGACGGGAATACCCGTCCATTTTGAAACAATCTTGGCGATGTCCTCCTCGTCGACTTCCTCTTTCAACATGCGCGGGGCTCCGCCCTTTCCGTCTTGGACGGCATCCAGGCGCTTCAGCTCGGCATCGAGTTTGGGCAGTTCGCCGTACTGGATCTGCGCGGCGCGATCGAGCTGGCCCTTGCGAGTCTGCTCCTCCATTTCGAAGCGCAGGGCTTCAATCTTCTTTTTCAATTCGCTGATGCGGACGCTCGCCTCACGCTCTTTGTTCACGCGCGCCTGTAATGAAGTGATCTCCTCGGTCAGTGAAGCCACTTCGCGCTCAACCTCATTGCGGCGCTCAACACTGTTGGGGTCGGTCTCGCGTTTCAACGCGGCAAGTTCAATCTCCAGAGATGTCTTTCTGCGCTTACGCTGGTCGAGTTCCGTTGGATCCGAACTATTCTGTATGGAGAGCGACGCGGCCGCCTCGTCCACAAGATCGATAGCCTTGTCGGGCAAAAAGCGGTCCGAAATGTAGCGGTGCGAAAGCGTGGCCGCGGCCACAATCGCGGCATCCTTGATGCGCACGTTGTGGTGCTGCTCGTAACGGTCTTTCAGGCCGCGCAGGATGGCGATGGTGTCCTCGACGTTGGGCTCGCCCACGTAAACGATCTGGAAACGGCGCTCGAGGGCCGCGTCCTTCTCTATGTATTTGCGATATTCGTTGAGCGTGGTGGCGCCGATAGCGCGCAACTCGCCGCGCGCGAGAGCCGGCTTCAGCATGTTGCTCGCGTCGATGGCGCCCTCGGCCGCGCCCGCGCCCACCAGCGTGTGCAACTCGTCGATGAAGAGCACAATCTGCCCGTTGGTTTCTTCGATTTCCTTGAGTACCGCCTTGAGCCGGTCTTCGAACTCGCCGCGATATTTTGCGCCGGCCAACATCGATCCCAAGTCGAGCGAGATTACGCGCTTGTCGCGCAGGCTCTCAGGCACGTCGCCGGAGACGATGCGGCGAGCGAGGCCTTCAACGATGGCAGTCTTGCCCACGCCGGGCTCGCCGATGAGTACGGGATTATTTTTTGTGCGCCGGCTCAGCACCTGGATGACGCGGCGAATTTCCTCGTCGCGGCCAATGACCGGATCGAGCTTGCCGCGGCGCGCTAGATCGGTGAGATCCTTAGCGTATTTCTCGAGGGCCTGAAACTTGGCTTCGGGATTCTGATCGGTGACGCGCTGCGAGCCACGCACGACGGTGAGTGCCTTGAGAATTGCGTCCCTGGTTGCGCCGACTGCTGCCAGAGCGTCACGAGCGGGATCGCTCTTAAGTCCGGCGATGCCCAGCAACAAATGCTCCGTCGACACGTATTCGTCCTTGAAGTTTGTCGCTTCCTTGAAGGCCTGCTCGAGCGCCTTGTTCAGCGTCTGGCTGATGCCCGGCTGAGCGGCGGCACCGGCTACGCGAGGCAGTTTCTCCTCGATCTGGTGCAGGTCACTTTCCAGGCGCTCTGCGGGCACACCGATCTTCTCAAGCACCGCGGGGATCACGCCTTCGCGGTCCTCAATGAGCGCCAGCAACAGGTGCACGGGCTGCAACTCGGGGTTGCCCAGCTCGGCAGCGCGTGTCTGCGCCTGCTGAATCGCCTGCTGCGCCTTCACGGTGAATTTGTCAAAACGAATGGCCATAAATACAGCTCCTAGCTGCTAGCCCAGGCTTTCAACTATCAGCTTCTTCCTGCCGGGGCCAGGAGTCCAGATCGATCTTCAAAAAATGCATTTGCGCTTACCTTGGTAAAAAATAGATGCGCCGGGGAAGCCAAAAGTGCCAACCCGGCGCATCGAATTCATCGCCGCCAGCCTTGCCAGCAAAAAGCTAGAGGCTAGAAGCTAACAGCTAGAGGCTCGTTGCTGCCGTTAGGCAGCAATATTGACCTTAATCTGCTTGGGCTGGGCTTCGGGCTTCTTCGTCAGTTCCAGCTTGAGCACGCCGGCCTCGTACTTGGCGGAGACGTTCTCCGTGTCCACCGTGGTCGGCAGGGAAAAGGCGCGATAAAAGCTGCCGTAGCGGCGCTCGATGCGATGGAAGTTCTCTTCCTTCTCTTCATTCTCGAACTTGCGCTCGCCCTTGACGGTCAGGGTGTGGTTTTCCACGCTCACGTCCAGGTCCTTTTCCTCAACGCCCGGAACTTCGAGCTTGAGGACGACCTTCTTTTCGTCCTCGTAGACGTCGACCGCGGGAACAAAGCTGGCCGTGGTCAGAGGGTTCTCGGTCTCAGAGTTCAGGTTGCCGAACAGCGAGTTCATGCGGTTTTGCAGAGCAACAACTTCGCGAAAGGGGTCCCAACGGGTAATTGCCATGATGATTTCCTCCAGGTGCGTTCAAGATTTGTAGGGGGGCGGGAGCCAGGCTCACCGCCGCTCAACCTAACTGATGAAACTATAGCATAAATGATTCATAAAATATGAGTGTAAAGCGCTGATATTCTGAACGTGACGCTAACTGATTTGTTTTAATAAACTTATAGGGTTCTGGTAGGACCAGCTTTGCCGGTTCGAGTGCTGGAAGGGGCTCGACAGCCGCTCCACGCGGGCGTTGGAAGGGATTCGGGATGCAGCTCAGCGGCCAGGGGAGGCACAGCAAGCCTGGTCAGGGCGAGCACGGTAATGTCGTCGTCCTGGCCGAAACGCTGCGCCGCGCCGGCGATTGCTTCGGCGGATTGAGTGGAGATCGCACGCGTGCGCTCGAAGCCGAAGAGCTCGCCGTGGGCGTTTCGAGCTTCGACAACACCATCGGAGACGAGCAGCAGGGATTCGCCCGCGCTGAGCTGAAAGCGCTGCGACGGAAAAGAAACATCCGGCATCGCACCGAGCGGAAAAGCCCCTTCGAGCGCCAGCTCCTTGCCATTGATATACGGCGGCAAATGTCCGGCGTTGGCCAACTCAACGCTTCCGTCGCAATCGATGCGCATGGCCAGGCATGTAACCAGGCCACGGCCTTGCAGCCTTTCGTTCAGCAGGGCCAGAATGCTGCCGGGATCTGATGTGAATTTGAAAGCGGTGCGCGTGGCGCCGACGATGAGCGCTGCGAGCATTCCGGCTTTCAGGCCTTTGCCCGCTACATCGCCGACCACGACCAACGTGCTTCCGTCGCGCGGGTCGGGAAGGACCTGGAAGAAATCGCCGCCCACTTCGCGAGAGGGCTGGTAGACGCTGTGAATGGCCAGCCCGGGAGTGGGCGGAAGCTGATCGGGGATTAAGTATTGCTGAATCTCGCGCGCCGACGCCATTTCGCCGTGCAACTCTGCGCGTTCCTGGTTCGTGGTCCGCAATTGCTGAACGAGCAAAATGGTCATGGAAACCACGACGGCGGCGATGGCCATGGAACGGTACGGCTGAATCCTGAGGAACATGGACTCGACGTCGAGATTCAGGAAGGGGAACTGCACAACCATGTAGATCAAATCCATCAGCATCCAGATAAAGCAGACGATGGCGAGCGCAGTCTGTCCGCGGCGCACGGATCGCAACGGCAGAAACGCGAATGAGACCGCAAATGCGGCCGCAAGGGTCGCTGCCACCTCGATGGTGGTCATGGTGGGCTGGACTTCAATGAACCAGCGCAGAGCAACGCTCGCGCGTAGTGGCAGCAGAGCAGCCACGAAGAGCACGGTCGGGTAGAAGAAATTGATGCCGAGGACGACTCTAAAGAAGAGGGGCACAGGCTTGCGATTCACGGCAAAGAAGAACAGGACGACGAAGATCGGCAGGCTTTGACCCAGCCCGTACAACAGGAATTCCAGGTGCGAGGAGTAGTTGACAGACGCTGCAACCAGGAATTCGTTGATACGGAGATCGGCGAGATCGAGCCAGCTAAGGCTGATCCAGAGAATGTAGCGCTGGGAGCGGTCGAACCAATAGAGCGCCATGAAAAACAGGCCCGCGGAAGCGATGAGTGCGTAGCAGGCCCACGTGACCGACTGCGATTGCGTTTGCTCGTACACCTGGCTCCAGTAGGCATTGCGTTGCAGCTCCGCGTCTCCCAGAGTGAGAGCGGGCAGCTGCTGCCGGCCATTGATTTCAGGCGTGAATGTCATGCGGACGGCAACGAGGACGGGAAGCGTGCGCTGAGAGAATTCGGGGGCTGAGTAGTCGATGACAAGACCGACGGTGTGGGCCCCGGTGACGATGTTGCCTGAGACACCGATCTGTCGGCCGTTGGCGAAGACCTGCCATGAGAGATCGCCGGAGACCTGGAGTTGAGGATTGACGGCTGCTGCGAGTCGGCCTGGATCGAAGCGGCAGCGCAGCCAGAAGTAAGGCGTCGGAGTGGCCAATGCCGACCATGTAGTTACTGGCTGCCAGTCCGATTCGTCGAGATCCGGAGCAGCCCATCGCATGTCGTCGCCCTGCTTCCAGACGCACGGTTGCGGCGCAATGCTCAGCGCCGTTTGAGCGGCAAGAGGCCACGGAAGAAGCAGCAGAAGGAGAAGTGACTTACGCATGCAAAACCTCCGCTGGAGCGAGTGCGAGAGTGAGGACGGTGATGTCGTCGTCTTGCCCGAAGGCTTGCGTGGCCTGGGCGATGGATTCGGCGGATTGGCCGCAGGCATCCGTCTCGCAAAGAAGCATGGGAATCGTCGCAATCGCTTTCCGCATGGTTGACCTCGCAAAATACTCGAGCCCGTGAAGCTCTTACGCCCGGGTGAGAACCGGAGCCGTCTGGCGCGTCATCGATTTCATGCCCAACGCCAGCCCGCTGACGAGCGCAAATCTCTCTGCCGTATAGGGGAAGCGGCGGGAAGCATGGCATGAGCATATCGTGCCCGATGTGATTGCAAAAGCGAAATTTGCGGGCGTTGGGGGCGGGCGGTTCCGCGGCGTCACTGGGAGACCGGGCCAGACCCTGGGCACTCTACAATAAAAATCTCATGTCCGATCTTCACGGCACATTGGCAACCATCAACTGGCATTGGGTGTGGCTGGTGGTGGCCGCATTTCTGGCTGGCGTGCTCAACGCCGTGGCTGGCGGCGGCTCATTTCTCTCGTTTCCGGCGATGCTGGGGATGAATGTGCTGCCCGTGCAGGCCAACGCCACGAACACGGTGGCCATCTGGCCCGGTCAGCTTACGTCGGTTGCCGCGTATCGCGACGATGTGCGGAAAAACCTGGGCGCAGCTCTGCTGATGGGGCTCGCAGGACTGCTGGGTGGAACAGCCGGAGCGGTGGTGCTGCTGAACACGCCACAGAAAACGTTCATGCATCTTGTGCCGTGGCTGCTGCTGTTTGCCGCGTGCACCTTTGCCGTAAGCGGGCCAGTTGCGCGCGCTCTGGAGAAGCTGAAGTTCCAGCGCCACGCGCGCGCCGGTAGTGGTGGGGTCCATGCGCCGCGCCGATTGCCGCTTTTTCTCGCGACCGTTGCAGTGAGCATTTATGTAGGCTACTTTGGCGCCGGGGCGGGCTTCCTTTTTATGACGATGCTCGCGCTCTTCGGCTACGAGGACATTCACGCCATCAACGCGCTCAAGGTAGTGGCCAATCTGCTGGCCAACGGCATCGCCTTTGTCATCTTCATTGCCGATGGCCAGGTGGTGTGGCGCTTCTGCCTGGCGGCGATGGTGGCGGCGGCGATCGGTGGATACACTTCGGCGAGCCTGGCGCGGCGGGTCCCGCAACCGGTGCTGCGCGGGCTCGTGGTCGTGATCGGACTGTCGATGGCGGCGTGGTTCTTTGTGAAGCAGTGAAGGTGCCTAGTGATTAGTGGTTAGTGGTCGGAGATCGGCGCCGGCTGTCGTCTACAACCACTAACCACTAACAACTAACCACCAAGAACTGACCCCCTGAAACCCGACCCCTGTAAACTGTCTTTATGAGTCACGAAGGCATTCGCATCGCGCCGAAAGAGGATCAGAGCCAGCAGGAAGCGCGCAATCAGCCGCTGCCTAAGATCGCCATCACTCCGGAAAAAGTGCGCGTGCTGATGACGGAGGGCAAGGGCCTGGAGATTGACTGGGCCGACGGCCACAAAAGCGCGTGGGGCTTTGCCTGGCTGCGCGAGGCCTGCCCGTGCGCCACTTGCGTGGACGAGCGTGCCCAGGAGGGCCGCAAGGCGGGCCAGCCCAAGCCGAAGCCGGCCGCATTGCTGCCCATGTATGCGCCGCCGCCGAAACCGGCCAGCGTGCATCCGGTAGGCCGCTACGCCATCCAGTTCAACTGGGCTGACGGCCACTCCGGCGGCATCTATTCGTGGGATTATCTGCGCCGCGTGTGCCAATGCCGCGAGTGCACGTTTGCGGCGGAAGAGACCACGGGCACGCCGAACTAAGCCCTGAGTCCCGGCATCCTAAAGAATATTGACCGCCCGCGCCGCCAGAAGCACCACGGTCGCGAGGGAGATGAGCGACTGCATCATCATTAAGACTTTGGCCCAGCGCGTAAGAACCGGACAGTCGGTCGGCGAGAATGCGGTGCTGGTGTTAAAAGCCAGAAACAGGTAATCCACAAAACCAGGACTCCAGCCTTGCTCGTGCAGGTCAATTTTGGTCTGGCGGATCATAGTCATTTGCGGAAACAGAAAGGCTCCGTCAGTATGGGCGCCGCGCGCCTCACGGGCGTGTGGTCCGCCCGCGTCGAGCCGCCAATACCAGGACGCGAAAACGAGAATGTTCGAAATCCATAAAGCAGCCGAGGCCCGCAACAGCTCTGGCGGCGCAATTCTGTGCGACAGCAAAGCTGTAACCAGCAGGCCAAGCGACCAGATCATGCCGGCCGTTACGACCGAGGACAACACATGCCCCATAATCTGGGTAAGGCGATCGTATCCGCGGCTCCGCGCCCATGCTGTGGGAATGAGTAACACTCCCACGACAGCGATCAGCAACCAACTGGGTCCTGGCGAAAGGGGCTCTGGAAGAGCAATGAATAACATGCCCACGGAAAGTAGCGCGACCATGGCAGGCCAGCGTGGTTCGAAATGCTTGGAGGCGTCACTCATGTGCCCAATGTACACCGGCTGTCTATCATTGAACCATTTGGTAGCGGGACGTTCTCACCTGTTTTGAAAGGGCACGAGTTCACTCGTGCCGCAAAGGCCGCAAAACGAACGCGGGCTTTAGCCCCCGAGGGATGGCTCTCTTGAAATCGACCTGCTACCGACGATTTCGGCTTCCCGGTAATCGAGCGAAAAGAGTGTGGAGGACTGCGGCATGAAAATTGGATTTCTAGGTTTAGGCAAGATGGGGACGCCGATGGCGATGCATCTGATTGCTGCCGGGCACGAACTGCGCGTGTGGAATCGGACGGAAGGGAAGACGGAACCGCTGCTGCGCGAGGGCGCGATTGCCGCGGCCACGCCGGCCGAGGCCGAACTGGGAGCCGACGCCGTCTTTACCATGCTGTTTGACGATGCGGCCAACGAGGAAGTTCTGTTTGGCCCTAACGGCTTGATGGATGCGATGAGCCCCGGCGCGCTGCACATTTCATGCAGCACCATCAGCGTGGCGCTGAGCGAGCGGTTGACAGCCGAGCACGCCAAGCGCGGGCAGGAATTTGTGGCTGCGCCGGTGTTTGGACGTCCCAATGTGGCCGAAGCGGGACGCCTTTGGATCGTGGTGGCAGGCGCGGAACAGGCAGTCGCGAAAGCCCTGCCACTGCTGGGGCCACTTTCGCGCGGCATCTCCGTGGTGGGCACGGAGCCGCGGCAGGCGCACGCCGTGAAGCTCGGCGGCAATTTTCTCATCACCATGATGGTGCAGTCCCTGAGCGAGTCGTTTGTCTACGCGGAGAAGCAGGGAATTGATCCGGGGACGTTCTTCGAGGCCGTAAACAGCGCGCTCTTCCAGTCGCCGTTTTATGAGGCGTACAGCAAGGTGATGCTGCACCCACCGGAGCGGCCCGGCGCGACGATGGAACTGGGCGAGAAGGATTTGCGGCTGCTGCGCGAGGCCGCCGCCAGTCGCGATACCCGTTTGAGCCTGGCCGATTTGATGGCCGAGGTCTTTCGCGAGGCGCGCATTGACGGACTGGCTCAGGAAGATTGGGCCGTGGGCCAATACAAAATGGCCCGGAAAAGAAGCCTGCCTGTAAGATAAGAATTGAGATGCGACTGAAAGACAAGATTGCCCTCATTACCGGTGCCAGCGCCGGCATAGGCGCGGCCACAGCCATGGCCTTTGCGGGCGAGGGAGCGCGCCTGCTGCTGGCCGCCCGACGCGCCGGAAAACTGGCGGAAATCGCCTCGTGCGCCCTGGATCGCGGCGCCGCCGCCGTGCACTCCATTGACTTGGACGTGCGCAGCCGCCACGCCGTGCAGCGCGCCATTGACGAGCTGCCGCCGGAGTGGGCCGAGATCGACATCCTGGTGAACAATGCCGGCCTGAGCCGCGGCATGGAGAAGCTCTACACCGGCCGGATTGAAGACTGGGAAGAGATGATCGACACCAACATCAAGGGACTGCTGTACGTGGCGCGTGCCGTAATTCCGGGGATGGTGGTGCGCAGGCGCGGCCACGTGGTGAACCTGGGATCGATGGCCGGCGAGATCGTTTATCCCAACGGCGCGGTGTATTGCGGCACCAAAGCTGCGGCGCGGGCCATCAACGACGGGCTGCGCGAGGATTTGCTGGGTACGCCGGTGCGCGTCACCAGCGTCGATCCTGGGCTGGTGGAGACGGAATTCAGTATGGTGCGATTCCACGGCGACAAGGGGAAGGCCGCCAAGGTCTACAAAGGCATTACGCCGCTGACCGGCGAAGATATTGCGGATGCGATTCTTTGGGCCGTGACGCGGCCCGAGCATGTGAATATCGCCCGCGTGTCGCTGACCTCAATCAATCAGGCCAATACGCTGCTCATCCACAGAGATACGTAACCTTGCGCGAGCTGTAATAGAAACGGCGAGACGAAACGCGGGCGCGGGTTCGCATTTGCGCAGAAACGGCCCGAGGCATGCAGTTCTTGCCTTTGAACCCTACCCCATCGCCTGAATCTGATTCTCGATATGCGTCAAAGCGGCTTCGAGGGCCGAGCGCCGGCCTGGATTCGACGTCCTCTGTGACAAGATGTTCTCGCGTTGCAGATTGAGCGCCTGGAGTTGGCGTTCGCGTGTGGTGCGTTGAAGTTCGGCGCCCCGCCGCTCTTCCTCAGTCACCATCCTATTGCTGGAATCGGTCACGGCGACCTCCATGACATTTGACCTCTGCTCTTCTACAGATTTACTTTCCCATCCACGGGCCATATCTTCATTCTACGGGGCAGTTGTCCGATTGCGTCCCGCAGAATGATGAGTGGGGAACCACGAAAGGATAAGATTTGCCATGCGAGCTTGGCAGGTTTCGGCCTTCGGCATTGATTCACTGGAGTTTGTGGAGCGTCCTACACCTGCGCCGGGCCCCGGCGAAGTGTTGGTCGCGGTGCGCGCAGTTTCGTTCAACCGTCGCGACTTGATGGTGGTCAAGGGGCTCTACAACCCGAAGATGAAGCTGCCGCGCATTCCCTGTTCCGACGCGGCCGGCGAAGTGGCGGCCGTGGGCGCGGGCGTCTCGGCGTGGAGGCCGGGTGACCGCGTAGCCGGCATCTTTATGCAGAACTGGCTGGAAGGGCCGCTGACCCCAAACAAAGCTCGTGGCGCTCTGGGCGGCGACATCGACGGCGTGTTGGCCGATTATGTGTTGCTCAAAGAGCAGGGGTTAGTGGCGATTCCCGACCACTTGAGCTTTCAGGAAGCGGCAACCCTGCCCTGCGCCGCAGTGACGGCATGGAACGCCCTCAACACCGTCGAGATCAAGCCGGGATCGACGGTGCTGATTCAGGGCACCGGCGGCGTGTCCATTTTTGCGCTGCAGTTTGCGCGGCTCAAGGGGGCGCGCGTGCTGGGCATCAGCTCGAGCTACGAAAAGCTGGAGCGGGCCGGCGCCATAGGCCTGGATGCAGGACTGAATTACCGCGATAATCCCGACTGGGATCGCTGGGCGCACGACCAGACCGGCGGCGACGGCGTGGACCTGGTGGTGGAAGTGGGTGGCCTGGGAACGCTGACGCGCTCCCTCCGAGCCATTCGCATGGGCGGAACCATTGCGCAGATTGGCGTGCTGGCTGCGGGGACTGAAGGCATTCCTCTGGGCCTGATTCTCCACAAATGGTCGCGGATTCACGGCATCTACGTGGGCTCGCGCAAAGATTTTGTGGAGATGAATCGCGCGATTAGTCTGGCCGAACTGCGGCCCGTGGGTGAGGAATTCGACTGGAGTCAGGCGCGCGAAGTGCTGGAGCGCATGGAAGAGGGCGGCCACTTCGGCAAGATGGTGCTCACTGTGAATTGAGCCCGATCCCCCGAAAGTCAACCCGTAGCCAGATGGACTTGCTAACCTGCTAAACAGGGGTGGTTTTGTGAGCGAACTCTACGAGAAAATGCTTGCCGTGGCTTTTGAAGAGGCTCGGCATGGCCTGGTCGAAGGCGGCATTCCCATTGGCGCGGCAATGTTCACGCGCACCGGCGAGCTGGTGAGCCGCGGCCACAATCGCCGCGTGCAACAGGGCGATCCCGGCATGCATGCTGAGACGGATGCCTTTCGCCGCGCCGGCCGCCAGCGCAGCTATAGCAACCTGGTGATGGTGACCACTCTGGCTCCCTGCTGGTATTGCAGCGGCCTGGTGCGGCAATTCCGCATCGGCAAAGTGGTGGTGGGCGAAAGCCGCACCTTCTCCGGAGGCATTGACTGGCTGCGCGAAAACGGCGTGGAAGTAATCGATCTCGACAACCGCGAATGCCGGGAGCTGCTCGCGGGCTACATCACCGCGCATCCCGATGTTTGGAACGAGGATATTGGCGTAAGCAGCTATTAGCTGCCGGCTGCCTGAGTCTTAAGTTCGCATCACAACGATCTGTCATCCTGAGCGGAGTTTGCCGCGTTTTGCGGCAAACGGAGTCGAAGGAGCTGCGGTTGCTCTTGCTGTTGCTTGTTACGGCCAAGCGACGCGAGCATCTTTGATTTGTTCAGCGGGTTTTTGACTCGGTACACTGGAGCTTGTTTCATGAATGGTTTCCTGAGGAAGCTAGATCTTGTTTCATGACAGGCTTTGTGAAAGGGCTCGGCTTCAGCCGTGCCGAAAACGAGCCAGCAAAATTATGGGCTTTAGCCCCTGAGGGACGAGTTTCGGAGAATTTGGCTCGCATCTGAAACACATCTCAGCTCAGCACAATGGGGTTAAAAGCCACAGGCTTCTTAAAAAGGATGGCGCAGATGGAGACGAACTTGAACTTGCAGGGCGGCTCGATTGTGAACGGCGAATCCCTGCCGGGAAGCGGCACCGCGTTTCACGGCTTCGATCCCGCGGCGGGCGCGCAGCTTGAGCCCGTCTATCATTGTGCTTCGATCGAAGACTTAAACCTCGCCGCCGATCTGGCTGAGGAGGCGGTTGCCACTTACGGCAAGTTGCCGGGCCGCGAGAAGGCGCGCTTCCTGCGCCACATTGCAGACGGCATCGAAGCCATTGTGCCCGCGCTTGTGGAACGCGCGCATCACGAGACGGCGCTGCCGGAAGCTCGGCTGAAAGGCGAGTCGGCGCGCACTATCAACCAGCTTCGGCTTTTCGCGCAGGTGGTGGAGGAGGGCTCGTGGGTCAACGCGCGCATCGATCCCGCGCAGCCCGATCGCAAGCCACTTCCGCGTTCCGACATTCGCTCCATGATGCGGCCGCTGGGCCCGGTCGCCGTTTTCGGCGCCAGTAATTTTCCGCTCGCCTTCTCCGTGGCTGGTGGCGATACCGCAGCCGCGTTTGCCGCCGGCAATCCTGTGATCGTGAAGGCGCACCACGCGCACCCCGGCACCAGCGAACTTGTCGGCCAGGTCGTCGCGCGCAGCGTGAAGGAGTGCGGCCTGCCGCCGGGCGTGTTTGCCCTGCTTTTCGGAGCGGGTGCGGAGATTGGCGCGGCGCTCGTCGACCACTCCAAGGTAAAAGCTGTGGGATTTACCGGCTCGCTCCCAGCGGGCAAGGCTCTGATGCAGCGGGCAGCCGCGCGGCCCGAGCCCATTCCATGCTTCATGGAGATGAGCAGCGTGAATCCCTTCATTGTGCTGCCTGAAGCGCTCTACTCGCGCGGCGAGGAAATAGCACGCGGACTGTTCGGCTCCTTCACACTGGGCGTCGGCCAGTTCTGCACCAAGCCTGGACTGGTTTTTCTGCCGCGCGACGTGACCGGGACCATATTCGTCGACGAACTAAAAGCGCAGGTGGAAAAGGCCGGCGCGGCAGCAATGCTCACCGAGGGAATCGCAAAGAGCTATCGCTCCGGCATCGCCGGGCGGCAATCCTGTGTGGAAACGGTGGCGCAGGCGCCTTCCGACGGAGCCGGCTCGACCTATGGCGCGCCGGTTGTGATGCAGATCGGGGCCAGGGATTTGTTGCGCGAGCCGGAACTGGCGACGGAGATCTTTGGACCGAGCGCCCTGGTGATTTGGTACGACAGCCGCGAAGAACTGTTGGAACTGGCGCGCTCCCTGGAGGGGCAACTGACGGCGACTCTGCACGCATCGGAACGCGATCTGGCCGCCTATGCCGATCTGATTGCCATTCTGGAGCGCAAGGCGGGAAGACTGATCGTGAATGGTTTTCCCACGGGCGTGGAAGTGTGCCACGCAATGGTGCACGGCGGGCCCTACCCGGCTACAAGCGACAGCCGCGCCACGTCGGTAGGCACGTACTCGATCTACCGCTTCGTGCGCCCCGTCTGCTATCAGGATTTTCCGCAAGCCGCACTGCCGGATGAGCTGAAGAGCCAGAATCCTCTCGGCATCTGGCGGCTGGTCGATGGCGAGTTTACGCGGGATGCGGTGAGCGCCGGGTCGAAGGCAGGCACAGCGTAATCGCCCCGGCAGCGATCAGCGCCATCGACATGGAGAGGTAGCCGGCGCGCGCGCTTCCGGTGAGCGCCTGCAGCCATCCCACCAGCCATGTGCCGGCAAATCCGCCCAGTGCGCCAAAGGTGTTGATCAGCGCCATCACCTTGCCGGCCACGGTACTGGGCAGCATCTCCGGCACGATGGCGAAGAACGGTCCATACGGCGCATACATGGCGCCGCCGGCCACGATCAAAGCCGCGTAGGCAACCCAGAAGTGGCTGCCGGCGGCGGCGAATGAGCAAAACAGGCCCGCGCCCGAGAGCATCAGGAAGGGCCACACAAACATCTTGCGATGCTGCACGCGATCGGAGAAATACGCGACCACGAGCATCAGAAAAACCCCCAGCAGAAACGGCGCCGCGCTCAACATTCCCACCTGCTCAATGCCGCGTTTCGATCCGGAGCGGATCATCTCCGGAATCCAGAGACTGAGTCCGTAGACGCCGAAACTCCAGCAGAAGTATTGGAAGCACAGCAAGAGCACGCCGCGCACGCGTAGCGCCGCGCGGAAACTGGTGTATGCGGGCAGCGCAGCCTGTTCCTGCTCCAGCGCCTCGGTCAGTTGCGCGCTCGCTTTTTCCGGCAGCCAGCCAACCTGGCTCGGATGGTCGCGCGCCACCGCTACCCACACGATGGCCCACAATACCGAGGGTATGCCTTCGATGACAAACGTCATCTGCCATCCCACAGCGCGGATCAGGTAACCCGTGACAGCGGCCATCCAGGTGACCGTCACCGGATTGCCAAGAATCAGAATCGCGTTAGCCCGCGAGCGCTCGGTGCGCGTGAACCAGTGCGTGAGCAGAATCAGCATCGAGGGGAAGATGAGACTCTCGGCTACGCCCAGCAGAAGCCGGTCCGCAACCAGCAGCCAGTAATTGCGAATGATTCCCGTTAGTCCGGATAGAACTCCCCAACTGATGAGCGCGAAGAACACCAGTCGCGTGGCGCTGCGGCGCACCGCGTAGGACGCCGCGGGGACCTGGAAGAGAAAGTAGCCGAGAAAGAAGACTGAGCCGAGAAAGGCCGCGCGCGACTCGGTAATATGCAAAGAGGCTGCCAGGCCGGCCGCCGCGCCAAAGCCAAAGTTGGAGCGGCCCAGGTAGGCGAGGCTGTAGGTCACAAAGACCACTGGCATCAGGTAAAGCCAGCGGCGTCGCAAGCCCGCCTGAATTTGCGTCGCGTTCTGCAGGTTATCTTTGGGCACACAACTTTATAGCACTCCGAGCTCGCCCATGCGACTCCAAACTGCGGAGGGCGAAGGATGCGATGGAGCCGCAGCGCCCCCCTTAGAAAATCGATTCACTTGTGATCGCGGTCACGCAATGGGTCAAATCGCGGAACTACAATTGCTCGTCTCTCGAACTTAATCGAAACCTGCATCGCGCGGGTGGTCCGGAAGCTAAACGCAAAGAACGGCTGGGAGCTAAGTCTCCTTCGCCGGAGGAAGATGGATGGCAAAGCCCGAAGAGATTCAGAGAATCAAGAAGATCGCATGGGACTTGAGGGCCGACGTCGTGAAAATGATCGGCGTCGGCAAGGCGGGACACCTGGGCGGCTCCTGTTCACTGGCCGAGATTGTGGCGACTTTGTACTTCGCAAAGATGCACTTCGATCCCAAGGCTATTCACGATCCATCCCGGGACCGTTTCCTTCTCAGCAAGGGACATTCCGTTCTGATCCAATACGCGGCCCTGGTGGAGCTGGGAGTCATCCCGAGGGACGAGATGGGAAAGGTGAAGACGCTGGCGGGCAAACTGCAAGGCCATCCCGACATGATGACGCCTGGAATGGAGGCGGTCACCGGCTCTCTGGGCCAGGGACTTTCCATCAGCGTGGGCATGGCGCTTGCCCTGCGCCTCGAGAAGAGCACTTCCAGGGTGTACGTGATCATGGGCGACGGGGAGCTTGCCGAAGGCCAGCTTTGGGAAGCTGCCATGGCCGCCGCGCGGTACAAACTCGACTCCATTACCGCCATCCTGGATCGCAATCGGATCCAGGCCACGGGTCCGACCAGGGAGATCTTCGACATTCCGAACCTCGAAGACAAATGGCGGGCGTTCGGGTGGAACGTGCTGAATGTGGACGGACACGACGTGGGCGCGATCCTGGACGTTTTGGACAAGGCGGCCGAGATTAAGGGTGCTCCCACAGTGATCGTGGCGGACACGATCAAAGGCAAGGGCGTCTCGTTCGCGGAAAACACGGCGGCATTCCACAACGGCATCATGACGCAGGAGCAATACGACAAGGCGCTTGCTGAGATCGCAGAATCCGGGAGGATGGTCGAATGACTTCACCGAACCTGAGAAGCGCGTATGGCGCCAGCCTCGTCCGGCTGGGAACGAAGGATAAGCGAGTGGTAGCCCTTGAGGCGGACCTCGGCAAGTCCACGCAGTCCGCAATGTTCCAGGCGGAATTCCCTGACCGGTACTTCCAGATGGGAATCGCCGAACAGAACATGGCGTCCACCGCGGCGGGATTTGCTCTTACCGGGATGATCCCGTTTATTCACTCGTTTGCGGTGTTCGCCACGGGAAGGGACTACGATCAGCTCCGCAATTCCATCTGCATTCCGAATCTGCCCGTGCGCATCTGCGGGTCGAGCGCCGGGCTTTCGGACTTCGGCGACGGCAAGACCCACCAGGGCATCGAGGACGTCGCGCTCATGCGGGCGCTTCCGAATATGACGGTGCTTTGCCCCGCCGATTCCATCGAAGTGGAAAAGATGATGGACTGCCTCCTGGATTGGCCGGGGCCGGTGTACCTCAGGATCAACCGCAACGATCTTCCATTCGTGTCTCCGGCAGATGAGCCTTACTCCATTGGTAAAGTGACGATGCTCCGCGATGGAAGCCACGCCGCAGTCTTTGCCGCGGGAGTCATGGTTTCGCGTTCTCTTGAGGCAGCAACGGCGCTAGCCACGGAGGGAATCTCGGTGCGAGTGCTCGACGTCAGCACCATCAAGCCGTTGGACCGCGAGGCGATCATCCGCTACGCCGGCGGCGTGGACGCCATCGTTACCGCCGAAGAGCATTCGATCATCGGCGGAATCGGTTCGGCCGTGGTCGAGGCGCTGCGCGGGGTCAGTCACGCGCCCGTGGAGTTCGTGGGCATACCCGACAGCTTCGGCATCTCGGCAGAGGGCTATCCCGAATTGTTGGTGCATTTCGGGCTCACCTCGGATGCTGTTGCCAGTACCATTAAGACGTTGCTCAAAGGAGGCAGGAAATGAACATCGGATTTATTGGACTGGGCATCATGGGCAAGCCCATGGCGAAGAATCTGCTCAAGGCGGGCCACACGCTGGTCGTGTACGACGTCGTCGAGGCGCCGGTGAAGGAACTGGTTGAAGCGGGCGCGACGGCGGGCACGTCACCCAGCGACGTGGCTTCGCGCAACGAACTGATCATTACCATGCTGCCCAATTCGCCCCACGTGAAAAAGGCTGTGTTGGGCGATGGCGGCGTGATCGAGGGAGCCAGGCCAGGAAGTGTGCTCGTCGACATGAGCTCCATTGCGCCCCTTGCCAGCCGCGAAGTGGCCGCAGAGCTCGCAAAGAAGGGCGTGGAGATGCTTGACGCCCCGGTCTCGGGCGGCGAGCCAAAGGCCATCGACGGCACGCTCGCCATCATGGTGGGCGGCAAGGAAGCCATTTTCGAGGGTGTGAAGGATGTATTGCTGAAGATGGGAGCGAGCGCGGTTCTCTGCGGAGATATTGGCGCGGGCAACGTGACCAAGCTTGCAAACCAGATCATTGTCGCGCTGAACATCGCCGCGATGTCTGAGGCTTTTGTTCTCGCCACCAAGGCTGGAGTGGATCCGGAGCGGGTCTTCAACGCCATCAAAGGCGGCCTGGCTGGAAGCACCGTTCTCAACGCCAAGGCTCCCATGGTTCTCGAGGGAAACTACAAGCCCGGATTCAGGATCGAGCTGCACATCAAGGACCTGCAGAATGCTCTCGATACGGCCCATGAAAACGGCACCCCCATCCCGCTCACCGCTCAAATCATGGAGATCATGCAAGCTCTCAAGGTCGATGGAAAGCAGAGCGACGACCACGGCGGCGTGATCCAGTTCTATGAAAAGCTCGCCGCGGTCAAGGTCCGTAAGGGAGGCGCCAAGTGAGTGCGGCACATCTTTCCGGCAAGGTTGCCCTGATTACCGGCGCCGCCGGAGGAATCGGCGCGGAGATTGCCCGGAAGTTCCAGGAGGAAGGCGCCTCGGTGTTTGTGGCCGACACGAATCAGGTCGAGGGAGAAAAAACCGCCGCATCGATTGGCGCAACCTTTGTTCTCCTCGACGTCACCTCCGAGGAGAGCTGGAAGGCAGCGTTTGCGACCGTACTTGAGCGCGCCGGACGGCTCGACATCCTCGTGAACAACGCGGGCATCAACATCAGAAAAAATATTGAGGAAATGGACGTGGCGTCCTTTGACGCCATGATCGCGGTCAACGTGCGTGGGCCGTTCATCGGCATCAAGCACGCCCTTCCCATCATGAGAACCGGCGGTGGAGGGGTCATTCTCAACATGTCGTCGATATGCGGCCTGGTGGGCCACAAGTTCACCAACGAAACCTACACCACGACCAAGGGCGCACTGACCATGCTCACCAAGTCGGTGGCCGTGCGCTACGCGAAAGACAATATCCGCTGCAACTCCATCCACGCGAGCACCGTGGAGACGGCCCTGGTGCAGAACATGCTCAAGGATCCGGAGCGCCGGGCGGAGAGACTGGGCGAAATTCCGCTGGGAAGGCTGGCCAGCACGGCCGACGTCGCCAATGCGTTCGTCTATCTCGCCAGCGACGAAGCCGCGTTCATCAACGGCGTTGCGCTCGCAATCGACGGAGGCCTGACGGCCTATTAGCCTTTGCCCGCTTGAAAACAAATCCCTCCGTGCCCCATCCATTCGCCCGTTTTGGGGGCGAATGGGTGGGATCGCGAGCCCGCCCGCGTCCACTATACTGAACGCGGAAAGGGCTTCCCCATCAAAGACATTCCGTTAAGTTCGGTATTGGAGTCGACCGGCGCAGATTTACTTGAGGTGGCCACGCACGCGCCGGGTCCCGCCGGAGTGCTGCCGCTTACCGCGGAGATGCTGCTTACCGAGCCCTCCGGGAATCTCTTCGGGCTGACGCAGGATGCCGGCATGGGATGGGATCCCGCGCGGCTGCTCGACCCCGAATTCCTGATCCTGAGCACACACGGCGGCCTGCGCGCGGAAAACGGCGAAGCCATCGCACTCGGCTTTCATAGCGGCCACTGGGAAGTGGGTCTGCTTGTCGCCGAAGCTGCCCGCGAGCTGAAATCGTTGCGCGCCACGCCATTTGCCGGCGCGTGCACCGACCCCTGCGACGGCCGCACACAGGGCACCACCGGCATGATGGACTCATTGCCCTTTCGCAACGATGCCGCGACAGTTCTTCGCAGATTGATTCGCTCGCTGCCCACGGGCAAAGGCGTAATCGGCGTGGCCACGTGCGACAAAGGTCTTCCGGCGATGATGATGGCGTTGGCGTCGTTGGGGCCGAAGCCAGCGGTGCTGGTTCCCGGCGGGGTCACGTTGCTGCCTGAGCAAGGCGAGGACGCGGCCAAGGTGCAGACCATCGGCGCGCGCTTTGCGCAGAACCACATCACGCTGGAACATGCCGCCGAGGTGGGCTGCCGGGCATGCGCTTCGCCTGGGGGCGGGTGCCAGTTTCTGGGCACCGCGGCCACCTCGCAGGTGGTGGGCGAGGCGCTGGGACTGTCCCTGCCGCACACCGCGCTTGCGCCCTCGGGCCAACCCATCTGGCTGGATGCCGCGCGCCGTTCCGCCCGCGCGATTCTGCGCCTCCATTCGCTGGGCATGGGCGTCGGCAACATCCTCACGCCTGCGTCCATCTACAACGCCATGATCGTGAAAGCTGCCTTCGGCGGATCGACAAACCTTCTCATTCATCTGCCGGCCATTGCGCATGCGGCGGGCTTGCCACAACTCTCCGTTTCAGATTGGGTCGAGGTCAATCGCCTGGTTCCGCGCTTGGTGGACGCCCTGCCCAACGGCCCGCGCAACTTCGCCACCGTGCAAGTGTTTCTGGCCGGAGGCGTGCCCGAAGTGATGCTGGAACTGCGCGCCCATGGGCTCTTGGACGTGAAGGTCAAAACGGTGAGCGGCGAAACGCTGGACACGTGCCTGGACTGGTGGCGTGAAAGCCCACGCCGGGCAGCGCTGCGACGCCGCTTGCAGGAGAAGGACGGAATCGATCCGGATCTCGTGATCATGTCGGCCGATCGCGCGCATTCTCGCGGCCTTACGTCGGCAGTCTGTTTCCCCATCGGCAATCTGGCGCCGGAGGGATCGGTCGTAAAGAGCACCGCCATCGATCCATCGCTCGTCGGCGCGGATCATGTCTACCGGCACATAGGTCCGGCGCGGGTGTTTGTCACCGAAGCCGCGGCGATCCAAGCCATCAAAGCCGGCGATATCATTGAGGGCGACGTGATTGTCCTCATCTGCAGCGGGCCCGCGGGCGCTGGCATGCAGGAGATTTACCAGATCACCGCGGCGCTCAAGCAACTGCCGCATTGCAAGCACGTGGCGGTGCTCACCGATGGGCGCTTCAGCGGCGTCTCCACGGGTGCGTGCATCGGCCACATCTCGCCCGAGGCGTTGGCCGGCGGCGCCATCGGCAAAGTGCACGACGGCGACCGCATCGAAATTATGATTGACCGGGTGGGGCTTGCCGGATCGGTCAATCTTGTGGGCGAAGCTGGCGAGAGTTTTGACGCCGAGGAAGGTGCGCAGCGGCTGGCGCAGCGCAGTCCCCGAGCCGACCTTGCGCCGCATCCGGAACTACCCGCGGATACGAGACTTTGGGCAGCCCTGGTGCAGGCCAGTGGCGGCGTATGGGCCGGCTGCGTTTACGATGTGGATCAGATTGTGGCAAGACTGGAGAAACGCACGTGAAGCTTTATCGAACAGCACAAATCCACGGCCGACACGCGAATGTGAGCTATGTGGAGCACGAGGGACGCTACTATCGCATCCCCATCGAGAGTTGGGACGCGATTGTGAACCATGCCGATCTGGCGGGATATTTGGTGTCGCTGGTTGCCGGCGCGAAGCCGGCTGTGAATTTCGATCCGCGAAAAGTGCTTGCGCCGCTCGAAAGCCAGAGCGTGTGGGCCGCGGGCGTCACCTACTATCGCAGCCGCAGCGCCCGCATGGCCGAGGCAAAGGATGCAGGTGGCGGCGATTTTTACGACCGCGTGTACACGGCGAAGCGTCCGGAGCTTTTCTTCAAATCCAGCCCCGAACATGTAGCGGGGCCGGGCCAGGAGGTGCACATTCGCCGGGACGCAAAGTGGTCGGTTCCGGAGCCCGAGTTGACGGTGCTTCTTGACGCGCGTGGCCGGATCGTCGGCTACACCGTGGGCAACGATATGAGTTCGCGCGACATCGAAGGCGAGAACCCGCTCTATCTTCCCCAGGCCAAGGTCTACGACCGCAGTTGTGCGCTGGGCCCGTGCATTTTGGTGGCAAGCGAGCCGCTGCCCAAGGAAACACCCCTCGGTGTGGAAATTGAGCGCCGGGGAGCGACGGTCTTCAGCGGATCGACAAATCTGGCCGAGCTCAAACGACCGATCACTGAACTGGCGGAGTATCTGTTCCGCGAAAACAGCTTTCCTAACGGCGTGTTTCTGATGACAGGAACCGGCATTGTGCCGCCGGACGAGTTTTCGCTGGCCGTGGGCGACAGAATTCGCATCACTATCGATCGCATCGGCACACTGGAAAACGACGTGGTGCAGAGCGGGCCGCTCCCGGCCAGCGGCAAGACACAAGACTGACCCAGGTACCTGTTGCATAAATGGCGCCGCGAAAGGGCACGACTTCAGTCGTGCCGAAAAAGGCGCATAAACATTGGGGCTTTAGCCCCTGAGGGACGTCTCCGGTCGTGCAAAATGACCAAATCCTCGCGAACCACGATTCTCATCCGCCTGCGGCGATTCCCGGCCGGCGCTGGCGCATCGCGTGGCTGCTCGGTATCGGCATTCTCGTCAACTACTTCGACCGCGTCAATCTCTCCGTATCGCACAATGCGCTGATCGGCGCCTTCGGCATCTCGGACGTGGTTTTTGGCTATCTTTCGAGCGCCTATAACTGGACTTACGCCGCGTGCCAGCTTCCCATCGGCGTGATTCTCGACAAATTCGGCGTGCGGCGCGTCGGGCGCGTGGGCACTTTTCTCTGGAGCGCGGCCTCGTTTGCGGCGGCGGCTACGCCGAATCTGGGCGGCTTCTTCGGAGCGCGTTTTCTGCTCGGCGTGGGCGAAGCGCCGGCATTTCCCGCCAACGCCAAGGCCATCGGCCTGTGGTTTCCGGCGCGCGAACGCAGTCTTGCCACAGCGCTCAACGATGCCGCGGCAAAGTTTGCCTCGGCCATTGGGGTTCCGATCATCGGGATCGTGCTCATCCACACAGGATGGCGCTGGAGTTTTGCGTTTACCGGCGCCATCAGCTTCGCCTACTTTATTTATTTCTCGCGCGTCTATCGCGATCCCGGCGACGACCCGGAATTGACCGAGATCGAGCGCCGTTACATTGACGACCGCAACAGTTCGCAGGGCGCGCAGGAACACGATGAAGAAGAAGCGTCTTCGCTGGGCCAGTTGATTGCGCAGCGCAAAGTGTTAGGTCTCGCGCTGGGCTTCGGCGCGTATAACTACGTGTTCTATCTGCTGCTCTACTGGTTGCCGACCTATTTGTCGTCGACCTTGCACATCGATCTGCTGCATTCGTTCGTTTACACCAGCGTGCCCTGGTTCTTCGCCACCGCGACCGACCTCGCGATCGGCGGCTGGCTGGTGGACTTTCTGGTGAAGCGCGGCTGCAATTCGAGCACGGTGCGCCGCGTGGTGCTGATTGGTGGAACGGCCTTCGGGCTGGGCATTCTGGGCGCGGCTCATGCGCACAACGCCACCCAGGCCCTGGTGTGGATCAGCGTTTCGCTCGGGGGGCTGGCTGCCGCCGCGCCGGTGGCCTGGTCGCTTCCCTCGCTCATCGCCGCGCGCGGAAATGTGGGGAAAGTGGGCGGAATTATCAATTTCTGCGGTCAGATTTCCGGAATTACCGCCTCGATTTTGACAGGTTACCTGGTGTCGGCGTTTCACTCCTACGCGTGGGCCTTTGCTGTTGCGGGCGCATACCTGGCCGTCGGCATTGCGGGGTATCTGTTCCTGCTGGGCAAGATCGAGGCGCCGCGCCCGTCGCTAAGTTCAAATCAGAACCCATTCCGCCGGTAATAGCACTTCTGGTGCATTCACGGAAATTTGTACTCCTGTAATCTTGCTTGATGCACAATGGGGAGATGGAGGAAACACTTTAGTGCCGCGTATCCACTTTCAACAGCAGTTGGCTGAACTCAAGGACAAGCTTCTGGCCATGGCAGCGCTGGCGCAGCAGGCTGTCGAGTCCGCGTTGGAGGCCTATCTGCGGCGCGACAAGGGCCTGTGCAAGTTTGTGAAGCAGAACGAAAGGGCGATCGACACCGCGCAGCGCGAGCTGGACGAGATGGCCTACGAACTGCTCGCCAAGGAACAGCCGATGGCCATCGATTTGAGATTTATTCTGGCCGTAATCAAGATCAACGGCGACCTGGAGCGGATCGGCGATCAGTCCATGAGCATCACGCGGCGAACCAAGGAGATTCTGCCCCTCGACGATGTAGAGCTGCCGGCGGATTTTGCCGCCATGGGCGAATTTGCCGGAGAGATGATCCGCACCGCGCTGCAGGCGCTGCTGGAAGGCGACGCGCAACTGGCCGAAACCGTGCGCGGCATGGACGACGAGATCGACCGCATGAACCGCCGCGCGCATAGCGATCTGCTTAAGGTGATCGAGGAGAAGCCGCAGTTTACGCAGCAGGCGATGAACGGCATCCTGGTGGCGAAAAATCTGGAGCGCATTGCCGATCACGCGTCGAATATCGCTACCGACGTGATTTTCTGGGTCCGCGGCGCCGACCTGCGCCACGAATTGAGCCTGGTGATCGACTGAAGGACCAGCTTCTAGCTCCTCGCTTCTAGCTCTGCAAATGAATGCGGCGCGCACAAATCGCAATGTGCGCGCCGCAATCATTTCAGCATTACCGTACTTAAACTCCGATCACCGCGCAAAGCTCCTTCACCGCCTCAGCGCTCCTCTTCAGCGCCGCGTCTTCCTCGGGCGTGAGCTTGATCTCAATGATCTCCTCAAGGCCTCCGGCGCCCAGTTTGCAGGGCACTCCAATGTAATAGCCGGAGATTCCGTATTCGCCTTCGAGATAAGCCGCGCAGGGCAGAACCTTCTTTTTGTCTTTGAGAATGGCCTCGGCCATCTCCACCGCGGCTGCTGAAGGCGCGTAGTAGGCGCTGCCGGTCTTGAGATGCTTCACAATCTCGGCGCCGCCGTCGCGGGTACGCTGCACAATCGCGTCGATCCGCTCCTTTGAAAGCAACTCGGTAATGGGAATGCCGGCCACGGTGGTGTGGCCTACAAGCGGCACCATGGTGTCGCCGTGGCCGCCCAGAACCAGGCAGCTCATGTTGTTCACGCTCACTTTCAGCTCTTCGGAGATGAACGCCTTGAAGCGGCCCGAGTCCAGGATGCCTGCCATGCCCAACACCCGCTCGCGGTTAAAGCCCGATTGGCGATAGGCGGTCTGCACCATCGCGTCCAGCGGGTTGGATACAACGATGAGAATCGTCTCAGGTGAATAGGTAACCACCTTCGAAACCACGTCGGACATGATCTTGAAATTGGTGTGCAACAGGTCGTCGCGGCTCATGCCGGGCTTGCGGGGAATGCCCGCTGTGATAATCACAACGTCGCTGTCGGCCGTATCGGCGTAGTCGTTGGTTCCGTGGATGTGTACGTCAGAGCGTTCGATGGGCTGTGCCTGACTCAGATCGAGAGCCTTGCCCTGAGGCACGCCCTCGACCACATCGATAAGCACCACATCGGCCAGTTCTTTGGCCATGATCCAGTGCGCGGCCGTGGCGCCTACGTTGCCTGCGCCGACGATGGTGATTTTCTTTCGCATGAGTTCTCCTTGGTGAATTGTGAGCGGAGTTAGCGGCGTTAGCGGGGCTGGCGGAGTTAGAAAAAGGCCCGTCTAACTCCGCTAACACGCACGAAGCGCGGCTAGCACCGCTAGCTCCGCTACATGTTCCCGATAATCCGCGTAGCAAACTCGCTCGTTCCGACCTTCGTCGCGCCGGAAAGTTGCCGCTCGAAGTCGTAGGTGACGAATTTCTGCTGGATGGTCTTCTCCATCGCACTTTCGATCATCTGCGCCGCTTCTTTCCAGCCGATGAACTCGAGCAGCATCACGCCCGATAAAATCACCGAGCCGGGATTGATGACGTCCTTATCAGCGTACTTGGGTGCGGTGCCGTGCGTCGCCTCAAAGACCGCGTAGCCGTCGCCGATGTTGGCGCCGGGTGCGATGCCCAGGCCGCCAACCTGCGCTGCGGCCGCGTCGGAGATGTAATCCCCGTTCAGGTTGGGTGTGGCTAGAATGCTGTAGTCCGACGGGCGAATAATGATCTGCTGGAAGATGGAGTCGGCGATGCGATCGTTGACCAGGATCTTCGATTTCCATGCGCCGTTGCCGTGCGATTTTCCGATTGAATCGAGGACGGATTTGATCTCTGCGTACACCGAATCGCGGAAGGCCTGGTTGCCGAATTCGAGGCCGGGCTCGATGAGCGCGGCGTTCTCTTCTATCGTCAGACCGGGTTTCGAATCCACGTTGCCGAGGATCCAGCTCTCGCGTTCGGTCACGGTCTGGTCGCGGAACTCCTCGGTGGCCACCTCGTAGCCCCACTCGCGGAATGCGCCCTCAGTGAATTTCTGGATGTTGCCCTTGTGCACCAGCGTTACCGTTTTGCGGCCAGACTCCAGTGCATGTTTAATGGCTGCGCGCACCAGCCGCTTGGTGCCAAAGATGGAAATAGGCTTGATGCCTACGCCCGAATCTGTGCGCACTCTCTTCTTGGTTTTGGCCAAGAGGTCGTCATTCAGAAAGGCGATCAGCCGCGCGGCGTCTTCCGAGCCTTCTTTGAACTCAATGCCCGCGTACACATCCTCGGTGTTCTCGCGGAAGATCACGATGTCGACCTGCTCAGGATGCTTCACCGGGCTGGGCACGCCCTGGTAATACTTCACCGGGCGCACGCAGGAGTAGAGATCGAGAATCTGGCGCAATGCTACATTCAGAGATCGAATGCCTCCGCCGACCGGCGTAGTGAGCGGCCCCTTGATGGAGACGCGCAGGTCCCGGGCCGCAGCCACGGAATCGTCGGGCAGCCAGTTGGAGAATTGCCGGAAGGCTTTTTCGCCGGCAAAAATCTCAAACCAGCGGATGGCGCGCTTGCCGCCGTAGGCTTTTTCCACGGCGGCGTCGAAGACCCGTTGCGAGGCCTTCCAGATGTCGCGTCCTGTGCCGTCGCCCTCGATGAAGGGGATGATGGGATGGTCGGGAACGGAAAACTGCCCGTCCTTGTAGTCGATCGGCTGGCCGTTTTTGGGCAGCTCAAGTCCGTTATAGGTGCTTTGCATGTCTTTCGGGGAAGCCCCTTCCAAGAATGATCCAAAGTTGAGGCTAACATCTGCAATTTAGGCGTGGCAATCGCGGCAGGCAGGCTTCCGCTTCAGCGGGCCCCCGGTGCCTTCGAACTCAGAAACATCGCGCGCAATACTTCTTTGTTTTTGGCGTAATCGGCGTGCGCCGCGGCCGGCCCTTCAAAGAACCCAAACCAGCGTGGTGCATTCCGCACGTAGAGATTCACCACGTCCACATCGCCGATTTTAGGAACGCGGAAGGTGATTACGTCGCTGGGGTCGCTCCACGCCACCACCTGCACTTTCTTCCTCGCCGCCGCGTCGTCCGGATGCAGGGTGGTCTGAAAGTTCGTCTGCATCTGTTTCCAGCGGTTGACGAGCGCCCGGAAATTCTCGGCCGGCGCAAGCGGAGCCGGCGGCGCATCAAGCCCGCGCGACGGAAAGACGGATGCAGCCGGCGCTGGAGTGATTTCGAGATTCGCAATCTCCAGCGGCTCGATTTGGTTGGCGAAGAAATAGACCAGCGAGGTTCGCTCCAAAATATAGCGCAAGGCGGCATCTTTGTTGTTCGTCTCTGCGGTTTGCTGCGGCGAAGGCTGCGGCGCTGAGGCGGCGCCAGCATCGGGATTGAGCGCGTTAAAAAAAAGATAGGCGCCCAGGCTGTGCGTGACGCCCACGAACTCCTGGTCCATGGACTTGCTGTTGCCTAGTTGGGCCTTCCAGTTGTAGTGCTCGTTCGCCTGGCCCGCGCCCGGCGTCGCGGCGGCCTGCACGGGATCGAAGGCGGCAGATTTGGCCATGAGTTGCCTTATGCCGTCCCGCAAAATGCCATCGAGCGGCCCGGTGGCGAGCAGCACGTCGGCTAGTCCCCAGTCGACGAGGTTGACCTTCAGATTCCGATTGAGCCAGGCGCCTTGCGGCTTGATGGCCTCAAGCTGCGCGGCCTCTTCAGGCGTAATCCAGGGAAAATACCGCAGCGTCCCATCCGGATTCTGCGCCTTCGCGTTCGAGCAGAATTCAAGCAGATCGCGGTGGGGTCCGGCAAGATGCGCCTCGGGGACCATCACGCGACGGCACTTGAGCGAAAGCACCAGCGGCCACCAGTTGATCTCGTCCACCACCAGCACGGAGGCGTGCCCGCGGAGATGCACCACCCAGTGCACAACAAACGGCGCAGCCGCACGCCATTCGTCTGCGTTCTTCCACACCGGGCTGCCCAGGTAGTCGAGCATGGGCGGATTGACCCCGTCGGCGAACTCGCCGCGATCGGGAAACTCCACGCCGGCGTTCTTCCAATCCTTTACGTCGCAGAGCTTGAGCCGCTTGCAAATCGACTCGCGCAGCAGCGCCGAATCGCCGGCTCCAGCCTGATTGATGCCGTGCACGTAGAGAATGTGCACCGGGTGGTGGTCCGGCGCATCCAGCGCATCGCCAATGCTGGTGAGGATGGCGAGAGATCCGCTTGGATCTTCAATGATCTTGGCGTGCGCCGCCGTGGCGCACCCAACCGCCACCCCAAACGCCGTTATGACGAGAAGGATTGAGGTCAACTTGCCAGTCGGCATCGATCAAAAACTCCGCCAGGAATCTACGCAAGACTATAGCATCTTCGTTTGCCGGGTTTTGAAGCCGACGTTCGGGTACCCGACGCGGTTTTTCGGCGCCAAGCGGCCAGGTGTGTTCCAAATCTGGTTCTCTGTGACGTACCGCCGAAAAATTCGCGGGAAATTCAGTTCGTGCCCACTCAAATGCGATAGACTCATGCGGGTACATAAGAAATCTGCCACAAATTTCACCCCCACGGAGGGCACATAGAAATTGGGAAAAAGCATGGTCCCGAAGAGACTTTTCTTCACCAAAGGCGTCGGCAAACACAAGGAGCGGTTGACATCGTTTGAGCTGGCGCTTCGGGATGCGGGCATAGCCTCGCAGAACCTGGTGCGCGTCTCGTCCATCTTTCCGCCACAGTGCAAGATGATTGCGCGCCGGGAAGGCCTCAAGTATCTGCATGACGGCGAGGTCGTGTTCGCGGTGATTGCGGAAAACTCCACGCGCGAGGCGCACCGGCTCGTCGCTGCCAGCATCGGCGTGGCCATTCCTGCCGATCGCAATACCTACGGCTACCTCAGCGAGCACCATAGCTTTGGCGAGACCGAAGAGCAGGCGGGCGAGTATGCCGAGGAGTTGGCTGCCGAAATGCTGGCCACGACGCTCGACGTGGAATTCGATCCCGACACGAGCTGGGACGAGAAAAAGGAGATTTACCGCATCTCCAACAAGATCGTCCGCACCAGCAACGTGACCCAGTCGGCGGTGGGCGACAAACGCGGCAAGTGGACCACAACCATCGCCGCGGCGGTGCTGATCCTGGAAGAATAGGCATCGCATGCAGCAGTCTTTTGGAAGAGAGTTGCGCGTAGGGTAGAGCAGTCCACGCAATGATCGAGAGCAATCGGAGGCCAATTCCGCCGGCGCGGGGTTGGCCTTGTCGTCTGGGCCGTTACCGTCAGGGAGGATCGAAAGACAAAGCATGACCACGGCGTCTAAATTTACCGTCGCCCTTGTGCAGATGCGCATGGGCGCTGACCCGGAGGCGAACTTTGCGTCCGCCGTTAAGCACATCCGCGAAGCGGCCCGCCGCGGCGCGCAAATCGTCTGTCTGCCGGAACTGTTCCGCACTCAATACTTCTGCCAGCGCGAAGATTTGAAGCTGTTCAATCTGGCGGAGCCGATTCCAGGCCCGACGACGAAAGCACTCTCGGCGCTGGCACGCGAACTGAGCGTGGCCATTGTGGCCTCGCTGTTTGAGCGGCGAGCGCCCGGGCTTTACCACAACACCGCGGTCACGCTGAATTCCGACGGCGAAATCGCCGGCATCTACCGCAAGATGCATATCCCCGACGATCCGCTCTACCACGAGAAGTACTACTTCACGCTGGGAGATCTCGGTTTTCAGGCCGTGGATACGAACGCTGGCCGCGTGGGCACTTTGGTCTGCTGGGACCAGTGGTATCCCGAGGGCGCGCGCATCACCTCGCTGCAGGGCGCCGAGGTGCTGTTCTTTCCCACGGCCATCGGCTGGCACCCGGCGGAGAAGGATGAGTTTGGCGCCGCGCAGTTCGACGCGTGGAGGACCATCCAGCGGGCCCATGCTATCGCCAACGGCGTCTACGTGGCTGCCGTGAACCGCGTGGGTCTCGAGCATGGCGACGTGCTCGGCAATCGCACACCGGGACCGGGGCTCGAGTTCTGGGGCGGCAGCTTCATTGCCGATCCCTTCGGCCGTATCGTGGCCGAGGCCGGACAGGATGCCGAAGAAATTGTGGTTGGCGAGGTCGACCGCGCGCTGATTGAGGAGACGCGCCGCAACTGGCCCTTCCTGCGCGACCGCCGCGTGGACGCGTACGCCGGGATTTCGCAACGTTTTCTGGATGCAGCTGGCACCGAGCCCAAAACCACCAAATAACGGGTGCCCCCGGTCCCGTGCTTTTGGGGACCGGGGATACGATGTGAGGGATACGATAACTCCGAGTTTTGTATCAGGGCGCGACTCCACAGGCCGCTGAAAGATTGCCGGAGCCATGCTTTGTATCAGGGCGCGACTTCAGTCGCGCCGATCCAGTCCCATAAAATGAATCGGGGCTTTAGCCCCTGAGGGATTTTTGAACGCATCGATAAAAACCCCACGCCAACTCGGCTATCGCATGCCCGCCGAGTGGGAGCCGCACGAGGCCACGTGGCTGGCGTGGCCGCATAATCCCGAGGATTGGCCCGGCAAGTTTGCGGCGATTCCGTGGCTTTATGCGGAGATCGTGCGCCTTCTCGCCCCCCGCGAGCGCGTGCATCTGATCGTCGAAGACGCTGCGACGGAGCGGCGCGTGAAAAGCATGCTCAGCCGCGCCGGCACAGACCTCGATCGAATCACATTCCACGCCTGGCCCACCGATCGCGGATGGACTCGTGACTCCGGTCCGATTTTTGTGCGAAACGCAAAGGGGCGGGTAGCCCTCACCAACTGGCGCTTCAACGGTTGGGCCAAGTACGACGACTGGCGTCTCGACGACAAGCTGCCCGGCCGCGTGACCAAGCTGCTCGGCTGCCCGGCATGGCAACCGCTTGTCCAAAATCAGAACGGCACGAAGCATCCCATAGTGCTTGAAGGCGGATCGATTGACGTAAACGGCCATGGCGCTTTGCTTACCACCGAAGAATGCCTGCTGAGCGAAGTGCAGCAGCGCAATCCCGGCCTGAGCCGCGAGAAGCTGGAGCGCGTGTTTTACGACTTCCTCGGCATCGATCGAGTCATTTGGCTGGGTCGCGGCATTGCCGGCGACGACACCCACGGCCACGTGGATGACATTGCGCGCTTCGCCGGCCCAGCGACGATTGTCGCCGCCGTCGAGCCCGATACAAGCGACCCCAACCACGCTCCGCTCAAAGAAAATCTTGCGCTGCTCAAGGCCGCGCGCACGTCCGACGGAAAACAATTCACGGTTGTCGAATTGCCCATGCCAAGTCCGGTCGTTTTTCGCGGGCAGCGCCTGCCGGCCAGTTACGCCAATTTCTACGTCGCCAACGGAGTGGTGCTCGCGCCTACGTTTCACGATCCCAACGACCGCGTGGCGCTGAACCTGCTGGCCGAAGTTTTCGCTGACCGCGAAGTGATCGGCGTGCACTCCATGGACCTGATCTGGGGCCTGGGCGCGCTGCACTGCATGACCCAGCAGCAGCCCGCGGGCAGCCCGGCGGCGCTACCATCGAAATCATGATCGACGATCGCGAAGCCATGCAGGCCGCATTGGCCGAAGCGCGCCTCGCCGCCGAGGCCGGAGAAGTCCCCATCGGCGCGGTGCTGGTTCGTGAGGGCGCGATCGTGGCCCGTGGGCAGAATCGCGTGTTGCGCGGTGTCGATCCCACGGCCCACGCGGAAATCGTCACTTTGCGCGCGGCCGGCTTAGCGCTTGGCAACTATCGGCTCGCCGGTTGCACGCTTTACGTCACGCTCGAGCCCTGCGCCATGTGCGCCGGAGCCATGATTCATGCCCGCATTGACCGCCTGGTCTTCGCCGCAGCCGATCCCAAGGCCGGAGCCTGCGGGTCGGTGCTCGAAGTTTTGAATCATCCGCAGCTCAACCACCATATACAGGTGGAGCAGGGAATCGGCGCGGAGGAGTCCGCCGAATTGCTGCGCAGTTTCTTCCGGGATCGGCGCTAGTCATCCGCGCATTCATCGCGGACGACTGAGCCAGTAGTCGAACTGCCCGGATTGAATTTCTTTCGCAACCTCCGCCATCGACTGCTTTTCCATAATGCAGCCTCGCATTGTGATCACCTTCTCTTCTGAGCCTTTCAGCGACGCGAGCAGCTCTCCGAAGCGCTTCTCGTCGAGCTTATGAATGCCCACGAGCGCGTAGCTTTTCGCCTCCGAGTCCCCCGTCGCGTAGACAAGCTCAAAGCTCTTGAGGGCGGCGTCCGGAGGTTGGTCATAAATCACTCTGAAGTCTTTTTCTCCTTGCGAGGTGACCCCGGCGAATCCTACGCCGCCGAACGCAAATACTGCCGTTGTCGACATGCTCTTCACGGCCGCTGAAGGCTTGTCCTGCGCCGGTGCAATGCTCGAAAACAGAAGGAACAGAGATAGAGCCAGGCGCTTCATCACTTGCCTCTCGCGTGAGACTCGCGATCCTTGCTGGTTTAGACGGTCTTCGAGCAGTTTTGGACTTCGGGCCTCTTAGCGGCGTGTCAATTTCCTGATTCTTTCCGCTTGGGCCGGCCACTTCGCCGCCAGTTCCGCGTAACTTCCGCTCTCATAGTCGGCAAAATCAAACCCGGGTGTCACGGTGCAGCCGAAGAGCGCCAGTTTTCCACCTTCCACGAGCCGCTCGCCTTGCCACACGTTCGCCGGAACCAGGATTTGCGGCCGCTGACCCGCCTCTAAATCCGGTCCAAAAGTTAAAACAGCGGAGCTGCCCGAGGGGTAGAGTAGAAGCATCTCCACCGGATCGCCGAGATAGAAATGAAAGATCTCGTCAGAAGCGACCTTGTGCATCTCCGAGAAGGTGCCCTCTTCGAGCAGGTAATAAATCGCCGTGCCCGCTGCCCGCACGCCGCGCTCGAGCTCCACATTGCATTCAGACGTGTAGGTGCGGCGGTACCATCCGCCCTCGACAGGGTGCGGCTCCAGCTTGAGCAGCGCCTTAATTTCTTCCGCGTTCATCGCCCTCCTGAGGAATGTACCGCCGGTCTCCAGACCGGGGTCCCCGGCAAGCCACTTTTGGCTTGATGGGGTGGGAGACCGGCTGTCGTGTGGGCGTCCACGCCCGCACAAGCTGCGCGACGATCACGGGTACCGTTCTGAGCGGCCTTCATCACAGAGCATAGCAGCGAAGCGGCGGTAAAATTTGCCTATGACAGTGCAGTTGTATTCCACGAATTGGTGCCGCGATTGCCGAGCCGCCAAGCAGTTCCTGAACGCGCACGGCATTCCGTACACCGAGGTCGACGTGGACGCGGACCCTGCCGCCTCGGCCGAGGTGATTGCGCATGTGGGCAAACGCGCGGTGCCGCAACTGGTAATCGATGGCGAGTGGTTCCAGCCCTACACACCCGGCCGCGGCCTGCTGGTGCAAGAACTGCACCAGCGCCTCGGAATCCCTCGCGAATAAACGCCTTACCCTCGTACAATTTATAGTGGACGTGTGATGAGAAAGCCTTACGCTGATGCTCATTGTGAAAGCTGCTTTGTGAAAGGGCACGACTTCACAGCTTGCTGAAAAAGTCCCTTTGGCGTCACTTTTTCTCCACAGGGAGTTGATTTAAGAAGTAAGTATGCGCGGAGACGACAAGCAGCAGTCGGCGATGTTCAGTTACGTCACGCTGGAGCAG
>JARLFZ010000032.1 GCA_031296305.1 Occallatibacter sp. | reverse complement strand
GTGTCCAGGCCGTTAGAAGTTCTCTATCTTGAAGGCGGCGACCAGCACCGCGGCTGGTTCCACTCTTCCCTGCTCACTTCGGTGGCGTTGCGCGGGCGCGCTCCCTATTCGCACGTGGCCACAGCCGGCTGGACGCTCGATGAGCAGGGCCGCGCCATGTCGAAATCGCTCGGCAACGGCGTCGATCCCGTCGATATTGCCAACAGAATGGGCGGCGAAATCGTGCGCCTGTGGGTTGCGTCGGTGGATTTCCGCGAAGACATGGCAGCCAGCGAGAACCTGATGCAGCGCTGCGCCGAGCTTTACAGAAAACTGCGCAACACCTTCCGCTTCCTGCTCGGCAACTTGCACGGCTTCGACCCCGCGCGCGATCGCATTGCCGAAGCCGACCTGTTGCCGCTCGACCGTTACATGCTTGCCCGCACCCGCGAGCTCACGGAAAAAATCATCGGGCCGGATGGCAAGACGGGCTGGTACGGAGCCTTCGAGTTCCATCGCGTCTACCAGGCCGTGAACGACTTCGCCATTGTGGATCTGAGCTCGTTTTATCTCGACGTGCTGAAGGACCGCATGTACACCTTCGCGCCCTCGAGCCTCGCACGCCGCTCGGCGCAGACCGTATTGTGGCAGATCACCGAGGCGCTGGTGCGGCTAGTCGCGCCCATCATGAGCTTCACCGCCGAAGAAGTGTGGGAGCAGTTGCCGCCTGTCGCGGGCCGCGAAGCCAGCGTACATCTGGCACAGTTTCCCAAGCCGGAAGAGATCTACTCAGGGAATCCGAAAGAGGATCAAGAAACATGGACCTGGCTGAGGAAAATTAGGGATTCTGCACTTTTGAAGATCGAAGAGCTTCGCAAGGACAAGAAGATCGGAAAATCTCTCGAATGCGAATTGCGCCGAATTGCATTTCGAGCGCCCGACCACACCAAGGGTACGTACGATTTCCTGAAGCCGATGATCGAGGCTCGACTCGGAATCCTTGAAGAGATCTGCATTGTCTCACCGAGTAAGAGCCAGCCCGTAGTCGAAGTCGAATATGTCACTCAAGCGGAGATGGTCGCAAAGAATCCTCATCTTCAGAATGATCCCTGGTTGAATTCTGAGGACCCAATTCCAACCAAGCTCGATTTCGTCCAGATTGAAGTAGAAATCGCTCTCGCTAGTGGAACCAAGTGCAACCGATGCTTACGGTATTTACCCGACACCGCCGACTACGGCATCTGGCACGACGTCTGTGGTCGCTGCCGCACGGCGCTCAATGAAATGGGCATCGCCCCGCCAAAGCCGGAGGCCGCACAGTGAGCTGGTTTTCCAACTGGCCCCGTCCGCGCCGCCTGCACTGGCTGCTGCTCATCTCGGCCACCATCATCGCCTCCGACCGCCTGAGCAAAACATGGGTTGCCAGCCACATCCGCTTCGGCGGCGCCATCCCCGTCCTCGACCACGTTCTGCGCATCACGCACTGGACCAACGATGGCGCGGCCTTTTCCATGTTTGCCGACACGGCCTCGCCCAACCTTGTGCGCTGGGGCCTCATCGCTTTCACCCTGCTTGCCGCGCTGTGCGTACTCATTGCCCTGCTGCGGCTGGGCGACCGCATCACGCTGGCCACGGTCGCGCTCGCGCTCATTCTGGGCGGCGCGCTGGGCAACGTACACGACCGTATCGCTTATGGTTTCGTCGTCGACTTTATCGAGGTGCACATCTTCAGCTATCACTGGCCCGACTTCAATTTGGCCGACTCCTCGATCGTCACCGGCGCCTGCCTGCTCTTCCTCGATTCGCTTTTGCCACGCCGCAAATCTGCTTCGTGACCCGCGTGATGGCGCGCCGGGCGCGCCGCTGCGCCTGCCCGGTATAATTGGTCGGACCACTTTGCCCCCTTCTGGAGTCTGACTAAATGACGCAAGAAAACAGCGGATCTCTCACGTCCCCCAGGACCATGGGTTCCTCAGATCGCATGTCGCACGAGCGCTGGGTGATTTGCGCTTTGCTGTTTTTCGCCACGGTGATTGCCTACGTCGACCGTGCCGTTATCTCGAATCTTCAGGTGACGCTGAGATCCGAGATTCCCGGCCTGGACCCCTGGACCTATGGAATTATTACCTCAGCGTTTCAAGCGGCATACGGCATCGCCATGCTGGTGGCCGGCGGGATTACGGACAAGCTGGGCACGCGCAAGGCGTTCGCCATCGCTATCTGCCTGTGGAGCGTGGCGGCCATGCTGCCCGGTCTTGCATATTCCGTGGCGACTTTTGCCGCAGCGTATTTCCTGCTGGGCCTGGGCGAAGCAGCGAACTTTCCTGCATGCATCAAGACAGTGGCCGAGTGGTTTCCCAAGCGCGAGCGCGCCACGGCGACGGGACTGTTTAATTCCGGCGCCAACGTGGGCAATATGGTGGCGCCCGCGTTTGTAGCAGTGCTGGTGAGCCTGTTCAGCGGGTGGAGCGTGCTGGGGCCGGCACGGGCCTGGCGCGGCACGTTTGTGGTGGCCGGTTTGCTGGGATTTGTGTGGCTGGCATTTTGGCTCGCCATCTATCGCCCACCGGAGCAGCACAAAAAGGTTTCCAAGGCAGAGTTGGACCTGATTTTGAGCGATCCCGGCGAGAAGATCCAACGCGTGCCCTGGGCGCACGTGTTTCCCTGCAAGGAAACCTGGGCCTTTGCCGCCGCCAAATTTCTCACCGACCCCATCTGGTGGTTTTACCTTTTCTGGATTCCCGGCTATTTACAGACAACATTTCACTTGAGTCTTTCGCAAAGCAAGGCTCCGGTGATGCTTGCCTATGCCATCTCCATCATCGGCAGCGTGGGTGGCGGGCAAATTTCGTCGGGACTGATCGCGCTCGGGAAGAGCACGAATGTGAGCCGCAAGACCGCGATGCTGATTTGTGTGCTGTTCATCGCGCCCATCTTCGCTGTGCCGTTTGTGCATCAGCTCTGGATGGCAGTAGCTCTGCTGGGCATGGCCACCGCGGGCCACCAGGGATGGTCGGCCAATTTGTTTACGCTGCCTTCGGACATGTTCCCGAAAGTTGCCGTGGGCAGTGTGACCGGGATTGGAGGCATGGCAGGCGCGTTTGGCGGCGTGCTCCTGCTGCTGAGCGCTGGCGCGATTGTGCAGTATACGCACAGCTATATCTCGCTTTTCGTGATTGCCTGCCTCGCCTACCCCACGGCGTTTCTCGTTATTCACGCTATCTCGCCCAGGCTGGCGCCGGCGCGGCTTGAATAGCAGGCTAGTGCGTGAGTTTGTAACCAGCCGCCCGGCGATCGATTCCGGGCGGCCGCATTCTGGGAGGAACAAATTGTGCAGTGTCGTTGCCCTGCCGCCCTTCTTATCTTCACGAGGAACCCGATGAAATTTCGCCGCAACGCTTTCTCTATTGGCGCTTCTTGTTGCGCCTCTATCGCAATCATCTGTCTTCTTCTCAGTTTTTCCCACGCCGCGCAGGCACAGCGTCTGTCTGATAACGTCATTCCTTCGCATTATTCGCTCGAGTTCACGCCCGACCTCAAGGCCGCCACGTTCTCCGGCTTTGAAGTAATTGACGTCAACATCAAGGCGCCCACGAACGTCATCACTCTGAACGCGATCGAACTCAAAATTGGGAACGTGGAGATCGATAGCCACGATGGCGGCGCGCAAGCGGGATCGGTGAGCCTCGATCCCGAAAAGCAGCAGGCCGCGCTCACCTTTGCGAAGAACATCTCCGCCGGCGATGCAACGCTGAAGATCCATTTCACGGGAATCCTCAACAACGAGCTGCGCGGCTTCTATCTTTCAAAGACCGCTAAGCGCAACTACGCCGTCACGCAATTCGAATCCACCGACGCACGCCGCGCCTTTCCCTGCTTCGACGAGCCGGCCCTCAAGGCCACGTACGACATCGCGCTCACCATCGACGCCGGCGACACCGCCATTTCCAACAGCGCCATTGCGTCGGACACGCCTGGACCCGGCCCGGGCAAGCACACGCTGGTCT
Source organism: Occallatibacter sp. (assembly GCA_031296305.1). Taxonomy (GTDB): domain Bacteria; phylum Acidobacteriota; class Terriglobia; order Terriglobales; family Acidobacteriaceae; genus Telmatobacter. Next base: position 33,446 of record JARLFZ010000032.1, on the reverse strand, counting down.
TCGCGACCACGCCCAAAATGTCCACCTATCTCGTCGCCTTCGTGGTCGGCGATTTCCAGTGTACCCGCGGCGAGCAGGATGGCGTGGCCCTACGCGTTTGCGCCACGCCCGACAAGGTCGCGCTCACGCCTTTCGCTCTCGATGTCGCCAAGTTCGCCCTGCGCTATTACGACCACTACTTCGGCATTCACTACCCGCTCAAGAAACTCGACCTCATCGGCGTTCCCGATTTCGAGGCCGGCGCCATGGAGAATTTCGGCGCCATCACCTTTCGCGAAACCGACCTCCTGCTCGATCCCAAAACCGCCTCCATTCGCAGCCAAAGAAACGCAACCCTCGCCATTGTGCACGAGATCGCGCACCAGTGGTTCGGCGACCTGGTGACGATGAAGTGGTGGGACAACGTTTGGCTCAACGAAGGCTTCGCCACGTGGATGGAAAACAAGTGCACAGGCGCGATGCATCCCGAGTGGGAGATCCCGCAATTTGTCGCTGCCGACGAGCAGCGCACCCTCAATGTCGATGCGCAACCTACCACGCGCGCCATCCGCGCCCGCGCTGACACTCCGGAGGAGATCGATCAGATGTTCGACTCCATCGCCTATAACAAGGCCGGCGCCGCGTTGCTGATGGTCGAGAATTATCTTGGCGAGGAAACCTTCCGCAAGGGCGTGCACGCGTACCTGGCCGCGCATGAGTACGGCAACGCCACCGCCGAAGATTTCTGGAACGCGCAGACCGAAGTGAGTCACAAGCCCGTCGACAAAATCATGGAGTCACTGGTGGCCGAGCCCGGCGCGCCCCTGCTGAAATTTGGCCCTCCCGGCGAATTTGGCGTTCCCGCCGGGGGCCAGGTTCCCGTCGCGCAATCGCGTTTCTTCCTCAGCCCCGGCATCACACCCGATCCGGGGCAGAAATGGACCATTCCGGTCTGCTTCAAAGCGGGCGCAAAAAAACAGGACTGCCAGGTCCTCACTCCCTCCTCGCCGTCGCTGTCGGTGCCGGCCGCGAGAGTTTTCTTCGCCAACGCGGGGGGCAACGGTTACTACCGCAGCGCGTACGCGCCCGCACAATACGCGGCGCTTGTGGCCCAGGTGGAAACCAGCCTGACTCCCGAAGAGCGCATCAGCCTGACCGGCGACGAGTGGGCGCAGGTGCGCGCCGATAAAGCTACGGTCGGCGATTATCTGGACCTCGTGGCCGCGCTCCGCTCAGATCCAAGCAGCGATGTTCTCTCGAACGCCATCGAGAACGTGAGTGTGATTAAGAATAGCGTGGCCTCAACCCAAGAAGAGCGCAACGCGATTGCCGCCTGGATTCGACAGACGTTTGCCCCGGTGTATGCGCAGCTCGGCAACGCCTCGGCAAGCGACACGTCGAACCAGCGCGCCTTGCGCGCGTATCTCTTCAGCATCCTCGCCTCCGCCGGCAAAGATGCCGCCTTGAAGGCGCAGGCGCGTCAGATCGCGGATCAATATCTGTCGGCTCCGGCCTCGATCGATCCCGGTCTGGGCCAGATCGCTCTCAGCATCGCTGCTAAGGACGGCGACGCGGAGCTCTTCGACAAGTTGCAAAAGATCTACGAGACATCGAACGATCCCGAGTTGCAGAATACCGCGCTGCGCCAGCTTGTCCTGTTCACCAATCCCGAGCTGCTGGAGCGCGGCCTCGAGTATTCCGTTTCCCCAAAGGTGCGCAATCAGGATTCGGCCAGGCTATTCAACACTGCGATGCGCATCCCGGAAAACCGTGACGCTACCTGGAACTTTATCAAGACGCATTGGGATCAGGTGCAGGCGGAATTCACTACCGAGATGGGCTCGTACCTTGTGGACGGCACGGGCGATTTCTGCTCCGTCGAAGCGCGCGACGATGTAAAGAACTTCTTCGCCGCGCACCCGGTGCCCGCGACCAACTCGACGCTCAGGCACGCGCTCGAGCACATCGACGGCTGCATCGAGCTGCGCCGTTTGCAGGAGCCCAACCTGAAGAAGTGGCTGGCCGCGCAGGGGCAGTAAACTAATCGCTCCTAAGTAGCGCCGGTCTCCAGACCGGCTGTCGTGCGGGTCTCCTGACCCGCACATTGCTACTGGCCTCTTAGACGCCGCCAGTACAGCCGGTCTAGACCGGCGCTACTTCAATAGTTGAATTGCGAAAACGATCTCACAGCTTGCGCAGCCGTGCACAGGCATCGTCCAGCTCCGCATCCTGCTTGGCGAAGCAGAAGCGCAGCAGATTCTCGCCGCGGCCGGGGCGGAAGAATGCCGATCCCGCCACGGCGGCTACGCCAGTCAACCGCAGCAGGTGGCGCGCCTTTTCCGCGGCGGTTTTGCCGGGCAGGCGTTCGGCGCTAGCCATAATGTAGTACGCGCCCGCGGGCACCGTCGGCTTCATGCCCGCGTCTTCGAGCGCCGCCGCCATCTTTCCCCGCTTGGCCTGATAATCGGCAGCCAGTTGCGTGTAAAAGCTCGGCGGCAACTGCTCCAGCCCCGCAGCCGCGCCCACCTGCAGCGGCGCAGGCGCGCACACGTACGTCAGGTCGTGGAAGTGCGCCATGGCCGGCATCCATCGCGCATCGGCAGTGGCGTAGCCAATGCGCCAGCCCGTAATCGAAAACGTTTTGCTGAAGCCCGAAATCACAATCGTGCGCTCGCGCATGCCGGGCAGCGTGGCCGGGCAAATGTGCCGCGCGCCATCGTAGACGAAATACTCATAAATCTCATCGGTGATCAGAAAAAGATCGTGCTGCCGGCAAAGCTCCGCAACCTCTTCGAGCTCGGATTGCGAAAAAATCTTGCCGCTGGGGTTGGCCGGCGTATTCACAAGGACCGCGCGCGTCTGCGGCGTCACTGCCGCGCGCACCGCATCCACGTCGAGCTGAAAATCCGGCTCGGCCAGCGCCACCAGAACAGGATTAACGCGCAGCGATTTGAGCGCGTTCACGTGGTAGCCGTAAAACGGCTCGAACACCAGCACCTCGTCGCCGGGGTTGAGCAGCGCCATGGCCGCGGCATGCAAACCGGCCGTGGCTCCCGACGCCACCAGCACCTCGCGGTCAAAATCATAACTGAGGCCGTAGTCGCGCTGCTGCTTGGCCGCGATGGCCTCGCGTAGCCGCGCAATGCCGTCGCATCGCGTGTAGATATTTTGCCCATCGCGCATGGCCTGAGCGGCGGCGGCCTCTACCACCGTAGGCACCGGCGTATCGCACACGCCCTGCGCCAGGTTGATGCCGCCCATGCGATCGCACTCCGTGGTCATGGCGCGGATTTCCGACTGAAACGTCTCGGGCGCGAGGGCGCTGAGAGCAAGGCGCGACTGGCTTGCTGTAGTGTTCATGACTGTACCTGGCACCAGGGAAGATCCTTCGTTTCCATCTTACAATTTGAGCCGGCCGGCGGCGGTGCGCTCGTCTACAGCCAAAGCTGACCGCGGCGTAGTATCTTTCAGGAAGAAACGACATCTATGCACGAGCTTTCCATCGCGGCCAGCATTGTGGAGTCGGTCACCGAATCGGCGGCCGCGTATCCCGGTGCGCGCGTGAAAGAAGTGCGGCTGCGTGTCGGCGCTTTGGCTTCAGTTGTCGAGGACTCGCTGAAGTTCTGCTGGGAGCTGGCCACGGAAGGTTCCCCGCTTGCGGGCGCAGCGCTGGTGATCAACATTTTGCCCGTGATTTTGCATTGCGATGCCTGCGGCGTTGACACCGAGATCGCAGGCGTGCAGAGTTTTCGCTGCCCCAAATGCGGCGAGCTGGCCGCCGACCTGCGCCAGGGTCGCGAGCTCGAAATCGAATCCATTGAACTGGAAGAACCGGACTCGGTTGTGCCGGACCCGGTTGAGGAGCAGGTATGACAACGCGCATCGTCGAGTTGCGGCGGGGAATTCTGAAGAAGAACGACGAACTGGCGGCGGGATTGCGCCATCAATTCACGTCGGCCGGCGTGCTGGTGCTGAACCTGGTCTCAAGCCCCGGCACCGGCAAGACCGCGTTTCTTGAGCGCACGCTGCGCGAACTTCGCGCCCGTGGCGCGCAGGCGGCAGCTTTGGTTGGCGACCTTGAAACCGACAACGATGCGCGGCGGCTGGCCGCTAGCGGCGCGCCGGTGCGCCAGATTAATACTCACGGCATCTGCCATCTTGATGCGGAGATGATCACCAGGCATCTCGAAGGCTGGGAAGGCGTTTCGCTCGAGGGTCTCAACTATCTCTTCATTGAAAATGTCGGCAATCTTGTTTGCCCGTCGAGCTACGACCTGGGCGAGCGCATCCGCGTGGTCCTGCTCAGCGTGACCGAAGGCGAAGACAAGCCCCTCAAATACCCCGGGCTGTTCAACTCCGCCGACGCCGCGGTGATTACCAAGATCGATCTCGCCGAGCCCTGCGGCTTCGACCGCGAGCTGGCCCTGCACAACATCAACGAGATCCGGCCGGGCATCCGCATCTTCGAAACCTCCGCCAAAACCGGCGCTGGGATGGATGCCTGGCTCGCCTATCTCGCGGAGCAGGCGAGACCCTCCTGAAGCTACGCGTTCCGATCTGGCTCATTTCGCGATATTTTCCCCTCGATTGCCGTTGCGTGCGGACGGCCTGTAGCAGTACCTTTCAGCTAAGGTCGGTAGCACAGAATGGCTCTCTCGGAATCCCCAGGGCAACATGCGGATGCACAGGAACGCTCGCGTCCTGGTTTTGCCCAAGACACAATCGAGCGGCTCTTTGAGTTCTCGCCGGACGCGATCCTGGTCACGGACGGGAACGGCGTCATGCGCGCCGCCAATCCGCGCGCCGAGGAGCTGTTCGGTTACGCCAGCGAAGAGCTGATCGGCCAGCAAATAGAAATGCTGGTGCCGGCGCGCTTCCGCGGTGGCCATCCCCGGCATCGCGAAAACTACAGCGCGCATCCCCGCACGCGGCAAATGGGCGCGGCAATGAATCTGTTCGGCCTGCGCAAAGACGGCACGGAAGTCCCGGTCGACATCATGCTCAAGCCGATCGAAACCGCAGACGGCGCGGCAGTGGTGACTTTCATTCGCGACGCCACGGAGCAACGCGCGGCGCAGGAGGCGGTGCGTCTCAACGATGCGCGGCTGCGTTCCATTGTTGAGAGCATCGGCGAGTACGCCATCTATATGCTCGATCGCGAGGGCCACGTGCTCACCTGGAATCCCGGCGCCGAGCGCATCAAGGGATACAAGGCGGATGAGGTGCTGGGCCTGCACTATTCGCGTTTCTTTACGCAAGAGGATATTGAGCAGGGCCGTCCCGCCGAACTTTTGCGCCAGGCCATCGTCAAGAACCGCGTGGAAGAAGAGGGATGGCGCGTTCGCAAAGACGGCTCCCGCCTCTGGGCCAACGTCGTGCTCACTGCCATCCACGACAGCAGCGGCGCAGTTACGGGCTTTTCCAAAATCACGCGCGACGTGACCGAGCACAAGCAGGCGCAGGAGTCGGTGATCGCCGAACTGAGCAGCCTGTTGCTGGTCAACGTGGACATTCGCAAGCTGCTCGGAGCGTTCACCGCGAGCATCCGCCAGATGGTGCCGCACGACGCCGCCACACTCGCGCTCTACGACCAAGCGACAGGCAAGCTGCGCGTGCAGTTTCTCACCTCCGGCGACGATGACAGCAACCAGGGCGAAGTGCTGCTTGATCCTGACGCTTCTCCCGCCGGCCAGGCTTATCGCACACGGCGGCCCGTGATTCTCAATAAGATCGATCGCTGGCCCTTCGCGCTCGAATCCGTGCAGCACCTCACCGGCATGGGCATGCAATCAGGAGTCTGGGTTCCGCTGGTGCACCGCGAAAGGACTCTCGGCACCATGATGGTGGCCAGCCGTCTCGAGAATGCTTTTTCGCAGCACGACGCCGATATGCTCGGCCAGGTGGCGGGACAGGTGGCCATGGCGGTCAACAATGCTCTGGCCTTTAAGCAAATCGCTGAACTGCGCGACCGCCTGACCCAGGAAAAGAAATATCTGGAAGACGAGATCAATCTCGAACACCGCTTCGAAGACATCGTGGGCGAAAGCACGGGCCTCCGCAACGTGCTGCGCGAGATTGCGACCGTCGCGCCCACCGATGCCACCGTGCTCATTCAGGGCGAGACGGGAACCGGCAAAGAACTGCTGGCGCGCGCCATCCATCGCCTCAGCCCGCGCAGCGAGCGCACCTTTATCAAGCTGAATTGCGCGGCCATTCCCGCCGGCTTGCTCGAAAGCGAGCTCTTCGGCCATGAGAAGGGCGCGTTCACCGGCGCCATTGCGCGCAAAATCGGCCGCCTCGAGCTGGCGCACGAAGGCACGCTCTTTCTCGACGAGGTGGGCGAGTTGCCCCTCGACCTGCAGCCGAAACTGTTGCGCGCCCTGCAAGAGCGCGAGATCGAGCGCCTGGGCGGCACGCGGCCCATCCCTGTCAACGTGCGCCTCATCGCCGCCACCAATCGCGATCTGGCCAAGATGGTCGCGGAAAAAGAATTCCGCAGCGACCTCTTTTACCGCCTCAAAGTGTTTCCGGTTTTTGCGCCGCCGCTGCGCGACCGCGTCGCCGACATTCCCATCCTGGTTCGGCATTTTGTTTCGCGTCATGCCCGCCGCATGGGCAAGACCGTCGAAACCATCCCGCCGGAGGCCATGGACGCGCTGGTGGCATGGAAGTGGCCCGGCAATATTCGCGAACTCGAGAATTTCCTGGAGCGCGCCGTGATCCTGACGCGCGGGCCGGTGCTGTATGTGCCGCTTGCCGAGATCGAATCCATGCAGGATGAGGAAGAAGACGAGGCCGCCTCCACGAACCCCACCCTGCAGGCCGCGGAGCGCGAGACTATTCTGCGCGCGTTGCGCGACGCCAGAGGAGTGATTGGCGGAGCCGGCGGCGCAGCGGAGCGTCTCGGGCTCAAACGTACTACGCTCAACTCCAAAATCAAAAAGCTCGGCATCGAACGCGGCGACTATATGTAGACGTCGCGTGTGAGTGTGAGTGTGAAAGCGCTCCGCGACTTCCCATCGTCTCCGCGACGAAATTTCGTCGCCGTCACTTCGTCACGCGTCGCTCATCATCGCTCTCCGCAGCAGAACCCTCAAAACTCTAACCGATTTGTTTTCAGCGCATCGCGGCCTTCGTCGCACCGGCGCGCTAGTTTGGCACGCGCCGTGCCTATACACAGGCATGGCGCAGGACGAGCCAGCAAGTGCTGCGAATCACTCTTGAAGAAAAATCGGATGCAGTAATTCTCAAATTGGAAGGACGCCTTGCCGGACCATGGGCGGACGAACTTCGCCGCCTCTGGGAAGAAAAAGCTCCGGCATTTACGCAAAAGAAACTGTCACTCGATCTGCGGGAAACCACTTTCGCCGACGCCGACGGAATTCGGATTCTGCAAACTATCTACTCTCAAACCCAAGCCGCAATCCTCGCCGGCACACCATGGACCCAATATCTTGCCGAAGAAGTGGCAAACACGAACTCTCAACCAGCGGGCACGGAGGTCTGAAATGCACACAGCATACGAGTCGACGAACGAGACGAATGTTCCTTCCTATCGCAAAGGCGAGTTTTTCAAAGCGTTGCCGGCCGAGGCTCTGGCCGATCTTGAGCACCTGCTCGCACCCTCTAATTACCCTGCTGGCATGGTTCTCTTTTGCGAGACGCAACCGGCCTCGGGCATCTACGTGGTTCTCGAAGGCGAGGTCAAGCTCTCGATCAATTCGCCCGACGGCCGCCGCCTGAGTTTCCGCATCGCCAAGGCAGGTGAAGTGCTGGGCCTTTCTTCCGCCCTCTCCGGCGGCGCGTATGAAATGACCGCCGACACGATGTATCCGGCCAAAATCGCGCACATCTCGCAGCCGGTTTTTCTGCAGTTCATGTCTCGCCATCCCGCCGTCTACCAATCCGTGGCACGCGAGATGGTTCGCACCTACCACACCGCATGCGAGCAACTGCGCATGGTGGGTCTCTCAACTTCTGTGCCCGAGCGCCTGGCACGTCTGCTGCTGGTGTGGAGCGATGAGCCCGGCCAAAAGCCCGAACGCGCGGCGCGCTGCCGCCTCTCGCTTACGCACGAGCAGATCGGCGAGTTCATCGGCGCTTCACGCGAAACCGTTACGCGCACGTTAAGCATTTTTAAGAATCATCACCTGGTGGCCCAGAACGGATGCACGCTGACCATCCCGAGCCGCGTGGCTCTCGAGAGCTACGCGCGCGGGTAACACCAAAGATTTAGTCCTCCTGGGGAAAGACTCAACCGGCCGTTTGCTGAGGCTGTGCTTTAGGGAAAGCACAGAGCCATACCAGCAAGCGGCCTTCTTTTTTCGCAGCCGTCTCAACTTTTCTTCATCTGCCGCAGTGCCAGCTGCGCCGCATGAAATCCGCACATGCCATGCACTCCGCCTCCGGGGGGCGTCGACGCCGAGCACAGATACAAATTCCTGGTGCCCGTCGCGTAGCCGCGCAGAGTGGGCCGGAGAATCATCTGGCGCAGCGACAATGCGCCGCCGCCGATGTCGCCTCCGAGAAGATTTGCGTCCATCGCTTCCAGTGTTGCCGGCGCAGAGACGTGACGCGCCAGAATGCAATCGCGGAAGCCGGGAGCGAAGCGCTCGATTTGCGCGTCAATGCGTTTGCTCATATCGAATGCCGCCCCGTTCGGCACGTGACAATACACCCACAGCACATGTTTGCCCGCGGGCGCGCGTGTCGTATCGAAGAGCGTGGGCTGAGCAGCCAGCACGAAGGGCCGTTCCGCACACCGGCCGTGCGCCACGGCGTATTCCGAAGCGGCAATTTCTTCGAGCGTTCCGCCCAGGTGCACCGTGATGGCTCTCCGGCATTCCTGCGCGCGCCACGGGACAGGATCGGAAAGCGCGTAGTCGATCTTGAATGCGCCCGGCCCAGGCTGGAATCGCTCACACGCCCGCCGGTAGCCCTTGCCAATCCGGTCGCCGGCAATCGCCAGCAGTTGCCGCGGCGCGGTGTCGAATAACACCAACTCGGAATCAGCTTCGAGCTCTTTGAACGCCGCGGCATCGATGCGGCACGAAGTGTGCACCGTGCCGCCGTGCGAGCGCAGATAACTGATGAGCGCCTGAGCAATTGCGCTCGCGCCGCCGCGCGGTATCGGCCAACCCACCGCATGAATCGTGATGCCGAACAGCCATCCGATGGTTGCGCTCAACGCCTCATCGAAGCTCAGGCAGGAGTGCCCCGCCAATCCCGCAAACACGGCGCGCGTACGCGCATTCGAAAAATGTCTCGTCGCGAAACCTTGCGCGGAATCGAGTGCACTCAATCCGAACTTCGCCATGCGCAACGGATGATGCGGCACGCGCAGCAACGGTCCCAGCGAATCTCGAGCAAATTCCTGCCAATCATCGGCCGCGGGCTGCATCAAACGCCGCCACGCCTTGCCGTCTTCGCCCAGCGCGCGCTCAGTTGCGGCCAGGTCGCGCTCCAGCACCACTGCAGTGCCGTCGTCGAGCGGATGCGCCAGCGGCGCGTCGCCGTGGATCCACTCCAATCCGTGCTCCGCGAGCGGAAGCGTATTGAAAAACGGCGATCCCGCCGCAAAGGGATGGACGGCCGAGCCGAAGTCGTGCGAAAACCCCGGCAGCGTGAGTGGCATTGTGCGGCTTGCGCCACCCGGCTCGACTTCCGCCTCGTAGACGTCCACGCGCAGCCCCGCTTGCGCCAGCACGATGGCGGCAGCCAGCCCGTTCGGGCCCGATCCGATCACGCAAGCGCGGCGCATCGTCTCATCAACCCCCGGCTTGTCATCAGTCTGATCAGAATACCGGCTGGCCTGCACTCTGGCCTAAACGAATGCGCACTATCTACGCCCGAAATCTGTTGACCCTCCACGCGCCAAAGGCGTATCAAGGCAGAGACATGATTCGGACCCATTTTGCTTTTCTTTTCGCCCTCTCTGCGATTTCATCGATCGGCCTGACCGCGGCCCAAACCGCACCGCCTGGCGCCCAAACGCAGAACACAGCACCCGCGTCGCGCAACCGTGCAGCCGACCCGGCCAATCGGGGTCGCTTCGAGCTCGATCAGTTTCTCGACGGCATCGCCACGCAAGACGCTGCCAGCCGCGCAACTGCTGTTGCGGCAATCCACACGCGGCAACAAGCCGAGGCGCGCCAAGCGAAGGTGCGCAGCCAGATTCTTGCGCTCATCGGCGCGTTTCCCGAGCGCACTCCCCTCAACGCGAAGGTGTTGGGCGAGACGCAGGCCGAAGGTTTCCGCATTCGCAAAATAATTTTTGAGAGCCAGCCGAATTTCTTTGTCACCGCCTTGCTCTACGTGTCCGATGGCGATGCGCCCGGCGGCAAGCGTGGGGCCCCCGGCGGCGGGTCTTCGTCGCCGGGGTCGAAGCGCGCCGCAATCCTGATGACGCCCGGGCACGGCGCCACGGGGAAGGCCGGCGATGCGCCCGTGGCAGCAACCTTCGCGCGTAACGGCTTCATCGTGCTTTCCTACGACCCCATCGGCCAAGGCGAGCGTCTGCAGTATCCCGATCCCGCAAAGCCCGGCGCCACACTGGCCAGGGCCGCCACCGGCGAACACGGCGAAGCCAGCCTGCAGCCGATGCTCATCGGCGAGACCTTTGCGAAATACGAGATCTGGGATGCAATGCGCGGTGTGGATTATCTCGAATCGCTTCCCGAAGTCGATCCGCATCGCATCGGCGCCGTGGGCTGTTCCGGCGGAGGCACCGTCACCGCTCTGACCAGCGCGCTCGACACGCGCATCGCGGCCACCGGCACGGCCTGCTACATCACCTCATTCGACGCGCTGCTGCCCACGCTCGGACCGCAGGATGCCGAACAGTCGACACCGCGCTTCATCTCCTCCGGCCTGGGTTTTCCCGATTGGGTGGAGCTCGCCGCGCCGCGTGCTTATGCTGTGCTCTCCACTTACTCCGATATGTTTCCTTTTGCCGGCGCGCGTGAAAGTGTGATCGAGGCTCGCCGCTTTTACGCGCTCTTCGATCCGGCAAGCGCCGGTACACCCGTGAGCAATGCGGGGCCCTCCGTTCCGCCCACACCCACCGTCCCGGCCGTCAATTCCGACACCACGAATCACGTTTCTCCGAACGCGAAGCTGCAATGGATCACCGGCCCCGGCGGCCACGGCGCACTCCAGCCCATCATGGGCGACATCGTCAGCTTCTTCCTGCGCAATCTCCAGCCCGGCGCCGACGCGGACCACCCTTTTGTTCCCTCCGCCAACGGCCCGCGCGCTGGTATGGCCCTGATTGCCAATATTCCCAAAGATGCCTTCCAGGTGACAACCACGGGCCAGGTGGCCACGAGCTTTCCCGGCTGCGCTTCCGTTTTCACGCTGAATAAAAAGCGTGCGGCGCGCATCGTTCCCGCGCACCGGCCCCTCATCGCATTTGCAGCGCTCGGAACCCTGATTCGCGACACTACCGGCGCCGCAGCCCAACCCGGCAAAACAAAATTCGCGGTAGACGTGTTGAGCGCGAAGAGCGGACCGGTTGCTTTCCCGTCGGAAGGAAATCTCGATCTCGAGGCAGACCTCGCCGTTCCCACCGGCGCAGGCCGGCATCCTGCGGTCCTGCTCGTGGTTCCCAACTCCATTCACGGGTCAGACCCGATCGCGCGCGCCAACAAGACGAAATTCGATGCGCTCGCTGCGCAGGGCAACCTGGTTCTGGCCATCACTCCGCGCCCCTCGCCGCCGGGTGCTGACGACATGAAGGCGTCGGTGCTTGGGCCTTTCTATTTGCTCAGCCTGCGCGCCGATCTGGTTGGGCGCACGCTGGTGGGCTTGCGCACCGACGACGTGATTCGCGCCATTGATTATCTTTCGAGCCGCGCAGACGTCGATCCGGCGCGTATCTCGGCTCAGGCGAGCGGCCACATGGGTCTGGTGTTGCTGCATGCCGGCGTGCTCGATCGCCGCATTCGGCACATCGATGTCAATCATGTGCTCTCAAGCTATCGCAGTCTTCTGGATGCGCCACTGCCCACCGGCGCGCCTGAAGACGTGATTCCCGGCGTGCTGCTCCACTACGATATTCCCGATCTCGAACGTGCGTTGAAGCCGCGGCTCACGGAAAGCGATCCGCTGCAAGGCACGAACGACCTGAGTCAGGATTCAACACCGCTCGCGTCGCTGACCGGCGCGACACCCTAGCTCAACGGCGCCGCCAGCAGCGCCGGCTTCTGGTCGGCGAGTGTCAGCATTAGCTCGCCGAAGAGCGTGTTGGCCCACGCAAACCACGAGCGCGTGTACTTCGATGGATTGTCCTTGTTGAACGACTCGTGCATGAAGCCTGTACCGGCCGTAGTGTCACGCAGCCAGCGCAGGCACTGGCGAATCTCCGCGTCGTCGGTCGACGTGAACGCGCGGTACATGATCGACATCGGCCAGATGGAGTTGAGCCCGATGTGCGGCCCACCCACTCCTTCTGCCGCCGTGCCGCGAAAGAAATACGGATTGGCATCGCTGAGCGCGAATGCGCGCGTGCGCTGGTACACGTCATCACTCGTCGGGCAGATGCCCAGGTAGGCCAGTGTCACAAGGCCGGGAGCGTTGGCGTCATCCATCAGCAATTGGCCGCCGTAGCCGTCCACTTCATACGCCCAGATCTCGCCTAGTTGCGGATGGTTCATGCGCCCGTGTTGCGCGGTGGCCTGCGCCACTTCACCGCTCAGCGCCGAGGCCCGTGCTGCAAGCGCCGTATCATGCGCCGCATGTGCGGCCAACTTCGCCAGTTGTCCCAGGGCCTTCGCCGCAAAAAGATTCGACGGCACGAGCAGCGGAAAGATGCAGGCATCGTCCGACGGCCGGAACATGCTGAAGATCATGCCGTTGGGCCGCGCCGGGTTGCCGAATCCCGAAAGCCCCTGCGTGTCGAAAGGAGATTGGGCCTTGCGCTGGAAACTGTACGGCCCCTGCGTCTGTTTGCGTTGCTGCTCGGTAAAGGTGCGCAGAATCGCATCCGCCGCCGCGCGCCACTGCGCATCGAAGGGACCGATGTCGCCTGTGGCTTGCCAATAGCCGTGCGCCAGCCGAATCGGAAAGCACAGCGAATCGATCTCCCACTTGCGCTCCGCCACGCCCGCGTGATGCTCTGTCCGATCGCCCTCCGCCCAGGAGAGCGGCGGATCAGTGGTGTTGCGCGTAAACGCATTGGCATAGGGATCGAGATGAATCGTGCGCGCCTGGCGGCGGACCACGCCTTCCAGCAGAACGCGCAGCCGTGCGTCCTTGCGCGCCAGCCGCAGATAGGGCCACACCTGCGCCGAGGAGTCGCGCAGCCACATGGCGTCGATATCGCCGGTGACCACATAGGTGTCGGGATGCTTGTCTACGATGCTGGGATAGACAGTGGTGTCGAGCGTATTGGGCAGGCAATTTTCCACCAGCACGCGCAGAGCCGGGTCGGCAATCTGGCGCTGCAATGTGGCGATGGCATCTTGCACCGCCGGCGAGGTAAACTTGCGATCCGCCACGGGCGGCCGCGCATGAGGCAGTTTCGCGCTCGCGGGCGCCGCCGTTGCCTGCTTCGCAAACGCGCGCCCGGCCCCCGCCTGCATCAGGCTCCATGCGCCCGCGCCCAGCAGAACCTCACGCCGCGTCGGCCGCTCTCTCGTCGAATCGTCTTTCATGGCGCTGCTAACTCCACCAAAATTGAGTCCGAATGAACCCATTTCGCGGCAAACCACCGCGCCGTTCGATTATAGTTTCAAGCAATGCCCCGTAACCGGTCTCTCGCGTGGATTTCTGTGAGGTGTTTCGTTATGCGTCGATTGATTCTCGCTGCATGGCTTTGCCTTTTAGCCAGCCCTGCGTTCTGCGCCGCGCCGTCGGCGCTCTTTTACATGACCGACGCCGCCGATTCCGTGCGGTCTTTCCTCGCCCACTCGAGCAAGATCGACCTGCTGGTGCCAGCCTGGTACAGCGTGGATGAAAGCGGGCTGGTAACGGGCGCGCCTAACGCGACGGTGCTCAAAGCCGCGCAAAGCCAGGGCCTGCCGGTTATGCCCATCGTCGCGCTCTTCGGCAAAACCAAGTTCCACAATTTGGCCGGCAGCGAGGCCGCGCAAAAGCGCATGAACGATGCGTTGCTCCGCGAGGCAAGGCTGCACGGCTACGTTGGCTTCCAAATCGATTTCGAACACGTCGATTATCTTGACCGCGAGTTGTTAACGATACTGGTCGCGCGCTCAGCGAACACGCTGCACAAAGCGGCCCTCAAGCTCACCATCGCCACCGTGCCCAACGCGCCCGGCTATCCCGGCAATGGCGGATTCTCAAAGTGGATGTTCACCGACTGGCGCGGCGCGTACGACCTTGCCGCCCTCGCCAAATCAGTGGATCTGATTTGCCTGATGACCTACGACGAGCACACGCGCTGGACCATGCCCGGCCCCGTTGCCGGCTGGCAATGGACTGTCGACAATTTAGACTACGCGCTGCAGTCTGTGCCCAAAGAAAAGCTCTCACTCGGCATCCCACTCTACGGCTACCACTGGTACACCGGCGCGCCCATCACGGATAAAACCACCGGCGATGAGCGGCCCAATCTGACCGGAGACTCCATCAAAGCGGCCGACGCTCTGCAACTGTCAACCGAATTTGCCGCCAAGCCCGATTGGGATGCGACGGATCACACTGCTTTCTTTTGGTTCTACCGCGATCAGTTGCGCGAGTGGGTTTTCTACACCGACCAGCGCACATTTCGCGACCGCTATCAATTGGCGGCGGATCGCGGCCTCGAAGGTTTCTGCTCGTGGTCGCTTGGCCAGGAGGATCCTGAGATATGGACGGTGCTGACGGATCGAACAGCGAGTCACTGAGCTGCGAGAGCCGTCAGGAATTCTTTAATCCGTCTATGTCCTTGAAGTCGACCACACAGACGGCGTCATCCGCTAACGTGATCTCAGCTCCGAGCACCGACCCCGATGAAGTCACGTCCACGATCCGGACATTTTTAACTGGGCGCAGTTCCTCGGGCGTCCAGGCGAAATCGTCCGTCTTGTGCAGCATGGCGGTGATCATCAACTCCATCGCCGGATTTTTCGCGGTGCGTTTGCGATGAACGTACAGCACCGTGCTCTCGTCCGCCTCAGCGTTGAAACCGCGATGCACCTGGCTTTCGATTTCGTCCCAGCCGGAGTAGGCGATGAGCGCCACCTGGCGGCCGGGAATGGAGGCTGTAATGCCGCGCTCCGTGCCCGTCTCAAAGGCGCGCACCACTGCGCTTTCGCCGCCCATGTGGGGCAGGCCGTAATGGCCGAGCGTGAGTTCGTGCTCGAAGGCGAGGCGGCAGCGATCCACGCGCACCACGCCGCCCGGCACAGTGATTTCCGCAAGGTCGATGAGGTAACCGACGCCATTGTTCGGCGGCTTGCGCAGGATCAGTTGCCGGTAGAGCACGCCATTGCGCACGCCGTTGAAGAGCATGCTCTGCGAAGTGCTGTACGCGCCGCTCTTTGCTGCCGTGTTATCGACGGTGCGGCCGGTGAGGTAGAAATTGATGTCGACGCCCCGCAAATCGCGCGGGTCCAGGCTGCGGAAGCTGTACTCCTGCGATGTGCCGCCCTTGCGATTGTGGTTCTCCCACGGGAAATGCGTATTAAACACCAGCTTGGAATAGTTGTGATCGTCGTCGTACACCTTGCCGGAGACGATCTCCGAACTTCCGCTCGAGCCATGGTTGACGAGAACAATCCCCGGTTTTTCCAGAATCGTTCTCTTTGATTTCGCGCCGAGCTTTGCCCACATGCCGTCGTTTTCTTTGGCGGTCCAGAAAGGCGCGCCTTCAGGCAACGCCAGGGCGATGAACGGCAGAAACATGATGAACGGGCTGGCCGGGCAACTGTAGCTCTGGATCGCGAACTCGCGATGGCCGTAAAAGCCCAGGCTGGGAATGTCGTTCTGGTAAAAATCTTCCCGCCCGGTGAACTGCAGAATCGATCCGGAGCACAAGCGCCGCGCCCATCCGGGATCGAACGGCGGTTTTTGCTCGAGCAGGAAAGACGCCGGAAAGCCCCCCGAAATCCAGGAGCGATAGCAGATGCTGCGTGCCCACATGTTGATGAAGCCGTTGCGCCCGAAAAAGTTGGTGTAGGTCTGAAACAGTTCTGCAAAACTTTTTTCGAGCACCGCGGCGATCTCGGGATAATGCTCGCGGCCGAAAGCCTGGCTCCAGATCGTTCCGTAAACCACAAAAAGACTGATCGTGTAGTAGTTGTAACTTTGCTCCAGATACCAGCCGTTGCCTGCATGGTACGACGCGATCCACATCAGGTGGCTCTTGAGCAGATCGTCGTCGATGGCGTAGCCGTGCTTTTTCAGAAATGAAAGCGCGCAGATATTGAACAACCGCCAGTTGTTTTGCGTGGTGCGGTGATGCGCCCACTTGGAAATGGTGACGGCCATCGCATCGCGTTGCTGTTGCGACAAATGCGGCCACAGCACATCGGGCATCAGCAGGAGCGTCTTCGTCAATCCGCCGAACTCGCAGGTGAACTGATAGGTCGCGTCAGGCAAATCCTCGGGCAGCGGCAGGCTGTTCACGTGTCCCGGCGTAAGCGCGTTGTAGAAGTGATGGCAATAGTAATCGCGCAATTTGATGTTGCCGATCGACATTTCTGGGTCGATGTGGATCAGCGGCGCCGCAAGGTTGAACGTCCTCTCCAACGCCTCGAACTCAAACGAGCGAACGCGCCATTCCGGGTCATTCGGCTGTGGATAGGATTTGCCCGGCACCAGCGGAAAAACTATCGGCTGGTCAAAAGACTTCACGTGCCGGAAGGCGCGCCCCAGAACATATTGCGCACACTCGATATAGTGCTGACGGGTCATTCCCGTCATCGGGCTCAGGTCCAGGTCCGGATTCGTGACCACAAAAGCGTCTTGAGTCGCGTTTGGATGGGCGATTGCGGAGAGGTTCATAATTTGTTCGTCTATCGAATTATACAGGGAATTCTGCTCCGGTTCGATCATGAGAACACGTGATCAATGAATCGCGTCGCTGCGAGGCTAGATTTCGGCGGACGGAATCTTCACTTTTCTTCCCTCGGCGCAGGATGTGTAGATGCTCCGCACCAGTTGCAGCGCGCGATAGCCCTCGATACCGGACGACGCCGGCGCGCGGCCGGTCTGGCATGCTTCGCCAAAGTTGGCGAGTTGCCGCTCGAATGGAGTCAGTGAAATCGCCATGGGATCGGACGCGCCCGACTTGGTCTCGTGCGCAAGCGGCGGCGGTTCGCCCGTAGCCTGCCCTGAGCTCGCCGAAGGGTCGTCGCGCACATCCCACGTGGTCAGTTGATCGCCGGTCACAATCGCGCTGCCTTTCGTGCCGTGAATTTCGATGCGCTCCGCGTAGCCCGGCCACAGTGCGGTCGCGGCCTGAATCACGCCCAGCGCGCCTGACGCGTAATGCATCACTGCGCATACCAGATCTTCGGATTCGATTTTGTGAATGGCGCCCAGCCGCCAGTAGCCAAAGACCTCGTCGACCGAGCCGATCAGGTGCAGCAGCACATCCACTTGATGGATCGCCTGGCTGATCAGCGCACCACCGCCCTCACCAGCCCAGCTTCCTTTCACCGGCCGCCCATAATATTCATCTGTCCGGTACCACTTCACGTAGGCGTCGGCTTGCAAAATGGTTCCCAGCCGTCCCGCGGCCAGCGCGCGCTTGAGAAACAGCGTCGAATCGTCAAAGCGATGCTGGCTCACCACGCCCAGTTGAATGCCCGCCGCACGCGCCACTGCGATCATCGGTGCAGCCGTCTCGAGGTCCACGGCCATCGGCTTCTGCACCAACACGTGCTTGCCATACTTCGCGCCCAGCTCCACCACGGCCAGCCGGTAGCCGGGAAAGGTGCAGAGATCGAGAAAATCCACGTCAGCGCGCTGGCTCAGTTGCTCCGGAGTGGCCACAAACTCCGCGCCCCACGCCGCGGCAAACTTCCGCCCCTTTTCTTCTGTGCGATCGGTGCACGCAGTGATCTGGTAGCCGATGTTTTTGTAGGCCTGTGCATGTTTCCATGCAATCGCGCCGGTTCCGATAACTCCCACTCTCATGGCTTGCAAGACTCCCATCGCAATGCAGTTTTACGAAACCCCATCATACAGAACGACTCCGGCAGAACGGCTTTGGCGAAGACAGTTCGCCACAAAAACTAGGGGCATCGGCTATCGGCCGATGCCCCGTGAACAGTTAAGCAGTCTACACAGTCCGACTCTCAATCGCGGAGTTAAAAATCAAGCTTCAGACTGAACTGAAGGATGCGCGGAGTATAGGGAGTCGTAGTGGTGATCTGGCCGAACAGCGAACTGTTGAATGCTGCCGTGGGGCCCGGCAGGTTGGGATGGTTCAAGCAGTCGAAGCACTCGCTCCGGAACGCGAGCTTCATGTTCTCGGGCATGGGGAAGTAGCGCACGATGGCCCCGTCGAGATTGTAATAAGTGGGGCCCAGAAACTCGTACGGCCTCGTGTTGCCGTACGTTCCCGGACCGTTCTTCGCGAACGATGCCGGGTTCAGGACAATCTTGCGGCCTTGCCCTTTCAGATACGGGCTCCCGATCTGGTTGGGCCGGTCGACGTTCACGCCCGTGAGCGAAGCATCGGTTCCCGTCGTGGGTGTTACGCGCGTCCCGGAGATGATCGCAACAATGGGCGCAATCTGCCAGTCGCTCAGCAGCGCCCGTGTCATGGGACTTCCCTTCACCGAACTTGTGGCCACGACAGAAGTATTGAAGTTATTCCTGAAGTCTTCGCCGCAGTTGTTGCGATCCGTAGCGGGTTTCGAGGGATTCTGGAAGGTGTTGCCGCCCAGGTCGCCTACGTCTGTGCCGCCGGTGATGCACTTCGACCAGGCATAGTTAGTCAGCAGCGTGAAGTCGTTGGCTAGGCGATGTTGCACGGTGAGCAGCAAGCCGTCATAGATGCTGCTCGATCCGTCATACATCACGCTGACTTCGGAGTAGTACGCGCCCGTGACCGGATTGGCCAGCGCAGTCGCGCGGCGCTGGTTGGTATTGCCGGTGCTCGAGCACGCCGTACCGCTTGCCCCCGGAGCAACAGTGAGCGATCCACAGGTTCCCGGGCCGGTCCACGTGCCGGGAATGTAGGTGGCAGGATTATCCTCGTTGCCCGACGGAATGTGTACAACGTGGTTGGCCAGGTAGCCGAGCGTAACTTCCCAGCTCGCGCCCAGTTGCTTTTCGAGCGTCAGGTTCCATGTCTGCGTATAACTCGGCTTCATATTCACAGGGAACAGGAAGTATGAAGCCGCGGTTGGAAAGAAGGCGCCGGTGTGGCTCGGCGGATAGGGCTGCGGGAAGGGATTTCCGCCGGGGTAACCCGTGTAGGGGTTTGAGAAAGCGCCCGCAGGAGGATTGATGGTGATGGCGTCTCCATAGGGTGCGTTGTTCTCATAGCGATCTTCCATGTAGACGATGGGCTGAGAAAACCCTACGGTGTAGGACGCGCGAATGCTCTCACGGCCCAGGCCGCGTGGATCCCATGCGACACCGATGCGCGGCTCAAAATGATCCCAGTGGTTGTTGATGTAGCCCTTAGGGATGCCGGGGTCACCGGCGAAGAGAAGCCCCGGAGGCGCAGTCTTGAAAACGGTGGAGGTGGTTCCGGCGAGAAAGGCGGACATGGAGAAGCTGTCGCCGCGGCCCGCGGTCTCAACCTCCGGCAGATCCGACTCCCACCGCACGCCGGCGTTCAGTGTGAAGCGCCGCGTTACCTGGTAGCTATCCTGCGCGTACAAACCAAATTCGTTTTTGCGGAAGGTGCTGCCCGTATCGTTGCCCTGGTAAATGGTAAATAGATCGCCAAGGAAGAAATCGGCCATGGCGTCGCCGGTGAACGATCCGTTAAAAGTGAATTGTCCGTTGGCGTTATTCGTGCCTTGCAGATTCATGTGCGGGTGCAGATAGTCGACGCCAAAACCAAAATGATGTTTGCCGCGCGTCCAGAAAACGTCGTCCACCACATTCTCTGAGTTCGTGGTCACCTGGTAGGTCTCGCAGGTTCCGCAGGACTCCGTAAAGTCTCCTGAGACCGCAATGTAGATGTAATTCGGAACCGGAATACTGACGTTGATGCCCACCGTCTTCGGGGTGATGAGGCTTGAAACCTGGCCGCGGCTGATGAAACTGCGCGTTCCGGCCACGTGGAACGAATTGACCATCGACGAATTGATCGTGTACGTGTGGCCTAGCGTCAGGGACTGTTCCTGATCATTCAACTGCGGGTTCGTGGTGTTGAGCAGGTTGTTATTGAAGAACCCCTGCTGAAAATAGTGAGTAAGGTAGTAGCGAACAAACAAGCTTTGCTTTTCGCTCTTGTTCCAATCCACGCGCCCGATGAACTGATTCTCGCTGGTAGGATTGGGCGGACCGAAAAGTAAAACACCGTTCGTAGCGGTCGCAAGCGGAAGATACTTCGTCACCAGTTGCACGGCGGACTGGTTATAGAGCGTCGGGCTGATCGCGTTTCCGACAAACGGCGCTTTGAGTGTCTTGCTGCCCTCAAATGCCGTCCAGTCGCCATTCAACATGGCCTGCGTGGGAAGAATGTACTTGGTGTTGGCTGACTGCTGGTGAACAATGGTTCGCTGATAGCCGCCAAAGAAGAAGAGCTTGTTCTTCACGATCGGTCCGCCGAGCACGCCGCCGAATTGGTTGCGCTTAAGTGTGTCGGGCAGTTGACCGCGGACCCAGAAGTAGTTTTGCGCATTGAAGTAGTTGTTGCGGAGGAACTCGAACGCGGTGCCGTGAAACGCGTTAGCTCCCGTGCGCGTGACGATATTCACCACTCCTCCGGGATGGAAGCCATACTGCGCAGCGAGGCCCGAGGTCTGCACGCTGAATTCCTGTAGCGCGTCTGGGAACGGGAACGGCAGGTTCACGTTGGAGAAGCTGTCCGTGTTGTCGGCGCCGTCCATCAGGTAATCGGTTTGGGTGCCCTGGCTGCCGGCGATGGAGTACGTGATTTCGGAAGGGTAGTTCTTCGATCCGACATTGTCGCCATTGGGCGCAACCGCCGTGGCGGCAGTGAGCAGGATGAGCTGCGTGGCCTGGCGTCCGTTCAAGGGCAATTCGATGACGCGTTGCTTGTCGATGACCTGAGAGATTGCCTGATCCTCGGTCTGCACCATCGAGGCCTCGGAGGTGACCTGAACAGTCTCCGAAGCTCCGCCCACCTTGAGCTGCACATCGACGCGCAGATTGTTGCCGACTTCAAGGACGATGCCGGATTGGGTGTAGGTTTCGAAGCTGGCTTTTGTCACCTTCAACTGATAGGGTCCGACGGGCAAATTGGGCAGCAGATAATCGCCAGACTGGTCGGTAGTTACGTCGCGCCGCAGCCCGGAATCCGTCTGCAGAGCCTCAACCGTTGCGGCCGCCACCGGCGCGCCGGTGGCATCGGTGACGATGCCCTGCATCTGGCCGGCTCCGACCGCCTGCGCACGGGCGAACGGCGCATTTGTCAAAGTGAAGATGAGAACTGCCAGAGAACATCCCAGGGCAATTCGCATGGTTATTTGTGATTGCGAGAGTGACTTGCGCAGAAATGCAAAAGACGTGGGGAATGACATCTCGTGACCTCCGAATTGTTGCTCCCGCGAAGTATAGCCGCCCAAAAAGGTCGGTTGTCAAGCCGGAAACGCCCGGTCCAGTGGGAACCGGACTCTGGTTGCAGCACGAGGGCGAAGGCCGGAGTCAGGCGGGGAGCGGCACGGCCTTTGAGATCGCGCGCGCGCTGCCGCGCACTGTCTGCGTAGCAAAGTCGGTTTGCCCGAAGAGGACCTTGTGCAGCACCAGGGCTGCGGCGCCGCGCAGGCGCGCGGCATCGCCATCCATGGCCGCCACCAGGCTTGGCGTGCGCGGCGTAATCGACTTGGCTATCAACTGGCTCTCCAGCAGCGGGCGAATGCGGGGCCACAGCGCCGTGCAGTCGCCCACAATGATGATCACTTCAGGAGCCAGGCCCACAGCCAGAATGCTTAATCCCCGCGCCAGGTACGTCATCATCTTGTCGATGGAGCGCAGCGCGCGCAGGTCGCCGGCCAGGGCCAGCTTCAGCAGCTCCTGAAAGTTGGTAAGCTTGGATTCCGGCGCCAGCTCATGGTAGTAGCGAAGCCCCGCGCGGTTGGAGGCAAACACCTCCCAGCAGCCTGCGTTGCCGCAGCCGCACATGGGGCCGGATTCCTCCAGCGTCATGTGGCCGAACTCGCCTGCCATGTCGTCTCTGCCCCGCACCACGTTCCCGTCCACCAGCATTCCCGTACCGATGCCTTCTGACACCGAAACCACCAGCATGTTCGAGGCGTCGTGGAAGTCTCCGAACCAGCGCTCCGAGAACAGGCAGGCGTTGGCGGCGTTCTCCATTTCGATCGGGGCTTCCAACACCCGCTGGAGCTCTTCATGCACATCGATCTGGCCCCAGGGCACGTTCGGCGAGAACAACAAGCGCTGCGTCTTCTGGTCTACGCGGCCTGAAACGCTCACTCCCAGCCCCTGAAAGGCGCGGTCCCCGAAGGCTGCCTTCAGCGAATGCGCCGCCTGGGCGATGCGCGCAATGGCCGTCTTGGCCTCATCGACCGCGGAGCCGGCGTTGATCTCGAAGGGCACCGTGTCCCGGCCCAGGAACCTGCCGTTGATGTCCACGACGGCCAGGTTGGCCCTTCCCGGCCGCAGGTCGATGGCCAGCATCACGTGCCGATCGTTCAGCGTGACAAACGTAGGCCGCCGTCCGCGCGGCAGCCGGCCCAGCGTGCCCGGCAGCACCCACCCCTCATCGATCAGCTTGCCGATGATGACCGAAACCGTGCTGGGCTGTAGTCCGGTAAGCCGCGCCAGGTCGGCCCGGCTCACAGGCTGGTGCAGGTGGATGGCATGCAACAGAATGTCGCGGTTGATCTCGCGCGCGGTTTCGCTGGAGGCCACGGCGCGGCGCGGTCGGGTTGGCTTGTCAGTTATGCGCCTGTTATAGGCTTGCATGTTCGGCGGCCTTCTCTCTCGTTTGGCCCTTTTGAAATCGCACGTTTCTAAAAGGTCCTGCTGCATGCTGCTTGCGCCGCCCGGCTTGCCGGTGCGCGAACTACCGCAACCTGCCCAGCAACTAATATATCCGGCGAGAGCGGGGTTGGGAGTTGCCATTCCTGAGACTCCGTCAGGCCGCAGGACTTCGCCACGAAACAAAAGCGGCAGCCCCGAAGGAGCTGCCGCATTGTCGATTGCGGGCTAAGTGCAGGTCCGCACCGCGAGGGTTAGCTCACGATGAGCCCCCTGCGCTGGAAGGCAAACGCCATCGCGATCAACCCAGTGATCAGCAGCAAGATGCTGGATGGCTCGGGAGTAGCGACCACGTCGAAGCTGACCGTGGCCAGGTCGTTATAGGTATTGCCGTCCCCTCCACCTTGCAGTGTGAACGAGCCCTGGTAGTCCTCTACCGCGACCCCTGCTGGTACTGTCACGGTGAACAGGTCGCCGGTAAAGCTGTCCCCCGGCGCCAAATCCAGCGGGAAATTCAGAAAGAAGTCAGTGTCGTCCAGGGTCAGAGGAGCAGAGAGGTCAAAGCTGTCTCCGTTCAGGTATACGTCTGCACTGTTGCTGGTGGGCGCGAATACGGTAGCGTCAAACGTTACCGTCCCTCCCGCCTGCGCGGAAACATACTCGGTTGCCTGGGTTAGGGTCAAGGTTACGCTGTCGGCTTTGGCGCCCGTACTGTACATCATTCCGATAGCCACGATTGCGAATAGAGCTTGCTTTTTAATGTTCCGCATAATCTTCTCCTTGAAAACTTGTTTAGGGTTAGTTTTTAATTGGCGTTTGGAAGAGCCGGAACAACGGCACGGAACGAAGCGCCGAAGCTGCCGGAGCCACTGCTGCTGCTATACGTACCTGCGATTCTCTCAATCACCGTCGCCCCGGGCGTTTGACCAGCGCCGTAGTTGACGTTCACCACCGCCGAACCGCCTGGAGCAATGTTGCCGATAGTGAAGGGCAGAGGACCGGTGGGCATCGTTGTTCCCGCCGAGGTTCCGAGGGTTGCGCTTGTCAGCACCACATTTTGCGCCGTACCAGTCCCACTGTTCGTGATGGTGAGAGTAGAAAGAACCGTGCCGTCGCCCTCCGCGTATCGCGAGGGAGCGGTTGTAAGCTGCACCGTTCCGGCGATGACGGGCGGAGCGAGAACGATAGTGGTGAACGACCGCGCTGGCAAGAACGCCGTCAGTGTGGTGCCGCTGACGGTTACGATGCCGCTTGTCTGGGCAACTGCGGCGCTCAACGCCTCAGGTGCAGAGGAGTTGGCCACGCTGTTAGGGATTGTGGCTGCATCGGTGACGTAGGCGGTAGGCACCCAGTTTGCCGTTCCTGCATCCAGCGTAACGGTGACTGTCTCAGTGCCCGTTGTAATGTTGTTGACGACGTTAATCACCTTCGATCCGTCGGGATTAACGAAGGCGGTCGGGACGATGCAGTTGCCAACGCCCGAACTGATCGTCGAGCACGAAGGAGTATTGCTGCTCATCGTAACCTGGTAAGCGCCGGGACGCACGAAGCGAGAGAAGTGGGCCAGCGCGTAAAAGCGCGCGGGAACCGTATAGGTGTAATACGGCCACGCTTCGTAGGTTTGACCAGACACGTACGGCCCGCCCATTTCAACCATAGCTCCGGTCGTCGAGGTGGAATCGGTATACCAATAGAGATAAGCGCTGATCCGGCCCTTGTTGAGGGCGTTCGAGATATCGTTCGCAATGAACATGCCATCGTTGTAATTGGTCGATGTGCCGGCAAAGCTCGAATCCCAATACGGGTTCCACGCGCTGGGCGACGCCGGGCCCCACTCGGTCATCCAGTTCTTCTTGGCGGGCGAAGTTGCCAGCACGAAGTTGGCCACTTGGCCGTATTCGTGCGCCGAGTAGATATCCACATAGGAATTTGCCGTGGCATTGGCGGCGACAGTGTTGTCGTAGGTGTTCGCGGTACTCCAGTTATAGATATCGCAGCACACCAGGTTTACCTTGAGCCCGGAAGCCCGCATGATCGGGCCGTAAGCATTCTGGAAAGTGATAGCCTCGGCGGCCGTGGGCACCATGGAAGCGTAGCTGCCGGTATTGGTGTTCGGCTCGTTAATCCAGCCCAGGTCGGTAATGGGCACGCCGTCTCCCAGGTAGTCCTTGACGTACTGCACGAGGTAGTTGGAATACGCCGCGCGGCAATCGGAAAATCCCGATGTCGTGCAGTGGTTCCCACCCGTATTGGTGAGGCTGGTTCCGTCGCAAATCACGCCGCCGGAAACATAGTTATTGTTGGTTTTCATATAGCCGGGCGCGCCCCACGAATCGGCAAAGAAGCGCTTGACGCCATATTTCACTGCCTGTTGGCCAATCCAGATTTCTCCGCCCGCCGAGTGATCCCACGTGTAGGCGGGAGTTACATTGCAGGAGGCCGGAGGAGTGTTCACGATGAAGATGCCGGAGTTCGCGTTGCCGCTGGCGCTGGAAACATCCGTGGGGTTCGGGGTCACCACGTCGTCAATGCCCATGCGCAACATGCTGATGCCCGCTCCGGTGGTTGGATTAAAGAACAGGTCCACGATTTGGCTGGGGAGAGTGCCTTGCGCGGTTTGGATATAAGTGGGCCGCCCAAAGGTCGCAGCGACGCCAAATCCATCGATCGGTTGCAGCTTGGAGGTGAAATCCACGGTGCCCGTGATCTGAGCCGACGCGCCGGGAACGAGCAGCAGCGCGACAACAGGCAACGAGAACAGCTGGCGAACTAAGGTTCTGCACTTCATCTTCGATTCCTCCTGCTTAGAGATTTCCGAAGCAGCTGTGCGACCCGGACGGGGGACCGGAGTCAGGATTGACGGAACGCGGGGTACGACTTGGATGCGCTCTAGATATGGCCCCCCAAAAGGGCCCTGAAATAGGTGTACGAGCTACCGATATCGAGGAAAGATCCTCGTGAACAATGCGAACCGCGCTTGCCGCAACCGGCGAGAAAGCGCGCAAAAATATAGGTCTCGATCCGCAACGGAACTATAGGCCCGCAGCAAAATAGTTGTCAAGAGAAAAATCGATTTATTTTTGGAGAAAAAGCGATTTACTAAAATAGTTGCGAGGGGCAGGGATTTCGCTGCTCAGCCATTTCCGTACCGCCTCTCATCCTGATTATTTTGTTTAGTTTGCGTCGCGAACAAATCGAGGTTTTCGGCCTTGAAAAAGTGTCCGACCAAAAAAACGGCAGCCCGGCAACTCTTCGCGGCACAAGAGCCCATGATTGGCGCAAAACGGTACAGCCGTCCTCAGGAGCAAACCGTACGGGCAACATGCCGCCAACCGTCCTTCGCCGATTCGCACAAAAAAACGGCAGCCCCCGGAGGAGCTGCCGCTTTGTCGATTCGAGTAAAAGTTAGAAGGTGAACTTTCCGCTGAACTGCAAGGAGCGCGCACCTTGTGTTTGGGAGTACGGAGGCCCGAAGCTCGTGACCATACCGAACGTGCCGTAGCTGCCCGCGTTGACGTTCGCGGTGGTGGGCACAGTGGCTTGGGGGTTGTTCAGGTTCAGATACGGGTGATTGAAGAGGTTGAACACTTCCACACCGGCCTTGAATTCGCTCTCACGGTAAATGCGGAAGCCCTTAAACAGGTTGGCGTTGACGACGCCAGTGCCTGGCCCGCGGAACTGATTGCGATGCGTGTTGGCGATGACCGGCGAGGCATTGGTCGTATTTGCCGTACTGAACGCCGGCTCGGTTGGGTTAGCAAACGCGGCCGGATTGAACCATGGCTTGCCGCCGGAAACTGTGGTGTCGCCGAACTTCCGGTTGTGGCCATGCAGGGTTTGATATGGCCCAACCAACTGAGCATAGAGCGTGCTGCCCGGCGCGTTGAGCGTGTTGCCGTTGGCGGTGACTGAGAACGGCAGGCCACCATAGTAGCTGTACTGGCCGGTCACTTGCCATCCGCCCACGATCTCGCTTAACACGCTGTTGCTGTTCAGCCACTTCTGGCCGTAGCCGAAGGGCAGTGCGGCGATACCGTAGATCTGCACGTTGTGCTTCTGGTCCTGATTGGCTTGCGCCCGGTTTTGCTTGAAATACCCCGGGTAGGCGAACGGCGGCCCGCTCGATCCCGTCCCGGCGCCGTTGTCGGCATAGTTAAAGGCGTGCGAGTAAGTGTAGACCAAGCCCAGCGTGGAGTTCTTGCCGGCATTGCGAACCAATGTCGACTGCAAGCCGTTGTAGTTCGCGCTGAAGATCGGCCCGTTCATGGTAATGCCGCCGGTGTTGTAAAGCCCGGCAGAGGTTGCGCAGGTTGCCCAGCCGTTTGCGGCGCAAGTCTGCGTGTTGATGATTTCGTTGGCGGAGGTTCCAAAGCTTGTGCAACTGCCCGTCAGACCGGTAAGGGTGGTGTTCCATTGTCCGTTGGCCATGCAAGGCGTGCTTGAGCTGGGCAGCGGCGCCGCATTATACGGACTGACGTTGGACTGTTGCCGGACGAACAGATCGCCCACGTAACCAACGTTGGCCACGAAGCCCCAGCCCAGGTCCCGCTGCACAAACAGGTTCCAGCTTTCGATGTAGCCGCGACGGAAGTCCGGCCACAAGGCGTTGGTCGACGAGGCGACCGGCAGCGCCACGAAGCCTGAGGTGTAGTTGGGAGCAATTGGAATCGGAATGCCGTAGCAGGACGTTGACCCACTCACGCCGCAGCCGCCGATGGGCATGCCCGCGTTGCCATTCGCCGGATCCACCGCGATGGTTCCCGCTCCGACCGAGGCGTAGTTTGGCGCTATGTCGAAGGGGTATTCGTCGCGCAACTCGCGCATGTTATCCGGATCGACGGTCATACCGGCGCCGGTGCGAATCACGGTTCTGTTGTCAAGGCGATACGCGAAACCGACGCGAGGCGCCCAGAATCCGTACTTGAAATCCACGCCGCCATCCCTGGGATGGCCCATCAGGCCGCCGATTTCGACGTTGGAGCTCTGAGGCCGCTCCAGATGCACCTCAGAGATGCCGGTGTGATCGCGGTACGGGGACGGATAGCGCTCGAAGCGGATGCCGTAAGTGATGGTCAGCTTGGGAGACACCGTCCACTGATCCTGTGCGTAGAGGCCAAGTTCCGTCCAGCGCAGTGAGTTGGGATCGTAAATCTGCTGCGCCTTTTGCACCGCGTTGCCGGTCCCGTTCGAGTTGGGCAGACCCAGCAGCATGTCGGCCAGATCGTTGTAGGCGTTCGCGCTGCACCCAGTAGCCGTGCCGCCGCACGTCATGCCGCCTGCGAACAGGAAGCCGCCGTGCACGTTGGAGACGCCGCCACCGGTGGTGGGCTGGAAGTGGTTGAGGTCGAAGTGGTAGTAGGTAAAGCCGGTCTTGAACTGATGCTTGCCCTTGATATAGCTCAGGTTCACATCGCCGGTGAACTGGTTGTCGCGGAACAGGAAGGGATTGGCAGTATTGGAGTTGCCAATCGAACTGAAGGTGCTGTTAAAGCTGAACAGCGGCTGCCCCATATAATCCGGATCGTTCCCGGCGAGGTTGGTTCCGGGAATATGCAGAGTGTTCAATCCGTAGTTGCCGAGTGACAGATCGAGCGTCGACTCCGCTCCCGACACTTGGCGGGTGTAGCCGAAATCGGAATCGATAACGGTGTCGGAGTTAACGACATAGCTCATGCCCAAGCCCACGTTCTGGATTCTGCCGTGTCCCGCTCCGGGCTGGCCGCCGTCGAAGGTGCCGCCGCCCGCGGCCTTCAATTGCTGCGGATCGTTCACCTGGAACGGCTCAATGCTGTACTTGCCGAAGAACTGCGTTTTGTCATTCGGAATGAATGTGATCTTGGCATCGTTGGTGGTGCGGTTGTAGGCAAAAGTCGCGGACCCAAAGTAGTCGTTGCTCATGAAATTGTTGAGCAGAGTTGACGACGGCGTGCCGACCGTGGACGCGATCGCTGCCAGATTGGCGATCATGACCATCGGCGCTGAGCTCGATGGCAGGCGGCTTGCGGGAATGGTGTTCACGCCGCTGCCCGTCTCGCCGTACTCGGAGGTAAAGCTCGGGCGGCAGGCGGGAGTCAGATACCCGGCGACATAGGTTAACGTCGGACAGTTTGCGGTTGGGGTGAATGCACTGGTCCATGCCGCCGTAGGCTGCGGATCGTAAAGCGTGGTCAGCGACGCAGCCTCGGAGAAGTTGGCAGCGCCCGGAGTGAGCGTCCCCGCGCCGATCATGTTGCTGTCGGGAACCGTCTGCAGACCGCTGATCAACTGGCGCCGTGTCGTCCGTTCCCAGTTGTCGAAGAAGAACAGCTTCTTGCGGCCAGTAATCAGCTTAGGAATATAGATCGGGCCGCCGAGATTGCCGCCGTATTCGTTGAAAATGTTCTTGGGAAGTGTTGGTGACGCGTAATAGGTTGTCGTGTACGGCCGGGAGTTGATGGCCGCATCCTGGTAATACTCCCATGCCGCGCCGTGGAAGTCGTGCCCGCCGCTCTTGGTGGTGATCTTGATGGAAGCGCCGCCCGCCTGGCCCTGCTCGGCGGTGAAGTCGTTGGTGGTGACGCTGACGTTCTCGATCGCGTCCACCGGTGGCACGTAGGCAATCAGATAGGTCAACCACCCGTAGTAGTTCACCGCGCCATCGATACGCGTGGTGTTGCCGTTCATGCTCATGCCGTTCACATTGATCGACATGGCGCGCGAGGGATTGGAAGCGGTTGAGTTTTGTTCCTTTGGAGAGGCTGCGCCGGGTATAAGCGAATACAGTGCCTGGTAGCTGCGCCCCTGAGAAGAGGTCTCGGGCATCTGGCTGAGCTGTGTCTGGCTGATCTCGCTGTTGACTTCCGCGGTCTCCGTCTGCAACGCCGGAGGCGCCTCGGTCACGGTGACTTGCGTGGACACGCTTGCCGGTTGCAAGGTCACGTCAATACGCACCTGGCGGTTGACTTCGATCTGTATATCCTTCTGCGAAAAGCCGGCGAAGTTCCCTGTCCTGGCGACAGTAAGTGTGTATACGCCCGGCATCACATTCAGGATGTTGTACATGCCCGATCCATTCGATTGGTCGGTGCGGACTGCGCCGGTGCCCTGGTCGGTGATGCTCACATTGACGTTCGGAATCACCGCGCCCGTCTTGTCGGTCACGGTTCCGGTAATCGATCCATAAAGGATCTGGGCGTTTGCGGCGCTGCTCGCTAGGAGCATCACCGAAAGCGCGATCACGGTCATCAGAATTCTGATCGCGTTGTGCTGGACTCGACAGTTACTCATTGGCCTTCCTGACATAACCACCTCCAAAAAATGTTGTTGTTGCCCACAGCTTTGCAGGAACTCACGTTCCGAGCAGAGCCACACTGCCTCCACAAACCAACGAAAGCCAGTCCGGATGGTGATTCAGTACACGCCGGAGCATGCTCTTGTTGGCGATCCGAACTATATGAGCGATTCGGGACCGTTGTCAAGATAAAAAAACCGATTTATTTAAAAGAAAAACCGATTTATCTCCTTTATGAAACCGGCGTCCGGGCGGCCCGATTCCGCCGTCGGGACGCAATCCAAAGATTCTGTTGAACTTAAAGCTCAAAATATTGCGAGTAAATGGCTTTACTTAGCCCTTGATTTTTATCATTCTTGCTCCGCTCGGTGGTGATTTCAGGCAACATAGCCAACCCCCGCTTCCCTCTCATCTGTCTCCTTGCGCCCGGCCGATATGAGAATTCTTCGTAGGGCAAAGATGGCATATATCCCTGCGCAGTTTTGGTCTCGCCGCCATCGAACCACCGCCTCCGCCCGCTACACTTCTCTCTGGGAGTTCCTCAGAATCACATGCGCGCCACCGCTCGAATTTTCGTCTTCGCCCTGGCTTCTTTCCTGCTCCTTCCGCTGGCCGCGGCACAGTCCGCTGCCGCCCCGGCCGCAAGCCGCGATGCCGACCTGCAACTGGTGGTCGTGCTCACCCGCCATGGCGTCCGCGCGCCCATGGCCAACTCCACCCAGTTCAGTCAGTACGCCGCTGCGCCCTGGGCCGCGTGGGATGTTCCGCCGAGCTATCTCACTGCGCATGGCTATCAGCTCATGAAACTCTTCGGAGCCTGGGACCGCACCCAATTCGCGAGCCAGAACCTCTTCGCTCCCGCAGGCTGCGCCGGCGCCGCCCGCGTAAGCATCGTGGCCGACAGCGACCAGCGCACACGCGAAACCGGCAAGGCCCTCGCCGAAGGCATGTTTCCCGGCTGCGACATCGGTGTGCACGCGCAGCCTGAGGGCGCAAACGATGCGCTCTTCCGGCCCATCGAGGCCGGCGCCGTTCATCCCGATACGGCTTTGGCTGTCGCGGCCATCGCCGGCCGCATCGGCGGCAATCCCAACCATCTCACCGAGCTGTATCGCTCCCAGTTGACCCTGCTCGACGGCGTGTTGGCGGGTTGCGGCCATGCGCCCGCGAACGCTACGCGCGCTTCGATCTTCACCATTCATGCCTCGCTCGCGCCCGGCTCCGGCGACACTCCCGCCGCTCTGCACGGTCCAGTCACCACCGCAGCCACCATGGCCGAAAATCTGCTCCTCGAATACACCCAGGACATGAGCCAGGCCGACACCGGCTGGGGCTGCATCGACGCCGCAACCCTGCGCACCATCATGCAGGTCAACAGTGCGAACTGGGATTACACCAAGCGCACCCCGGCGATCGCGCGCATGATTGCTTCGACGCTTCTCGACCGCATCCTGAAAACCATGCAGCAAAGCGCGAACGGTGCGGCCGTTCCCGGCGCGCTCGGCAAGCCCGGCGACCGTCTCGTGATCCTGGTGGGCCACGACACCAACATCGTCGCCGTGGCTGGCGCGCTTCACATCGATTGGGTCTTAGACGGCCGTGTCGACGACACGCCCCCCGGCGGCGCATTGCTCTTCGAACTGTGGCGTCCGCGCGATGGCGGCAAGCCCTTTGTGCGTATCGAATACACGGCGCAAACTCTCGACCAGATGCGCAACTCGGAGCCGCTCACTCCCGCAAATCCGCCCGCCGTCGCGCCCATCTTTGTTCCCGGCTGTAGCCGTCAGGATCTTTCCTGCACCTGGGAAGGATTTTCCGCGGCGATGCACGCGTCCATCGATCCTGCATACGTTGCCGCGCAGCCTTAGCGCATTTGCGCTTTTGCTATAGATCAGTTTTGAAAGGGCACGGCTTTGCAGGCCGCGGAAAAAGTCGACGTTTTGAAAGGGCACGAGTTTACTCGTGCCGCAAGCTGAACAAAGTCAATGCGGCCTTCAGGCCCTGAGGGATGTCTTTCTGCAGATCCGCTCTCTGATCTCCATATTTCCGCAGTCTCTTTAGCCGTGCCGCACAGTGCCGATAAAATCAGCGGGCTTTGGCGCGGCCCTTCATCTTCTTCTCAAGAAAATCCTCGAGCGCCACGGCATTATTGTGCTCCTCATCGTGTGAGCTGTAGATCAGCGTGACCGTGCCCTTGCGCGCCGCCTCCACCAGCGGCATCCATGCCTCCGGCCGCAACTTCAGCTCCGCGAAATACCGTTTGCGAAACTCCAGCCATCGCGCCGGATCGTGGCTGAACCACTTGCGCAGCTCCGTGCTCGGCGCCACATCCTTCAGCCACGCCACCATCGGCAGCGAAGACTTCTTCACGCCCCTCGGCCACAGCCGTTCCACCAGAAATCTTGCGCCATCGGTGCTGCTCGGCTCGTCGTAAGCCCGCTTCAGCTTGATCATGGCCACCCCCAGTAAAAATCGCTTCGCTCCACTTTGATGCGCGCACGCAACGCCGGTTGCTGCATTGTTTGCAGCAAAAAACTGCGTCGCGTGACAGGGTGGGACAGCGCGTGCTCCGCTGGCGCGAATTCATGCGGCCACACACCTGAATTCCGTTCGGCGCCACGCCGTACTGCGCGTCCTCCCGCCGGTGAGTCGCACCCCACCCCTGGGCGCTATCATCTTGATGCACCATTTGTTGGCCCCAACTCATCACCCAAACTTCGAGGAATGCGCATGAAAGCCGTTTTGAAATTTGCAGCTTTGGCGTTGCTCTTGCCGGCCGCGGGCATCCCGGCACAACAAGATTACTTCAGCAACTGGCCGCAGGGCCGCTCTCCGCAGGAGGTGGGCAAGGCGCTCGCCGAGCACTTTGTCACCAGCCCGCATCAGCACAGCCCGGGAACGATCTTTTACGGCGAAGTCGGCACCTGGTACGGCGCGCTCACCTTCGCCGAGCTCACGCACGACACCGATCTCCGCGACAAGCTCGTCAAGAAGTTCGATCCCCTCTTTCCCGGCGGCGCTGAGAATGCTCTCATCCCCAAACGCGATCACGTCGACGACGCCATCTTCGGCATCGTGCCCCTCGAAATCGCCATCCAGATCAAGGACAAGAAGTATCTCGACTACGGGCTCTCCTTCGCTGACAAGCAGTGGGTCGATCCCC
>JARLFZ010000031.1 GCA_031296305.1 Occallatibacter sp. | reverse complement strand
CCAAGAAAACCAACTTCGAGTACAAGACGCGCTTTGTGTTGCGCGAATCCACCTGTGCGCCGCGCGCATAAATTTGGCCGCCGGCTCATTATTGATTCACCATCAACATACTGCATCCGTGTCCCATCCATTTCCACGTCTCTTGCGAAAATGAGCGGAATAGCCAGCGCTAAAATTTGCTTCCTCACGCCCCCTTTGCCTCGGAACCTGCATCTAATTCCGTTGAGTACAAGTTGTGACATGGAGGTGAAGGATGCGTCTGGTCAAATCTTTTGTATTGCTCAGTTTGCTGTGCTTCTTCGGCACAAGCTGCGCCCACTCGCCAGCCCAGATCGGTGTCGGCATCGGTGTTAATCTTGGCCCCGAGCCCTACTGCCCTTACGGGTATTTCGACTACGCGCCGTATGATTGCGCGCCCTACGGCTACTACGGGCCCGATTGGTTCACGAACGGCATTTTTATCGGTGTCGGACCCTGGTTTCACGGGCACCGCGGTTTCTATGGTCACGTAGATAACCGTTATGATCCGCATCACGGTTATCACGGACCCTTGCCCGAGCGCGGCGAGCGTCCCTTCAATGGTTTCCACGGCAATGAAGCGCGCGACGGAAACGGCCACACCGGGAACGCCGGCCATGATGCAGGCCGCGAACACTCTCCCGGATTCTCCGGTCGCGGTGGCGCGGGCGGCCGCGGGCATCACTAACCTGCAATGGACAGCTTAACTCTCTCGTGAAAGAGCACAACTTTGCGCGGGGCTGGCAGTCACGCCGGCCCTGTGTCAGTGTGCGCGAGAATGCGTTCCTTCCCGCAAGCGCAGCTTAGAGCATGTGACCAGCGTCGTCGATACCCAGTCGCGCGTGAACGTGAATCTGACGATCAAGCCGGGGCCGGTTAACGAGACGGTGACCGTTTATTCGGCATTGCCGCTGCTCGAATCCCAAACCCGAGCACTGGGCCAGGTGATCACCACTCTCACCAAATCAACAATTCTTCGCTGAACGGCCGTAACTGGGCCTGTATGGTATAACTCGCTGCGGGCACCGTGAACACCCTGAGTGGAATGCGCGGCGCGGGCTCAGGCGATTTCATGCCCCTGCTTCGGCTTTGCCTGTACGCGGTTGCCCACTGACGAAAGGGCGCACCCCTTAGAATTTGGAGGTAACCTGTGCAATTGCCGAGGAGAGCGAGTGATGAGCCAAGGGCGTGAATCCGGACCGGTTCGCTGTTGGGAAGAGCAAGTTACGATTCCCACTTATCCGGTTCAGGAAGCCGACCCCAATCCCATGTTTCTCGAAAAGCGGGTTTACCAGGGAAGCAGCGGGAAGGTTTATCCCAATCCCTTTACCGACCGCGTAGCTCTTGAAAAGATAGATGCCAGTTATAAGGCCGTTTTTCTCGAGAACGAATTCATCCAACTGATGCTTCTTCCCGAGATCGGAGGCCGCATTCATGCGGGCCTCGACAAAACCAACGGATACGATTTTTTCTACCGTCAGCACGTGATCAAGCCGGCGTTGGTGGGGCTGCTTGGCCCCTGGATATCCGGCGGCGTCGAGTTCAACTGGCCGCAGCATCATCGGCCCTCCACATATATGCCGGTCCACACCGCCATCGAAGAGAATGCCGACGGCAGCCGCACGGTGTGGCTGAGCGAACACGATCCCATGCTGCGGATGAAAGGCATGGTCGGCATCCATCTTGCGCCCGGCAAGGCAATCGTGGAGGCCAAAGTCCGCCTCTACAATCGCACTCCCCTTCCCCAGACTTTCTTGTGGTGGGCGAACGTTGCGGTACGCGTGCACGACCGCTATCAGGCATTCTTTCCGCCCGACGTGACCTTCGTCGCCGACCATGCGCGGCGAGCCATCTCGTCGTTCCCCATCGCTCGCGGCAGTTATTACGGCGTGGATTACAGCCCCGGCACGGATATCTCATGGTATAAAAACATCCCGGTTCCAACCTCCTACATGGTTACGGAATCGAAGTACGATTTCTTCGGCGGGTACGATCACGGTTGCGCTGCGGGCGTAGTGCACACGTCCAATCACCTCGTGGCGCCGGGCAAGAAGCTGTGGACCTGGGGAAACGCGGAGTTCGGTTACGCCTGGGACCGCAATCTGACCGATGACGATGGCCCCTATGTCGAGCTGATGGCCGGCGCATATACCGATAACCAGCCGGATTTCTCGTGGCTGCAACCTTACGAGACAAAAACCTTCAGCCAGTACTGGTACCCGATTCAAAATATCGGCCCCGCGAAAAATGCCAACACTGAAGCCGCCGTGAATCTGGAGTTCGATCCGGGCAGTGTGCGCGTGGGAGTCTGCGTCACCGCGCGGCGAAAAGTGCACGTGACTCTCACCTGCAAGGGGCAGACAGTAATCGAGGAACAAGTTGAATTGGCGCCGGGCGAGCCGCTCGTCCGCACCATCGCACACTCCGCAGCCCAGCCCGAAGAATACCGTCTGTGCGTGCTCGACAGCGAAGGCAAGGAACTGATCGCTTATCAGCCGCAAACGGCGGCGGATCGCACGCTGCCCGGCCCCGCCACCGAGCCGCCCCCACCTGGGGAGATTGCGAGCGCTGATGAACTGTACGTGACCGGCCTGCATCTTGAGCAATATCGTCACGCCACGCGGAGTGCCGAGGATTACTGGCGCGAAGGCCTGCGGCGCGATGCGGACGATTCACGGATGAACAATGCGATGGGCCTCGCGTATCTGCGCAAGGGCCAATTTGCCGAGGCGGAAGAGCACTTTACTCGCGCCATTCACCGCCTCACGCTCAGGAATCCGAATCCGTATGATGGGGAGCCGTTCTATAACCTCGGCCTCGCGCGCTTCTACCAGCGCAAGATTTCCAGCGCCTACGAAGCATTTCATAAATCTGTTTGGAGCTACGCCTGTCAGTGCGCGGGGTATTATGCGCTGGCGTCAATCAGCGCGGAGCGCGGCGATCTGCGTCTGGCCTTGGAGCAGGTGGAGCAGAGCCTGCTTACCAACGCCGCCAGTCTGAATGCTCGCGGCCTGAAGGCGGCATTGCTGCGCCGCATGGGCCGCACCGCAGATGCGAAGGCTGTGATCGATGAAACTCTGGTGCTCGATCGCCTCTGCTTCCGCATGTTGGCCGAGCGCTTCCTGTTGAGCCGCGAGGAGCAGGACCTGCACTCATTCGTTGCTGCACTGGAAGGAGACATCCAAACCCTGCTCGACGTCGGCTACGAGTTGGCCTGGTCCGGATTGCGCGAAGATGCCTGCGCACTGCTGCGGGCGTGCAGCGGTGAGGAGTGCTTCGGCCATCCGATGCTTTGGTACACGCGTTCGTGGCTGGCTTTTTCGCTCGGCGATGAACAGCAATCCCGCCACGATGCAGACCAGGCCGAGACCGCTTCGCCGCGCTACTGCTTTCCTGCCCGGCTCGAAGAGATGATTGTGCTCGAGGATGCAATCGCGCGGAATCCGGCCGGCGCGCGGGCGCATTACTACCTCGGCAATCTCTACTATGACAAGCGCCGCTACCAAGATGCGATTCGCTGCTGGCAACGGTCGGTCGAATTGGATGACAGGTTTTCAATTCCTTTCCGGAATCTGGGCATAGCCGAGTTCAACATTCGGCACAATTCTGAAACCGCCGACCGCATGTACGCGCGCGCCTTCACCGTCAACCCTCAAGACGCACGCGTGCTGTATGAGTGGGACCAGTTGAAAAAGCGCGCGGCACTGGCTTTGCCCCAGGAGCGCCTGCGTTCATTGCAGGAGCACCAGGATCTGGTTGAATGCCGCGACGATCTCAGCGTGGAGTACATCACGCTGCTGAACCATTCCGGGCAATGGCTGGCTGCATTGGATCGCTTAAGCGCGCGCCGCTTCAGTCCATGGGAAGGCGGCGAGGGCTTGGTGTCGGCCCAGTATGTTCACGCACATCGCGCGCTGGGCTTGACGGAGCTTGCTGCCGGAAGTCCGGCCCCGGCGCTGGAGCATTTCGAGGCCGCGCGGCACTACCCTGAAAATCTTGGCGAAGGCAAGCATCTCCTCACCCTGGAACGCGACATCGATTATTTTTCCGGATTGGCGGCACAGATGCTCGGAGACGTAGAACTTGCGCAGCGCCACTGGAAAGCGGCCGCTGCGCCGCTCCCCGCAGTCGGAGCCCACTCCTGTTTCCAGGCTTTGGCGCTACGCAAGTTGGACGACGATGAAGCGGCGCGCGCGATCTTATCCAGCCTTGCGCAGTTTGCCGAGCAGTTGGCAAATACCGAACCCAAAATCGATTACTTCGCCACCTCCCTGCCCAACCTGCTGCTCTTTGACGACGACCTGGCCAAACGAAATCGCGTGGACGCGCTATTCTTGAACGCATTGGTCAACCATGGTCTCGGCGATGCGGAGAAAGCTGCGCAGCAGTTCGAGCAGTTGCTTGCTGAAGACCCCAATCACCTCCTCGCCGCGGAGTTGCTTCGCTGGCTAAAGCTGCAGCGCGCGGCGGCGGCGGAGATGCAAGTGGAGCGCACTGCACCATGATCTTGCCCGTATCCGCCTCCGATGTAATCGAAAAACGCGACGGCTCCTTTCGCCCCGCCTATGTGTGGCTGACCGCCGCCGCAGGCGCGCTGGGTGGATTGCTGTTCGGCTACGACTGGGTGGTGATCGGCGGCGCAAAGCCTTTCTACGAACTTTACTTTCATCTCGATTCGCCTGCGCTCCAGGGCTGGGCCATGAGTTGCGCGCTGATCGGCTGCCTCATCGGCGCTGTGAGTTCCGGATCCCTGACCAATCGCTTCGGCAGAAAGCGCATGCTGACGCTGGCCGCGCTGGTGTTTGCGCTCTCTTCGCTGGGAACCGGCATGGCGCCGCAGTTCACCGCCTTCGTGCTGTGGAGAATGTTGGGCGGCTACGCCATCGGCCTCGCTTCCGGCATCTCTCCCATGTACATTGCGGAGATTTCGCCGGCACATCTGCGCGGCAGGCTGGTTTCACTCAACCAGTTGGCCATCGTGGTTGGAATTCTGCTGGCGCAGGTGGTCAATTGGATGATCGCGCGTCCTGTCCCGCCCGGCGCCACGGTATTCGAGATTCTTTCGTCGTGGAACGGCCAGTGGGGATGGCGCTGGATGTTTGCCGTCACCGCGATTCCCTCGCTGCTTTTTCTTGCCGCGACGTTTCTGGTCCCCGAGAGCCCGCGCTGGCTGGCTGCAAAGGGCCGCGACCAGCAGGCCTTCCTAGTGCTTGAGCGGCTGGGCGGCCCAACGTATGCGCGGCAGGTCCTCGATGATTTCAAGGTTGCCGGCGGCGCCGGCCCACAACGCTCAATTTTGCGCGAGCTCTCCTCGCCGGGAATGGCAAAGGTCCTTCTGCTGGGCGTAACGCTCGCCGTTCTCCAGCAGTGGTGCGGCATCAACGTAATCTTCAACTACGCGCAGGAGATCTTCGCGGCCGCCGGATACCAGGTCTCAGGCATCCTCTTTAACATCGTCATTACCGGCGCGGTGAATCTGGTCTTTACCCTGATCGCACTGGCCGCAATCGATCGCTACGGAAGACGCTTTCTGCTGCTCGGCGGAGTTGCCGGACTGGCCCTCATCTACACCATTCTCGGCGCCTTCTACCACCTGCATCTGCAAGGCAAGCCGATGCTGGTGCTGGTGCTCGCAGCCATCGCCTGTTACTCCATGTCGTTAGCGCCGGTAACTTGGGTAGTTATCGCGGAGATTTTTCCCAATCGTGTTCGTGGCAGCGCGATGTCCGTTGCAGTTACTGCGCTATGGACAGCCTGCTTCCTGCTCACTTACACATTTCCCTTGCTGAATGCAGCGCTTGGCGCGGCTGGCGTCTTCTGGACTTATGCGGCAATCTGCCTGGCCGGCTTGCTGTTCCTCTACATCCGCCTGCCCGAGACCCGCGAGAAAACCCTGGAAGAGATTGAGACCTATGTTAGAAGCGGTAGAAAGTAGTAAGTGGCGCGGATAACTTGGCTAGTTCTCTGACCGGTTGAAGAAGAACCTTCCCGTGCCCCATCCATTCTGTCATTCTGAGCGAGCGAAGCGAGTCGAAGAACCTGCTTCTTGAAATTCTGGCGAATGGGTGGGAAACCACCAAAGCCAAAAGCATGAATTCATGCGGTCAGGGAACTGGAGCAACTACACAATAGCTATACCCATCGCATCCGTGCCCCATCCATTTCGCGCTTTTTGCAAAATGGGTGGGAAAGCAAGAGCCTGGGCACATCAATCCTGGAACTGGTATAGTGCTGTACTGCTCGCAGCAGAATCACTTCATGGGGAGGCAATGCAGCGGAGAAGTCGGCTCCATCTTCCGGCAAGGGGATATGTTTCCAAAGATCTCGTAGCTGCGGCGCTTCCGCATATCCCAGCGAACTCCACTTGAAGTGCGCCGCCTGTGCGGAAGAACCGCGGTTGAAGATTTTCTGGCGGTGGGTTCTTATGGTCGCGCCCGCAATGGAACTGTCGAAGAAGCTATTCGCGGCTCAACGAGACGCTGATTCAGCGCTACCAGCGTTTTCGAATTTGTAAGTAATTGGTTCTAAAGGAGGACAACAGTTTTGGTGCCGAAGAAGGGACTCGAACCCCCACACCCTTGCGAGTACGTGGACCTGAACCACGCGCGTCTGCCAATTCCGCCACTTCGGCACGGGAGACCGCTCAGGCAGGAAGCGCTGAGCAGGCAGCAACTCTGAGTCTCGCAAATGCCGCACTTCGTGTCAAATGCGCGCGCTTCGCAAATCGACCCCATCAGCCGGGCGTTTTCGCGTTCTTCCTCAGCAGCGCAACCGCCTTTTCCAGCCTCCGCTGCCGGGTCTCTTCCTTCTTCGCCTCTTCGATCCAGCGCACGTACTCCTTGCGATGCGTGAAGCTCATTTTTTCGAAGCCGGCAAGCAGGCCTTCCTTTTTTAAAAGCGTCTTGAAGGCCGCGGGAATCTCCACGGTGCGCGCCGCGTCGTCCTTCCACACCACCACGTCGATCGTGTCCCCGGGGCCCTTGCCAATCTGCTCGCGGATCCCTTTCAAAACTCCCAGTGTGTGGCCCATCGCGCCGCAATTCATCAACGATCCCGTATACGGAGCGCCATCCAGCGTCGCCTTCACCGGCACATTGCCCCGCGTCCCGAACTCCTGCTGCACGTCGTAAGGGAACATTACGCCCGCGCCGCCGCCTCGGCCTGCAATCAT
Organism: Occallatibacter sp.; assembly: GCA_031296305.1. Lineage (GTDB taxonomy): Bacteria > Acidobacteriota > Terriglobia > Terriglobales > Acidobacteriaceae > Telmatobacter. The sequence continues at coordinate 32,219 of JARLFZ010000031.1, read as the reverse complement.
CCTGGCTTTGAATGTGTACTTCTTCATCGTGGCGCATGCCCCGGGGAATTTGAGGGCTCACGAAAACCCGATGCCATCACTCTCGCATAGGACGGGGAAGGGTGCAAGAAAAAATCCGGGCGGTCCGGCCGCCGATGCCGCCCCGCTACTTCACGTCTTCGATCTTCACATGCTCGGGCTTTGCAAAGAGTTTGGGGTCGAAATCCATCTGTCCATAACCGCTGTACCAAAAGATTTCATTCTTTTTCTCGCGCGTCCACGCCACTGCGAGCGGGCGTTCCGGATCGCCGTACGTAAACAGAGCAATGATGGATTCTCCAAACTGCAATCTGTAGAGGGTCGTTTGTTTGGTTTGCAAAACCATGCCCGGTTGCGGAGTCGCTCCCTTGCTCTTGAAGAACTCCAGTTCAGACCCGAACTCCAACCCCACGATTTGTTTGCCTTCATCCTCTGGCAAATCGCGCGCCTCGCTGGCAAACATCTGTAACCGGCAATTGAATGTCGGGCCGGGATCGACCATGTGCTGCGCCGTCATTGTCGCCAGATTGATCATCCAGGCGTCGGGCTCGTTGATGATCATCAAGCCGTGAATTCCGTGTTCAGCGTCGGATTCTTCCTCGATGCGGCAGAATTGAGTTCCGGCGCGAAACATCGTCTTCGGCTTGGCGGCAAAGCTGTCCGCCGGCACCGTGGCGCTTTGCAACTGGACCACCATCTTTGTCATCGTCTTTGGCGGCCGCTGAGCAAATAGGGCGGTAGTCAGAAAGCAGGCAAACAGGCAGGCACGTCTCAACTCGCAGACTCACTTTCCTGGGCAAATGGCGTCGCCGCAAGGATAGCGCAGTTCTGTCTGCATGAGGCGCAAAAAAAACCAGGAATTCTTTTTAGAGGGGATTAAGATATGGCGCAGCCGGAAGGTCTTCGGGCCGGTCCAGGATGTGGACCGGCCCGAAGATCGAAAAGTTCTGAGGTAAATTCGGGCTGCACCTACACCAGCTTCGCGTCCAGCGTGATCTCCGTGTTATTCGCAAACAGCTTCGAGATCGGGCAGCCGCCCTTGGCATCCGCAGCCGCTTTGTCAAAAACTTCCTTGGTGGCGCCGGGAACGCTCGCCGTGGTGGTCAGCGCAATCTTCGTGATCGCAAAGCCCCCATCCACCTTGGCCAGGGTCACGGCCGCGTTGGTTTCAATCTTCTCTGGCGTCAGGCCCGCGCCGCCCAGTTGCGCGCCCAGCGCCATCGAGAAGCAGCTCGCGTGCGCCGCCGCAATCAATTCCTCCGGTGTGGTGCCGCTCGTGGCGCCCTCAAACCGCGTGGCGAACGAATAGTTGGCGTCCTTCAGCACGCCCGTCGCCGTGGAAATCGTGCCCTTGCCTTCCTTCAGTGATCCTGTCCAAACCGCACTTGCCTTGCTCGCCATAGTCCCTCCTTGGGGGATTCAAAAATCCAGTGGTTGTGTTGTTGGATTGCCGGGAGCGCCGCGGGGAAAGTTGCGTCGGGGCCCGGCAGCAGAACTGTCAACGCCGCCGTATTTCCCTGGCGGCTGCCGCGCTCATTCCATGTTAATCTGTCCCCCATGTTGCCGGAGCGGCCCCGCGTCCTCAATTCCGACTTTCCCGCCGATTCCGCAGCGGAAATCTCACAAAGTGGTGTATCGGCGGCCGCTGAGGATGGTCTGGTCGTCGATCACCACTGCCAAATCTGCCCCACCTGCGGTCATCGCCTCACCGGCCACCATTGCAAACTGGTCTGCACCCACTGCGGCTACTACTTGAGCTGCGCCGACTATTACTGAGCGCTCCGCCGCCGCACCCCGATCCAACACAAAGGCCTCTTCGCTGAAGAAGAGGCCTTTGTCTTTGCTTTATGAACACCCGCCAATCCGCGGCTTGATCGCAATCTAGAAGGTGATCTTCCCCGCCACCTGTAGCACGCGCGCCGGAAGCGCCGAGGAGATCTTGCCGAAGGAGCCCGTTGACTGGGTGGAACTGAGCTGGCCGCCCGTATCCGGCACTTGCGTATTCGGATCGCCGAAATTGGTGTGGTTGAAGAGGTTGAACGCCTCGGCCCGGAGCTGGAAGTGGGATCTTTCCGTGATCGCGAAATCCTTGCTCAAGCCCATATCGACGTCCCAGTAGTCGTATCCGCGAACTGCGTTCCTCGGCATGTTACCGAAAGTGTTGTACGTGGTGCCGGACGTAGGCGCCGAAGGCGGTGTGCTGAAGCTCGTCACATTCAAGTACTGCATGTAGGACTTGTTCGACGCGAGGATGGGGCCGCTTATGTTGGGCCGGTAGGCGTTGCGGCCGTCCACAGGGGTGAGTGGCGAGACTGATTGGTCGCTGGTGGGGCCAGGGCGATAGTCAAAATCGAGTGGGTTGCCGCTGCGCCCCGACACGATCCCGGTAGCCTGCCAGCCGCCCACAAATTCATCCAGGAGACGGTCGGCATTGGGCAGCAGCCACTGGCCCTTCCCGACCGGCAGCGACCAGACCGCAGTGGTGGTGTTTACGAAGGGGTGGTTGTACGCTGAAATCGCACGGTCGGCCCCAACGTTATAGATATTCTGCACCGAGGGAATGCCGTTGCCGCAATTGTCGCAATTGCCGCCGCCGTCCAGAGCCTGCGCGGCGATGTCAATGGCCTTCGACCATGTGAAGGACTCCAGCAGGTAGAGCCCGTTCGAGAACCTCTTCTCCACCTTGGCTTGCAGGCCATCGTAATCGGAAGTCGCCCATGGCAGGATGCCGGCGATCATGCTGAAGTTTGCATACGGAACGCGCACCGGGGCCGTGGCTACACCGGCCTCTGCGGCCAGGTCGAGCGGATACACGCCGCCCGCCGGGGCCTGGTTGATGTCGTTGACGATGATCTCGTTTAACCCGGAATTGCCCACGTAAGAGAGATCCAGCAGCCAGTTGTGGGTGAGGTCGCGCTGCACGCCGAAGAACCAGCTCCGCACCTGTGTATCGGGCGAGTTGCGGGGCATGTATTGCAGCGTATCGAAGGCCGGGTTGTAATTCGTGGGGCTGACCATACCGGTGGGAAAGCCGCTTTGCACGTTGTTGTAGAGGCCCGTGCCGGGAACCGACACCTGAAGCGCGACCACGCCGTTGGGCGGGTTCATGCTGAGGTAGTTGGAGCCCACGCGGTTCCAGTGCGAGTAGCTGATGCCGTAACCGCCGCGTACCACCGTCTTCGAGTCCACTTCGTAGGATGCGCCAACGCGCGGCCCAAAATCCTCAGTGTTCGGGTCGATCGTGTACCGGTCGCTCGAGGTCGCCGGCACCACGGCTTGGGTTGTGGGATTGAAGTTTGCCAGTTTATTGTCGGCTTCGTAGATGGGTGTGTTGAACTCGTAGCGCAGACCCATGTTCACGGTTAGCCGGCGAGTTGCCCTCCAGTCGTCCTGCACGTAGCCGGCCCAGCCCCAACTGCGAAGTTGGCTGACGGTAGGGCTGGACAGGCCCATTTCGGCCTGGTAGCCCAGCAGGAAGTTGGCATAGTCGAACATACGGGTGTTCTCAGATGTCGTAGGTCCTGTAAGAGGGCCGTAAAGCTTGTTGTAAAAGCCATAGCCTGCACCATAAGCCGGCGACGTGTAGACGTTTCCGCCCATCACAGGATGCAGATCCTGTTGCGCTACGTGCAGCATCTGGTACTCCACGCCGGCCTTAAGGCTGTGACTCCTCATGAGCCGGGTGTAATTGGCCTTGGGATCCCAAATGCTCGGGTTTTGATACTGCGGGCTGGTCCACAGGCGGCCCAGGTTGGTCCATCCGCCATCGATGAAGTATTGATAGGTAACGCCGCCGGTATATTGCGGATCGGTGGGCAGTCCGGGGATGCCGAACAACGTCTGCATCGAGGGTCCGCCGGCCTGGATCGGCTTCTTTCCTGCCTGCATGGTGGAGAATCCGAAGCGGGCTTCGAGCACCGAGACCGGGCTGATGGTCCAGGTAGCGCCGCCAAGAATGTTCTTGATGGGCGCGTATATGTGGCCATCGCCATTGTCGCCGGCTACGCCGGGAATACTGCCCGGAGAGACGACGTTCTCGCGGCTTTGCGAGTAGCGGAAGAAGAGCCGCATCTTCTCACTCGGAGTCCAGTCGATCTTGGCGTCGCCTTTGTCCTTGTCCCAGGACTGAGGTTCAAGAACGATGTAGTTGAATGGGGAGGAACTGTTGTACGTGTTGGTGTTGGTTGGGCTGGGCAGGTACGACAGAAGCCCCCCGCCCGTCGACCGCGCAAAGGGAATGACGTCCGAGGCCGGAATCTGGCCGCTGAGGTACTGCGTTCCGCCTACGGCCGCCTGATACGCGGAACCGCCGGCGCCGAGGCCGAGACCGAACAAGGTCGACGTATTGCACGGGTTCTTGCCCGCATTGTAGTTACAGGGGTTGCTGACCGGTAGATAGGGCGCGCCCGACGGATTTGCGGTTCCCGCGGGGTCGGTATTGTCGATCAGATAGTAACCCAGCGCCGCCCCGCAGCTCGTGGTGCCCGCCTGGCCGCGTTCCGCGCACGTGGGCAGTATGTTCTCGTCCGTTTGGGACGAGGTCTGGCGATAACCCTCGTAATCGATGAAAAAGAAGAGCTTGTCTTTCTTGATCGGGCCGCCAACGTTGCCGCCGAACTGGTTGCGATGCAAGGCCGGCTTGCCACCCACGTCAGGCTTGAAGAAGCCTGCGGCGTCGAGATTCGTGTTGCGCAGGTATTCCCACACGCCACCGTGCAATTCGTTAGTGCCAAACTTGGTAACCGCGTTGATCGTGGCTCCGCCCGCGCGGCCGTACTCCGCGCTTTCATTGTTGGTCACCACGCTGAATTCGGCTACCGAATCCGGCGCCAACTGCACCACTTCGTTGCTGAAACCCTGGTTTGAGGTGCCGTAGAAGTTATTGTCGGCGCCGTCGAGGAGGTAGTTGGTGTAGACGCTGCGCAGCCCGTTGATGTTGAACGCGCCCTCGCGCGCACCGTAGTTATCAGACTGGTTGCTGGGGCTCGGAACCACGCCCGTCGAGAGTGCGACGAGCTGGGAGTAATTGCGGCCGTTGAGCGGCAACGCGGCAATCTCCCGCGCCGCTACCACCTGGCCGTGCTCGCTCGAGTCGGTCTCCAGTTGCGCGGCTTCCGCGGTAGTCGTTACCGTCGAATTCGCTGCCGCCACCTTGAGCTGCACATCCACGCGCTGGTGCGCGCCCACGGTCAGTTCGAACTTCGCTACGGCCGACTGAAATCCCTGCACCGTCACTTTCAGCTCGTAGGTGCCGATCGTGACGTCGACGAAGCGGAACTCTCCCCGGTCGTCGCTGGCCGCCGTCTGCTCCACTGCCGTTGCCGTATTGCGCAAAACCACATTGCTGTGCGCAACCACTGCCCCGCTGGGGTCGGTCACGGTTCCGAGAACGGTTGCGGTATCGAATTGCGCCCTGGCACTGGCCGCTAGAACTGCTAGAAGAAAGCAAAGAACGAAACGACGCATCGAGATTTCTCCTCGGGTCAATATTAGGCTCTTCGTCGCACGCACAGCGTCGTGGCTGCGCAAAATGTCACCGTTCATGAGCGGGTTGGGGGATCGCGCCTTCGCGAAGACATGCGATGGAGGTTTTGATTCTTGCAAACAATCTACGTCACGCACGTCAATTGTCAACAGAATTCATGTAAATGCTGTGTTTAAATACACCTTACGGTGTCTTGGCTGACCATCGCCGGTGTCGTCTCACGGCGCGTCTTTCCCCGCCGGCGCAATGCTATCCATCGGCCCGGGCCGGCAACAAATGCGCACGCGTCAGCACCTTGCGCGCCAGTCCCGTCAGCGCCATCCCTGCTGCTTCGCGCAGCGGCACCCAGCGGCGCTCGCCGCCCTCGACCGTCATCCCCTCGATATCGTCCTCAAATACCGTCCGCACGCGCACATAGTAGTTCACATGCATAATGGCGTGGCGCACGGTCATGCGCAGGTCCTTCTCCGGCACGTCAGAGCGAACCAGCGTCGGCAGCTCCCACATCCCCGGCATCACCGTCTGCTGTGCCGGCCGCTGTTCCAACAGCACCTCGCGCCCACCTGGCCCGTCACGCTTTCCCGCTTCCGATTCCGTCCGCACCGACAGCGCGTACCCTACGGCGCGGCTGATCATCGGCGCCCGTCTTGGCGTTTTGTGCTCGCCGCGCGTTTTGCAATCCGCCAGCAGCGGGCACACCGCGCATTGCGGATTGCGTGGCGTGCACACCGTTGCGCCCAGCTCCATGATGGCCTGATTGAAATCGCCCGGCCGCGCGCGATCGAGCAGCCGCCCCGCCAGATCCTCAATCTTGCGCCGCAGCGTTGCCCCCCCGCCCTTGCGGCTGCCCGCCTCCCAGCCCGCCAGCCGGCAAAGCACGCGCTCCACGTTGCCATCCACCACGGCCACCGGCTCGCCGTGTGCAATGCTCGCCACCGCCGCCGCCGTATACGCGCCAATCCCCGGCAGCGCGCGCAACTCCTCCGCCCGCGCCGGCAAATTCCCTCCCAGGTGCGAAGCCACAAACTGCGCAGCCTTGTGTAGCATGCGCGCTCGCCGGTAGTAGCCCAGGCCGCTCCACAGCGCCAGCACATCTTGCTCGGGAGCCAGCGCCAGCGAGATCAGCGTCGGAAACCGCTCCATGAATTCCTGGTAGCGAACCGCGACCACGGCCACGCGCGTCTGCTGCAGCATGATCTCCGAAACCCAGATTGCGTAAGAATTTGAACTCTGCCGCCACGGCAGACTTCGCTGATGCTGCGCATACCACTCCAGCAGGCGCACGCGCAACGCCGCAATCTTCGCGCGATCCTCATCGAACTTCGCCATGGGGAAAGCTTACGACACGCCCCGCCAGCGGACAGCGGCGACGGTCCTCTGCCTCCGATAGTTCGCGTGAAATAAGACTTGTCATCCTGAGCGAGTCCCGGCGTGCCGGGACGAGTCGAAGGACCTGCGGTTGCTTTTCGTTATTCTGACCCAGCACGAATGCAGGTTGCCCCATCCTAAACGCGTTCTATGCGTTTAGGGTGGGGTCGCTCAAATCTCAACTGACAGGTCTTGTATCAGGGCGCGGCTTTCAGCCGCGCCGAAAACCGCCATGAAAGCAACGGGGCTTTAGCCCCTGCGGGGGACCCTACCCCAGCAACTCCCCCACAATCTTCGCCGCGGCCGCAAGCGCCGCATCAATCTGCCCCTGATCCTTGCCGCCGGCCTCGGCAATCTCCGGCTTCCCGCCGCCCGATCCGCCGACGATTTTCGCCACCGCGCCCACCAGTTTCCCAGCCTGAATGCGCTTCGTCAGCCCCGGCGTCACGCCCGCGATCATCGCCACCTTACCCTCCGGCTGCGCCGACCCCAGCACCACCACGCCCTCGCCCAGCTTCCCTTTCAAGTTGTCGACCAGCGTCCGTAACTGCCCGCGCTCCAACCCATCGGCGCGATGCGTCAACACCTTCACGCCATTCACTTCCACAGCCCGCGCCACCGCCTCATCGAGCCCCCCGGCCGCCGACTTCATCCGCATCTCTTCAAGCTCGCGCCGCAGCTTCTTCAGCTCTTCATCCTGCGCCGCAAACTTCGCCTTCAACCCCTCGGTCAAATTCTCGACGGACGGCACGTACTGCCCCGCCACCTGCGCCAGCTCAAAGTCGCGCCTGAAAGTATCCAGCGACCCCATCCCGCTGATCGCCTCAATCCTGCGCACGCCCGAAGAAACCGACTCCTCGCCCGTCAGCTTGAACAACCCGATCTCTCCCGTCGCCGCCGTATGCGTCCCGCCGCAAAGCTCCGTCGAAAACCCATCCGCCAGCCGCACCACCCGCACCTTATCGCCATACTTTTCGCCGAACAGCGCCATCGCGTGGTACTCGCTCACAGCCACGTCAATCGGCACGTCCTCAAGCGTCTCCACGCGCGCGTTCTTCAGCACCTCGCGATTCACAATGTCCTCAATCTCCTGCAACTCCTCGTCCGCGACTTGAGCGAAATGAGAGAAATCGAATCGCAGCCGATCCGGATGCACCGCCGACCCCGCCTGCTTCACATGCGTCCCCAGCACCTGCCGCAACGCCGCATGCAGCAAATGCGTCCCCGTATGATTCCGCCGGATCGCATCGCGCCGATCGCCGTCGACTTGCGAAGTCACCAGGTCGCCCACAGTCAGGTCTTGTTTCAAAACCGCCTTGTGCGCCCGCACGCCCTGCACCGGCAGCACGCAACCAATAATCTCGGCAACCGTAGAATTCCCATCCACGCTCAGAAAAGTTCCGAGATCGCCAACCTGCCCGCCCGAGTCGCCATAAAAACTAGTGTGATCGAGGACGACCTCAACCTCCTCGCCCGCCTTCGCCGCCGGAACCCCCACACCGCCCTTCACAATCGCCAGCACTTCGCAATTCGTAGAAGTCAGTTGCCGGTAACCCTCAAACACCGTCTTAGGCAAATCGCGAAACGCCGGACTAGCCGTCTTCTGCGATCCGCCCTTCCAAGAAGCCCGCGCCCGAGCTTGTTCGGCCTCCTTGGCGGCTTCGAAACCCTCACGGTCAAAGCGCATACCACGATCACGTGCGGCATCTTCCATGAAGTCGAGAGGCAGCCCGTACGTCTCGTATAAATGAAAGGCTACGTCCCCACGGAATATCAATTCTTGAAAAGCCTTAGTGATTATCGCTTTGAAATGCACTACGCCTATCGTTTCGCCAAAGAATTCGGCAAAAGCACTTCGCAACTCTTCTAGCGATAAGTGAGAGCAAGTTCTGAGTTTTTCCCCGATGAATTTCTTAAAGCCGGGGTTCAGCGAATCTCCATACTCAATGACAAACTCTGTGTACTTATTAGCTATACGTTTATTCTCCTGATCAAATGCGGTGTCCATTTCGGAAACCGCAATTGCAAGCACTCTCGCAAACTGCTTCTCCTCCGCCTCGACAACCTTAGCGACGCGCGCCGCCGAATCCTTCAGCTCCGGATAAGCCCCCTCCATCAAATCCCGCACCGCAAACACCATCTCAAACAGGAACGGCTTCTCCTGTCCCAGGAGCCGTCCATGCCGAATCGCCCGCCGCATGATCTTGCGCAGCACATACCCGCGCCCCTCATTCGACGGCACCACGCCATCATTAATAAGGAACGTCGCCGCCCGCGCATGATCCGCAATAATCCGCAAGCTCGCGTTGCCAACCAACTCCGCCAGCCCGTCAGCCGTCGCGTCTTTTGTAACGCCGGTCTCCAGACCGGCTGTCGTGCGGGTCTCCAGACCCGCACCCGCGCTGGCCTGTTGACTCACTGGCTTGCCGACCTGCAGTCCCGTGAGTTCGGCCGCGCGAACGATAAGTGGAGTGAAAAGGTCCGTCTCAAAATTCGAAACCTTCCCCTGCAGCACCGCCGCCACGCGCTCGAGTCCCATCCCCGTATCAATCGAAGGCTTCGGCAACGGAGTCAATTTATAAGCCGCCTTCCCCGCCGCATCCGTCACGGCCGAGCGATCGAACTGCATGAAGACCAGATTCCAGATCTCCACGTAGCGGGCATCGTCGTGCCCAAACGGCTTATCCACGCCCGGCGTCTCCGCGGCTTCGATCCCCATGTCATAAAAAATCTCGCTGCACGGTCCACAAGGCCCTGTCTCGCCCATCTGCCAGAAATTATCTTTTAGCCCGTACTGAAAGATCCTCTCCTTCGGCACGCCGGTCTCGATCCAGAACTTCTCCGCCTCGTCGTCCCGCGCCACGCCAAACTCCGGCGACCCCTCGAAAATTGTCACGTACAGCCGGTCTTTGTCGATCCCCATCCACTTCTCGTCCGTCACCAGCTCCCACGCGAACCGGATGGCATCGCGCTTGAAGTAGTCCCCAAACGAAAAATTCCCCAGCATCTCGAAGAACGTATGATGCCGCCGCGTGAAGCCCACATTTTCAAGGTCGTTATGCTTCCCGCCCGCGCGCACGCACTTCTGCGAAGTCGTCGCCCGCGAGTACTCGCGCCGTTCCGCCCCCAGAAAAAGGTCTTTGAACTGGTTCATCCCCGCATTGGTAAACAGCAGGGTCGGATCGTTGGCAGGCACCAGCGACGAAGAGTGCACACGACGGTGCCCCTTGGTCTCAAAGAAGCGCAGAAACAGCTCCCGAATCTCATTTCCCGAACGCAATTGCATAATGCTTTTAGTGTAACCACCTGCGGTGGGGCAGCCCCGCGCTGGCGCGCGGCTTGCCGCATTGTGCGTAAGGTGAAGGATGATCGCTCGACGCACATCGCCAGCCCGCGCAGCGGGCGAAAGACGCTAGCCCCAGGGCGCGAGCCTGGGGTCGACAGGCGCAACAGAATCAAAAGCCCGCTTCAGCGGGCGAAAGAAAGGAGCCCCAAGCGCAGCCCTCGGGTCAACCTGGCTCCGCCAACCCCGCTAACTCCGCTGCCTCTTTCACTCTTCCCCACGCTCCGCCTCCAGATTCTCCAGCCCCGCCAGCTCTTCCTCCGGCACATCCCACCGCCGCAGAATCCCGTAAATCGTCGCCGTCTTAAATCCCGCCGCCGCCAGCCGCCGCACCACGCGCGCGGTCTCCCGCTGATTTGTCGGCTTCTTGATCCGCTTCCGCTCCAGGTGCTCCCGCGCCAGCGCTTCCTCGTTGGTCTCGCCGTAGCGCGCGCCCACAGCTTCTTCGATCACCTCGGCGCGAACGCCCTTCTGCTGCAGATCGTTGCGCACTCGCCGCTCGCCCAGCTTTTCGTTCTGCTGCCGCAGCCGCGCATAGGTTTCGGCAAAGTCTTTGTCATTGAGATAGCCGTGCTCTTTCAACCGCCCTACAACCGCCCGCACCGCCGCCTCGCCCTGCTCCCCCATCTCCGCCCGCGCCGTCATCAGCCGCCGCAGCTCCGCCTCAGTCCGCATCTGCCGCCCCAGCGCCTTCACGGCGTAGTCGTACAGCCCCGCTTCGTTGAGGGGCTCTTTCTTCTTCCCGGCTTTTCTTCCAAACGCCATCGAGCCTTCGTTCTTAGTCCCTTAGTCCCTTAGTCCCTGCCCTTCGTCCACTGATCCACCCAATCGTTCACCGTCTTCCACCACAGCTGCGAATTCTGCGGCTTCAGCACCCAATGCCCTTCATCTGGGAAATACAGCATCTTGCTCGGCACGCCCAGCATCTGCAGCGTGTCAAACAACTGGAACCCCTCGCTCACGTCCAGCCTGTAATCCAGTTGCCCGTGCACCACCAGCGTCGGCGTCTTGAAGTTTTTCGCGTAAAGCGACGGCGACCACTTGCGATACGGATTCTCCGCATCCGGCTTGCCGTAGTAGTCCCACGGATGCCCCCCCTGGGTGTTTGGAAATTTGAACTCCCAGATGTTGAACCAGTCTTCTTCCGTCGTCCCAAACGCCGACTCGGCATCGAACATCCCGTCGTGCGAAACGATACACTTGAAACGATTGGTATGCCCCAGCACCCAGTCGGCCATGTATCCGCCGTAGCTCGCGCCCAGCGCGCACTCGCGGTCCTTATCGATAAACGGGTAATGCTGCTCCGCGTAATCCAGCCCCTCCATCAGGTCGGTAAACGGCTTGCCGCCCCAGTCGCCATTCACGCCGTCCACAATCGCCTGCCCATACCCCGTCGACCCGCGCATGTTGATCATGATCACGACGTAGCCATTCGCAGCAAACAGCTCCGCATTCCACCGGTAGCTCCAATCGTCGCCCCAGTTGCCCTGCGGGCCGCCGTGAATCAAAAACTTTACCGGATATTTCTTCGCAGCATCGAAGCCGGGTGGCCGAATCAGGAAACCCTCGAGCTTAGTCTTGTCCTGCGCCGTGAACCAGAAGGATTCCATCTTGGGCAGGTCGAACTGCGCGAGCAGCGTGTCGTTGAGATGGGTGAGTTGCTCAATAGTCGAATCGACGCCTTCTTTCACTTCTGGATGGCTTTTCAAGGCTCCTGCCACGTCGTTCTCGTGCACGATCACCACTTCGGACGGACGATCAACACTCATCTTTGTAGCAACAATAACTTCGCCGCCTTGCACAGAATTCTGACGTTTCGCGAGAGGCACAATCTTTAGCTCGGCGAACTCTCCCGTCAGTCTCTCCTCATTGACGGGAAGTTGGAGTTCGCTCTCAATGTCGAGGATTTCGCATTCGCCCGAGTCAATACTGACGTCATAGATAGAGTTCTCGCCTCTGTTTCCGCTAATGAAGTAAATAAAAGGCGATTTCAAGCTCCACGCAAACTCATCGACCCAGTTATCAAACTTTGGCAGCAAATCCTTAATTGTCTTCGCTGCACGGTCATACACTATGAGCCGAAACTTATCGCTCTCATACCCCGCCCGCGCCTGGCTCCGCCACGCCAGCCACTTCCCATCCGGCGAATACGCCGGCTCCAAATCTCCGCCCAGCGACGTCGAAACCTTCACCGGCTTCGCATGCGGATCGGTGAGATCGAGCGTGAAAATGTCCGAATTCGTCGACACCGCCGGAACCGCATCCACATTCTCCGTAAACGCCAACTCCTTTCCGTCCGGCGAAATATCGCACCCGCATCCAATCGGATCAGTCGGAAAATCCGTCGGCACGTCGTGCACATCGCCCGCATTCAAATCCCGCATTCCACTGCCGTCCACCGCAATCAGAAACAGATGCGACCGCTTCTCTCCCGTGTAGTGGTTCCAGTGCCGGTAAAGCAACTGGGTAAAAATCTGCGCCTTCACCTTGCTATCCGCCGCCTTGGCGTCGCGATCGTAATTGCACTCCGCCCCCGCGCCGTTGTCGTCCGGCACAATCGCCGGGCAATCGGGATACACCGCAGCCGTGAACACAATCGACTTCGAGTCCGGCGACCACTTCGCATTGTCCACACCCAGGTCGAGATTCGTCAGCTTGTGCAAGTGCGTCGTCGCTCCGGTTGCGGAATCAAAATCCGCCAGCCAGATCTGATTCGCCCCTGTCCGCCCGCTGATGAAAAGGATCCGCTTCCCATCTGGCGCAAACTGCACCCCGCTATCGCCCGGTTGCGCAACGCCCAGCTTGAACGGAGCCGAACTCTGATCAGTCGGACCGGCAGAAGGCGCGCCCGCAATCGCCTGCAGCCACAGCTCCATTGTTTTTGTGTTTTGAGCCAGGTCCACGGTCGTAACGGCGTAAGCCAGCCACTTCCCATCCGGCGAAACAGCCGTATCCCCCAGCCGTTTCATCTGCATCATGTCCTCAAACGTCATCGGCCGCTTCGTCGCAAGCGACGTGGCCCGCTCGGCGGATGCAGTCTGCGACCCCGCCGGCGAAGACTCGCCCACAGGCGTTGTGTTTTGACCTGAACTGAAGCTGGGAACCGCGAATACCGCGGCAAATACCAGGAGAGCAGAAGAAAGACGCATGGAAATCCTCGTCGCGCGGAGCAAAGCCTTATCTTCGCGAAGAGAAAGTGTACACCGGAAGGATAGTTGTTAGTTGGCAGCTAACAGTTGGCTCACACGGGAGCGCCGGGCCTGCGAACGAACAACGGTGAACTTACCACTAACCACTAATCACTTATTCTCATTCCCAATCAGCCGGAACGTGATTGTCCCCCAAAACAGCCGCGCCCGCATCTGCACCGGCAAATGCCGCTCATCGTCCGTGTACCAGATCCAGATATTCCCGCGATTCTTCACCACACCCGCGTCGGCCGTCGGCTGCACGCGCAGCGTCTTGAACGTTCCCAGCGGCGTCTTGATCTCTTCGCGGCCCTCAATCTTCATCGTCACCAGCACCGTGCTCATGGCGTCGACCACAGGAAGCACGAAGTTGTGGCCCAGCACTATGGGCTGCGAGGAGGCGTAGAACACGCCGGTCAGCAGATCGGTCAGGCAGCCGCCGACCTTTGCTTCCAGGTGCTTGGTCTGCCCTGTCACCTGGTTCTTCTCATCCAGAATCGACTTCCCATTCGCATAATCCAGCCGCTCCGTGGAGTTGATCTGCCGGCGTCCCTCCACAGTCTGCTTGTCGAAGTCGTATGTGCAGCCCTTTTCTCGGTCGAAGTCAGATTGGAAGCGGTCCGACACGTGAAACAGCATATTGATGGCGCCGATGGTGTCGGCCGAAGCGGCAATGCGCTCGCGGTCGCCGGCCTGCTCAAAGTGGATCACTGCCGTGCCCGCGGGGAACACGCGCCAATCCACGGCGTAGGTGAGGGTCTGCTTCTGGGGAAAGCTATAGCCGGGGCGCGGCGGCGCCAGCGTGGTCGCCTGCTGGGCGATGGCCCGTGTGCCCGGGACCGCTGCTGCCAAGGCAAAAGCGCAAAAGAGGCTGACTGCGTTCGCACGTGTCTTCAATGTTCGGCACGGCTCCTTGTGGGTTAGACCGTTCTTCTCTTGTTGGACTCTGCGATTGCGGAAAGCGCTTATTGGACCCGATGCAGGAGCGTCTCCAGCACCGGCCGCAGATAAAGCAAACTCAAGTAAAGCAGTGCGGCCCCTAATGCAGCATTGTACTCGCCATGCTTCCTGTAAAGGGCAAAGGAGAAGCCGCCCGCAGTCGCCGATGAATCGTCTGCAACCGCCTCACTGCTCTGGACTTTGGCCGGAGTCAGCCGGGGCAGAAGTCTCGGCACCCGCCGGCAGTAGTCCTCGAACTCCGGAAAAGTGTCGCGCAGAAATCGCTCTTCTCCGGCAATCACGGGAATATAAATGACAGCGAATCCCGCCGCGAGCAGCAACGCCAGCGGCCAACTGAGTAGCGCCACGGCAAAGCCCGCCGCAATGAGCATCGAACCCAGGTAGAGCGGATTGCGCGTGTGCGCGTATGGACCGGTAACGGCAAGCTCGCGATTCTTTTTGACCGTGCCGGACGCGGCGGCGCGCAACGCAAGGCCCGGCAGAACCAGCGCCAGGCTCCAAGCAATGGCGGCTGGATGCGCAGGCCTGCGAGCCACCTCAAAGACATAAACCGCAGCCGTTACAAACCCCAGCGGTACGCGAATCCGCCGCGCCAACGATTGCCACTGCGTGGGGCGGGGTTTTGGAGGAGTGTTGTGCTGGCTCATCATGCGCGTCCCTCCTCGGCCATCAGTTCGTCCGCGGCCTTCAATACATCTTCCGGCGCGATGGTCAGCAAACCCGGCTCGGGTGCGTCGCGGCGCGTGTGATCGCGACGGCTGTCGGGACTGCGCAGCACGCGGGCTCTTGTACCGTACGGCCCGTTGCGGCTGGGATCGGTGGGTCCGTAGATGCCAACCACAGGCCGGCCCAGAGCCGAAGCCAGATGCAGCGGCCCCGTGTCGCCGCCGACACAGAGCGCGACGCGGCGTGTGAGCGCGATCAACTGCGGCAAGCTCGTCGTGACGGAAATCGCGGCCCCGCCCGCCGTAATAGGCGCGGCCAGCTCTTCTTCTCCCGGCGCAGCGTTCACCAGCACCTGCATGCCGCGCTCTTTCAACCCCTGCGCCACGGCCGCGTAGCGCTCGGGCGGCCAGCGCTTGGCGCCCCAACCCGCTCCGGGCGTGAGGAGCGCCAGCGGCCCCACTCCGGCCGAAACAGCGTGCCGCGCCAGCCAATCGCCACACCAGTTTTCGGCCGCGGGATCGACGGGCAGCAAAGGCTCAACAACTTCAAGCGGATCGCCTGCCACCGCGCGCGCCAGCTCCACGTCCTGCTCAATCACGTGCGCGCCGTGCGTAACAATGCGCTCCGTGAAAAACCAGTGCGCAGGCCACTCGCGCGGCCGGGCTTCCCCAATGCGGCGCATGCATCCGCTCATGCGCCCAATCACGGCCGAGCGGATGGCGCCCTGCAAGTCGAGCACCGCGTCATACCCAGCAGCGCGCAGCTCGCGGCGCAACTCCTTGATCTGGCTAAGCGTCTTGCCGCTCAACGGATGCCGCTTCCAGGCACGGCTCGCTGCAAAGTGCAGCCGGTCAACAACCGGCATCGCGCTGCCACAAGCCTCGCGGGCACCCGCCTTTTCGTTCCCTTGTTCCCTCGTTCCCTCGTTCCCTGTTTTCTCGTTCCCTTGTTCCCTTGTTCCCTCGTTCCCTGCTTTTAACAACGCCTGCCACCGCGGCTCGACCACCCAGCCAATCTGCCACGCAGGATGCGCCAGCCGCAGCGCCGTCACCGCGGGCAGCGCGTGAAGAATATCGCCCATGGCGCCCAAACGGACCACGAGCAGGCGAAAGCTGGATTGCGTGTGCAAAGTTCAATTTTCGCACAGCGCCGCATAGGGGAAAATCCCCCTTTCCCGATTTCCGCCTGCCAGCGATCAACCTTCAGCACCGCCTCGTCCTGGGCTTATTTCGCGGCGGCAGGAGGCAGGTAGCTTTCATCGGGCTCATAGCGATAAACGTCGAACTCGCTTTGAGTGATCAGCGTCCGTGCCTTGTCGCGCAAAGCCAGGTAGTCCGCCTTGCTCAGTCCTGCTTGAGCGCCGATGCCAGCGTCGAGTTCGGCCCAGTTGTTGAATCCCGTGACGGAGGTAATTTCCAAGCTGGACTCGCCGAGGCTCGATTCCGCGACACTGAAATCTTTTGTTCCACCCTTCTTGACCGCCGGGAAGATTACGTTCTTCACGAGGTCGAGATATTCCTGGTACTTATCGGGGCGCACCTGGGTGAGGAGAACCCGAATCATCTTGGGCGGGGTGCCGCTTTCGGGCAGGCTGAGCTCGGGTATGACCATTTCGATGCTGCGGTGCCAGCTCTCAGTGCAATCGATGATGCGCATGCTGATGCGCGCCAGGTCGACGGCCTGATCTTTCAGCTTGGGATCGGAATCGATGGAGGCGTCGAGATCGGCCCACTTCGAGTAGTCCTGGACGCGCGCGTACACATGGGCGCCTGTGAGCCCAACCCACATGGAGCTATAGCGGTCCGATCCGGCTTTGGCCAGGATGGCGTTGTATGCCTTGATTTCTGCCTGAAAATCGCCGATGCGGTCAGGCTTGACGGTGTAGAACGTGATGCTGCGGATGTTAGCGTCCTGAGCAGAGGCCGGCGTAACCAGCGTTGCGGCCGCAAAAACTGCCATCGCGAAGATGCAAAGGCAGAAAACCCTTCTTTGGATCCAGCTCATGAAAAACCTCCTTGTCGCAAGCGCAGGTTGCGGTTGCAACGTTTGAAGGTCCGGCATTGCAGCCGGGCGTAATTGGAATGAAGGCCTTCGCCAACAAGGGGAGCGTGCGGGGTCTTCGAGAATGGGGACCTGCGGAGTCCGTGGGGATTTGCGGACTCGCCGAGTATACCCCACCGGTCAGGAGCCAAGGTCACTTTTCGGTGAACTTTGTTTGGTGAACTTCCTTCAATGCAGGCGTTTCGACTCGTCCCTGCTCAGGAGGTCAGCTTATGGCACGCATCGGCGCCACCGCGACTATCCTGAAATGTGACGGCCAATCCAACAACAGCTCCAAAAACGCCGCGGCGGAAGCTCTCTCTGCGCTCGATTCTGCGAGGTCTGGCGATCGCCATCGTCGCGTGCTGGCTGCTGGCCGCGCTCACGCTCGTGGCGTTCAAATGGATCGACCCACCCACCACCGCAGTCCACATGGAGCGCCGCGTCGAGGCCTGGATCCACCACAAACCCTATCGCCTGCGCTACCAATTCGTTCCCCTCAGCCAGATCTCGCCCGACATGCAACACGCCGTAATCGCCGCCGAGGACGGACGCTTCTACGAGCACCACGGCTTCGACTGGCATGCCATCGAGCTCGCCGCCGAACAAGACGAGAAAGGCGGCCATCGCCTCCGCGGCGGTTCCACCATCACCCAGCAGCTCGTCAAAAATCTGCTCCTCGGCACCAGTCGCTCCTATCTGCGCAAGGCCGCCGAGTTCACTCTGGTCCCCGTCGCCGAACTCGTCCTCGGCAAGCAGCGCATTCTCGAGCTCTACCTCAACGAGGTGGAATGGGGCCCGGGAATCTATGGCGTCGAAGCAGCCAGCCGCGCCTACTACGGCAAATCGGCGCGCAAGATCGACCGCGACGAAGCCGCGCGCCTGGCCGCAATCCTGCCGCTGCCTCTAAAACGCCGCCCCGACCGTATGGACCACTACAGCAGCATCATCCTCGACCACATGCGAGAAATGGGCTGGTAAACGCAGGAACACCTTGTGTAGCGCCGGCCTCCCGGCCGGGTGTAGCGCCGGTCTCCAGACCGGCTGTAGCGGGGGTCTCCAGACCCCCGCAGTGCAAGTCCGCTACTAGCGACTCCCTATCTTTTGAACAGATTGATCGGCTCCCTGAAATCCGTAACCCGAATGTGCTTCGCCAGCCCCGGATGCTGCCGCTCGAGCGCCAAAAACATCTCCCACGCCACGCGCCGATAGCTGAAATGCCCAGCCGGCCCCGAACGCAGCTCCGAAATGTACTGCGCCTCCGCAAAATCCATTTTGAAAAGCGCGCGGATGCGCGTAGCCAGTGGGAAAAGATACTGCGCCGATTGCGCAGCCTCAAGCGCACTACCGCCGGCAATTTGCGCGGCGGCCGCGTGTGCCGACTCGACAGCAGCGCGGTAATCGCCGAGAACGCCTGCAGCCGCCAGAATGTCGAAATCGTTCTGCGGTCCGCTCGGCAAATCGCCCGCCCCCGGCGTCTCGTAACCATGCTGCGAAGTAAATCCCTGAATGATCTGCGTGCACCGGCGATGCCGATGCATATCGCGAAAGCCCCCGATGTCCATGAGCAAATCGAACCGCAGCGCGGCCCCGGCGTGAAAAGCGCGCAGTGCCTCATCGTGGCGGCCGCGGTGTTTCAAACCCAGCTCGATGATCTCCAAAACCCGAGAGCCTGGAAGCCCCGAGGCAAGATCGCGAATCGATCGATACGAATGGTGGCTCACCGAATAAAGAAGCGTCGCCGCGAGCTCGACTTCAAGCGATTCCGTGCGCTCCACCAGATCCACCAGCGGCGCCACTGCGTGGGGCAGATTCGTCAGAACCTCCGCCGCAGCCTGCGCCAACTCCGCCTGCGATTGGATTAGATAAGGACTCGCCTGCGCGTATTTCACCAGCGTAGGCGCGGTCCGGATCTCGCGCGTGAACAGCGCAGCCGCTTCAGCAGCGAGAGGAGCACAATCATCGCCCGCAGCGGAAAGTTTGTCGATGAAAGCCTGTGCCGCCCGCGCATTCAAATTCCATGCAGGCCCAACGGCGGCGTCCCGCAGCTTTTCACCCAGCAGCCGCACCTCCGCCGCGGGGCTTGAGAGCAACCGCGACACCTGGGTTTCGAGCGTTCGCGCGCTCACAATCTGACCAAGTGAAGTGTTGGTCGCCAGCGGCAGCAGGTAGCGAGCCACGTCGAACGCCCGCGCGCGCAGCGTCCGCTCATAAGCCTCGGGCTTCATCCCCTCCGGCTGCGCCACCCGCCCGCGCAACAACTCCAGCACCGCAGCGGAAACCCGCCGGTAAGCGCCGAAAAGATTCTCGATGGTCTCCGAGTAAAGCTTCGCCGAGCCAGAATCCTCGCCAAAACCAGGAAAATACCAGCCCGATTCGAGAAAATTCTGATACCGAGTCGACCGCTCCTGCCCGTCCCAGCGCGCCTCGTCCACCAGAACGACCGCCGCCAGCAGGCTCAGCCGCTCCACAGCAAAAGCGATGTGCGCCAGATCGGCGATCGACCGATGCCCGTACTGAAAATAAAAGGTATTCAGGAACTGCTCCGCGCGCTGCGCGCTGATTTCGGTCAGGGACTCGCGCATAGAGAGCGAAGAGCGGGAGTATTTGGCCATGGCGAACGCGAGGATCTCGGGATCGGCGCCATGGACGGCGAAAACTTCGGACTGCGTACGGGCGCCGGCGGACACAAAAGATTCACTGGACATGAGGATCGTCTCGCGAACAGAATACGTCATGAGGAACCGGCCACGCGCGCCAAGGTCTGTTTCCCTCGAATGTGTGATTCACTTTGGCGCGTGCGAAGGTGAATAATAGAGCCTGGTGTCCGGTGGTGAAAGTCGTTTCGTGAGAGGGGACGGCTTTAGTCGTGCCGTAAGATCGGCAATATCAACAGGGCTTTAGCCCCTGAGGCATGCCTTTCGCGGCAATTGCGACCCTTACCGTAAGCTGCCAGCCGAAAGGCGAAGCGCCGCGAGAGCGCGACCCCGGGGGATCAATACAGGAGTTCTGGGTGCGGGAGTTTCTGGTGCGTACGTCGCACAAGCCGCGGCCTTTGCCGCCGGGTCGCTGGGCCATGACCCAGCGCTGGAACGACCTGCTGTTTGCACACTGGCCCATTGCGGGCTCCGTCATCGACGCGCTGCTCCCGGAGTGGCTTGAAGCCGATTCATATCAGGGATCGGCGTGGCTGGGTGCCGTGCCCTTCTGGCTGGATCGCATTAAAATCCGCGGCGTTCCGCCCATTCCGGGGCTGCGCAGATTTCCCGACCTGAATTTGCGCACCTATGTCCGCGACCGGCTCACGGGAACGCCGGGAATCTACTGCTTTTCAGTCGATTCCAGCAATCTGCTGGCGGTGGTGATGGCCCACGTCGTCTATCACCTGCCCTACAAGCTGGCGGAGATGCGCCTGGAGCAGCGCTCGGAGCGGGAGTTCGCCTTTTACAGCCGCCGCCGCTTCTCGCGGTCCGAAGTCATCTTCAAGGCGCGCTACAGGGGCCTGGGACCGACGCGCAAAACGGCGGAAATTCGGCAGGGATCGCTCGAATACTTCTTTTCCGAACGCAATTGCGTCTTCAGCACCAACCGCGCCGGACAGCCCATCCGCGCCAACCTGCACCATGTGCCCTGGCCGCTCGAGGAAGCAGAGGCGGAGATCGAGCGCAACGATCTCGCGAAGGCGGTAGGCATCGCGCTCCCCAATCAGGACCCGGTCCTGCACTACTCGCGCCGCCTGGCCGTCTACATCTGGCCGGCGGAGCTGCTGCACTCCGCATTAGCCACGCGACCGGTTACAGTCGCCGCAACCCCGACGTAAAAACAGGGATCAAGGGAGCGAGGGAGCAAGGGAGCAAGAAAGCAGCTATCAGCCTTCGGCTTCTAGCTCTCAGTTGTTCGAGGCGAACCCGCAAATGCGTCCGTGCCCCATCCTTTCCGCGTTCTTTGCGGAAAGGGTGGGAGGCCGCGTCCTCAATGTCCGGCTCTCTTGCTCCCTTGCTCCCTCGCTCCCTTGCTCCCTTGCTCCCTCGCTCCCTTATAATCACCCGTGGAAAGGCGCGGCCATCTCCGCGCAGAGGTCAACAAACATGGGCGACTTGCAGGGAAGAATTGCACTGGTAACAGGCGGCGCGCAGGGCATTGGGCGCGCGATCGCCGAGGAGCTGGCTGCCGCCGGCGCCGTAATCGTGCTCGCCGACGTGAACGAGGCCAAACTGGCCGAGACCGTAGCAGAAATGAAGGCCCAGAGCATCGATGCCTCCGCGTTCACGGTGAACGTGTCGAGCCAGGAGTCGATCGAAGCCGGCGCCAAAGCCATCATCGAAAAATTCGGCAAGGTTGAAATTCTCGTCAACAACGCCGGCATCACGCGCGACAACCTGATGCTGCGCATGAAGCCCGCCGACTGGGACCTGGTGCTGAGCATCAACCTCACCGGAGCTTTCCTGCTGACCCAGGCCCTGCTCAGCCCCATGCTCAAAAATCGCTGGGGGCGCATCGTAAACATTGCCAGCGTGGTAGGCCGCGCGGGCCAGGCCGGTCAGGTGAACTACGCCGCGTCGAAGGCGGGCCTCATCGGGCTTACCCGTTCGCTGGCGCGCGAGGTGGCCTCGCGCAACATCACCGTGAACGCCGTAGCGCCCGGATTTATTGAAACCCCCATGACGGCAGTGCTGAGCGAAGAGGTGTCCAAAGCCATGCTGGCGACAGTTCCCCTCGGCCGCCGCGGCACGCCGAAAGATGTAGCCCAGGCCGTCAAGTTTCTCGCCTCCGACGCCGCGTCCTACATCACTGGCCACGTGCTGGATGTAAACGGCGGCATGTTCATGGGTGGATGAAGAAGACCGGGAACGAGGGAACAAGCGACGGGGATCACCCCTGAGCGCAGATTTGAAAGAACGGCCGGCCTGATACCGTGGCGCGGCAGGTCCGCGGGCGTGGCCACCACGAAAGTCTCGGGCAATCCCCTGTAGTTTCGGCACTGCGTTGCCGATAAAGGCAACAGAGGTGTGCATGAGCACCGCCGCATCAGTGTCCGAGGGCTCAAAGGCCGGAGGGCCCGGGGCTGCAGCCAGCATTCGTTATGTTGCTCGGCAGCCCATCATGGACTTGCGCGGAAAAGTGCATGCCTACGAACTGCTCTGGCGCAACGGGCCAAACGTCGCTTTTTTCGGTGACGGCGAACGGGCCTCTCGCACCATGATCGACAACACCTTGCTCTTCGGCTTGGCGCGGCTAACCGGCGGGCTGCCGGCTTTTATCAACTGCACTGAAAACATCCTGACCAGCGACCTGATCAATCTCCTGCCTTCGAGCACGACGGTGCTTGAAGTCCTGGAAACCGTCGAGCCCTCCGACACAGTAGTCCAAGCCTGCCACGCTCTGAAGATCGCGGGCTACAAACTGGCGCTGGACGATTTTGTGTGGATCCCGGGCATTGAACGGCTGGTAGAGCTCGCCGACTATATCAAGGTGGATTTTCTCATCTCGGGCGAGCCGCAGCGGCAAGAACTGTTGCATCGGCTGAGGGGAACCACGGTCACGCTTCTCGCGGAGAAGGTGGAAACGCAGGAGGAATACCTGAAGGCGCGCGATGAGGGCTTCACGCTTATGCAGGGCTACTACTTCTGCCGGCCGGTGCTCATGGAAAACCGCGAGGTGCCATCCAACCGTCTGTCGCAATTGGAGATCCTGCGGCTTCTGCAGGACGAGACGGTCGACCCGTACCAACTGGCGCTGCAGGTGAGGCAGGACGTTTCGCTCACCTACCGTTTGTTGCGGCTGGCCAACTCGCCCGTCTGGTCCTATCAGCAAGAGGTGCACTCAGTGCGCGATGCGCTCATTGTGGTGGGTGAGGTGAATTTTCGCCGCCTGGCGGCGGTGGCCATTGCCAGCGAGCTGAATGCAGGCCAGCCGCCCGAGTTGCTGCGCATGGCATTCGTCCGCGCGCGGTTCTGCGAGCTTGCCGCAGGATTCTGCGGCCTGAATCGTACCGAGCAATACCTGATGGGAATGCTCAGCCTTTTGCCTGCGATGCTGCGTGTGCCCATGAAGGATCTGTCGCCGTCGCTGCCGTTCAGCGACGAGATCCGGCAGGCGCTGGAGGGCAAACATGTGCCCGAACGCGCCCTGCTCTCCTGGCTCGAGGGCCACGAACAGGGCAACTGGGCGGCCTGTGACAAGGTCGTCGAGACGCAAGGACTGAATCCCCACGACCTTCTGCTGCGCTTCGAAGAAGCATTGCAGTGGGCTGAAGATTCGCTGCATTTTGCGTGAAGTTGCTGTGCGTTCTCTGAAGTTCACAAAATAACCTGGCTGTCCTGAGCGATTGAAAATCGCACGCGGCGCAGGACTGACACGCGCGATCCCCCATAAACTGGCGCATTTCCGGACAGCTTCTCAAGTTCGTCCCGCACCCCGCCGATAGACGTTTCGGAGGGCCACGCATGGCGGCGCACGCCCAAACGCCTGTCAACGAAACACCTGTTACCGCCACGCCAGTCAGCGCCGTGCAGGAACCCGACCTGGCGATTGGCGTTCGCTACGTGGCGCGCCAGCCCATCCTCGATCTGCACGGCAAGGTGCACGGCTACGAACTGCTGTTTCGCGATGGCTCGCGCGCGGCGTTCCCTGGCGACGGCGACCTGGCCGCCCACACCATGATCGACAATACGGTGCTCTTCGGGCTGGGAAGGCTCTCAGGCAACCTCCCCGTGTTTCTAAACTGCACCGAAGAGGCGCTTACCGGCCGCTTGGTCGATGTGCTTCCCGCGGGCATGACGGTTCTTCAAATCCCTGAAATTCTCGACCCCTCACAGGAACTGATCGGCGCATGCCGGCGTCTGAAGGCGTGCGGGTTCCGGCTGGCGCTCGATAATTTCACGGGTAAGCCCGGCATGGAGCCGTTGGTCGAGATCGCCGACTACATCAAGGTGGATTTTGCTGCTTCTGATGAGCAGAATCGGCGCGAGCTGTTGCGTCGGCTGAAGGGCGCGACTATAGCGCTCGTCGCCGAAAACGTGGAAGCGCAGGAGCAGTACCTGCAGGCGCGCGATGAAGGCTTTACGCTCATGCAGGGATACTACTTCTGCCGGCCCGCGTTGATGAAAAACCACAAGGTCCCAGCCAACCGGCTGCAGCACGTGGAAATCCTGCGCATGCTCCAGGACGAAACCATGGACCTCCACAAGCTGGCGGAGATGGTGAAGCGCGACCCCTCCCTCACCTACCGCCTGCTGCGCCTGGTCAATTCGCCCATGAGCGCCATGCGGCAGGAGGTGCAATCGGTGCAGGCAGCGCTGATTGCCGTAGGCGAAGAGACCTTCCGCCGCCTGGCAACGCTGGCTATTACCAGCGAGATGAACGAGGGCCAGCCCATGGAATTGCTGCGCATGGCATTTGTGCGCGGGCGATTTTGCGAACTAGCCTCCGTGTTTTGCGATCTGCACCGAACCGAACAGTATCTGCTGGGCCTGTTGAGCCTCCTGCCCGCGATGCTGCGCGTGTCCATGTACAACCTGACGCCCTTGCTGCCTCTGCGCGACGAAATTCGCCGCGCACTGGAGGGCGAGATACTGCCGGAGCGCACTTTGCTCTGTTGGGTTGAGGCCCATGAACGCGCCGACTGGGCGACCTGCGATATTGTGACGGAAAAGCGATGCCTCAACGCCGAAGACTTGCAGATGTGCTACGAAGAAGCGTCGCAGTGGGCTGAAGCTGCACTCCATCTCGTATAAAACCCGCCGGCCGCGCGGGTGCCCCCATCCCGATTTTGAGATTTGGGACAGCACGAACCCCAACTCACACCCTCAATCCAGCACCAACAATGGTGCCCCCCATCTCGATTCTGAGATGGGGGATAGCACGAACCCCAACTCACAGGCCTTGTATCAGGGCGCGGCTTTCAGCCGCGCCGCAGCCTTCGCAAAAGATCACGCAGGGCTTCAGCCCCTGCGTGAACCCGCGGCCAAACTGACACTCGCCGCAAACGCCATCCAGTTATACTGGCCCGTGGCCGCGAAGGCTGCGTAAACGCTCACCAAACCAGCCGTTCGCCACGGAGGAATCATGCCCGCTCTTCGCCCCGCCGGGGTCTGCCTGCTTTTCGTTGCCGCCGCACTTCTAAGGGCACAGTCACCCGCCAATGCCGATCTCGCCGCGGCAACAGTCACTTCTCCCAACGGCCAGATCACCCTGCGGCTCTACAGCGCCGGCGTCGCCAGCAATGACCTGCGCTATACGGTCGACTTTCACGGCAAGCCGCTTTTCGTCGCGTCGAAGCTCGGCCTGGACCTCGTCGGACTGCCGGTCCTGGGCGAAGGCATGCGCAAAACCGGCGAGCAAGCCGAAACCGCCGACGACACCTACACGCTTCCCGTGGGCAAGACGCGCACCGCGCGCAACCACTACAACGGCGTGCGTGCCGATTTCGAAGATGCTACCGGTCGCAAGCTCTCCATCGAAGTGCGCGCCTTCGATGACGGCGTGGCGTTTCGCTACCGGGTTCCCAAACAGCCGGCGATTGGCCAGACCCGCATCGCCCACGAGTTGACGCAATTCTCCTTTGTTCAGGACGCTTCCACCTACCCGTTGATCCTCGATGGCTATCAGTCCTCCTGGGAGGACGAGTATCAACTGCGCAATGTGAGCGGGCTGCACCCCGGCTGGCTGATCGGGCTCCCGTATCTTGCGAACGAGCCCGGCGTGGGATGGGTCGCGATTACCGAAGCGGACATCGAGCATTACTCAGGCATGTACCTGCGCAAGGCCGAAGGTTTCGCGAGCCGCACCGTGCATGCCGATCTGTCGCAGCATGAAGATGCCGCAGGCCACATCGATCCCAGCTACGCCGTCGAAACAGAAACGCCCTTCGCCAGCCCGTGGCGCGTGCTGATGATTGCCGATGAGCCCGGCAAGCTGATCGAGTCAAACATCGTGCTCAACCTGAATCCGCCGTCCGAGATCGCCGACACCTCGTGGATCAACGCGGGAAAATCGGCATGGGACTGGTGGAGCGGCGAGGCCGCGCCCAGCCTCACCGTGAAGCCGGGCATGAACACCGCAACCATGAAGCACTACATCGACTTTGCCTCCGCGTCGGGTTTCCCGTTCATGCTCATCGATGCGGGATGGGCACTGGCTCCGGATCGCAAAGGTCCGGAAGACTACTCGCGGCTGGCTGACATTACGCACGTGTCTCCCGACATCGACATGCCCGAGCTTCTGCGCTACGCGAAAGAAAAAAACGTCAAGCTCTGGCTGTGGGCGCATTGGACATCTGTGGACAAGTACATGGACCAGGCGTTTCCGCTCTTTGAACAGTGGGGCATCGCGGGCGTGAAAATCGACTTCATGAATCGCGACGACCAGTGGATGGTCGACTGGTATCGCAAGGTGGTGGCAGCAGCGGCCGCACATCATCTCATGATCGATTACCACGGCGCGTTCAAGCCCGACGGGCTGCGCCGCACGTACCCAAACTTGATGACGCGCGAAGGCGTGATGGGCAAGGAGTACTTGAAGTTCACGGCGCGCGTCACACCGGCGCATAACGCCACCCTGCCCTTTACACGCATGCTGGCCGGCCCTATGGACTACACGCCGGGCGCATTCAACAACACCAACCTCGAGCACTTTGTGCCGCGGAGTTTTATGCCCATGGCGCTGAACACGCGCGCCCAGGAGCTGGCCCTGTTTGTGGTCTTCGAGAGCGAATTCGAGATGGTTGCGGATTACCCGGAGGCCTACGCGGGACAAAAGGAATTCGATTTCATCAAGCGGGTTCCATGCACGTGGGACGAGGTGCGCTCCATCGGCGGCATGCCGATGCAGTGGATCACGCTGGCGCGCCGCAGCGGCAACGATTGGTATGTCGGTTCGCTCACCAACTGGGACGCGCGCGACGTAAAAGTGCCGCTGAGCTTTCTCGGCGATGGGAAATATGTAGCGGAGATCTACGCCGATGCGCCCGACGCAGCCGATGAGCCCACGCACACAGCATTCACCCGCCAAACGGTAGACCGCGCCACGGTGCTCAACGTACACATGGTTTCCGGCGGCGGCAACGCCATCTGGATCCATTCAGCGAAGACCGGGGATGCCCAGTTCCAGCTCGGTGCCCCCGGTCTCTCGCATCTGGAGACCGGGGATGCCGGAACGCCAGACCGCGAATCCCGGCAATCGGAGCGATAAGGAGGGCCAAATGCAAGCGGCTCTGCGCCCCATGAATCTGGGCGAGATTCTCGATCGCACCTTCGCGATCTACCGCAAAAAATTCGTGCTCTTCGTCGGCATCGCGGCACTGCCGGCGGCAGCAATGCTGGCGATTCACGCAGCGGATATTGCCTGGGTGCACACGGACCGGTTGATCGCCGCGGCAGACGCAACTCAATCGGGAAGGGCCGCCCTGAACTGGCTTCTCTCTTACGGCTACTACCACGTTTCCGGTTTTGTTTCGCTTTTATTCTTGCCCGCGTTTGTACAACTGGCCTCATGCGAGGTCTTTGGCGAAAGTACAACCATCGTCGCGTCGCTCCGCTTTGCTCTCGCGCGATGGCGTCGCTACCTGTGGCTGGCATTCCTCAAATGGGCCGCGGTATTGATCCTTCCTGAAGCGCTCGCATTCGGCGTCCTTTTCGGAATTGGAACCCTTGAGGACAAGCTCGGCCTGATGGGCGACCCATCGCCTTTGACGATTGTCACGGTTCTGCTGCCAATTCCTGTTGGCATATACCTGTTCATTCGGACGGGCGTGTGCCTTTCGCTTGCGTTCCCGGCGGCGGCGCTCGAAGAAATCAGCGCCTGGAAGTCGCTGCGCCGTAGTTGGAAGCTGACCAGGGGCAGCCGCGGCCGCATTTTCATTGCCTGGCTAATGGTCTTCGCCTGCACCCTGATTCTCGAGGGTCTGGCCGTATTCCTCATCTGGTGGATAGCGACGCTCATCTACGCAGGGCGGCATTACGCCAGCTTCAACCGGCAGGTATACGCCGTGGTTGCCAATTTCTTCTACGCAGTCATCGCCGCCGTCGTGGGCCCGCTTTATCCCATCGCCGTCACGCTCTTCTACTACGACCAGCGCGCGCGCAAGGAAGGATTCGACGTGGAATTGATGATGGAGGCCGCGGGGCTGGGGACCGGAGAGCCCGCAGTGATTCAAAATCTTCGCGCAGGAGTAACCGAGTCCGAGAAACCAGCGGAGCCCGGTTGGAGAAAGTGCTTGAAGTTTATCCGCAGTCTGCGGGGTTTCGATTGAATCTATTGGGCTCCAAGCCGCATCTGAGAAAATAATGGCAGTGAACCCACGGCTTCATTTTGACTTCGGGCGAATCGTGCCCGCGCTCACCCTCCCGCTTTTGCTGGCGATTGCAGCCGCCGCGGCGTTTGCGCAGGCGCAGAACCCGACCTCCGCGGCCAATCCCTTCTACGGCAGCGTCACTGTGCAGCAGGTAACAAACGAGCCCCTCAAGTTGTCGCTGGACGACGCCATCCAGCGAGGCCTCAAAAACAATCTGGGATTGCGAGAAGCCGAGAACGGCGAAAAGGCGCTGCACGGCATGCGGAACGAGGCGCTCCAGGAGTTTTTGCCCACCATCTGGCTCACCGGCGACACCGGCTATTACATGCACAACCTCGCGGCGCAGGGCTTCGGCCCCAAAACCATCGCCAAGTTCTCGTCGTTGTTTCCGGGCGGCAAGTTTCCTGCGGGGTTCTCGCTCATTACCCGCGACGATTTGACCCAGGGGCAGATTCACTTTAGCCAGATCCTGTTTTCCGGCCCCGTCATCGAGAGCTGGAAGGTGGCGGGCGCGGCGGAGCGCGCGGCATATTTCAACAAGATGTCGGCGCGCGGCGAGGTAGTGCAGCAAGTCGCCATCGCGTATCTGCGGGCCATTGCCGACCAATCCCAGGTGGAAAACGCCAAGGCGCTGGTGGCGCAGGCGCAGACGCTGCTCGATCACGCGCATGCGGCGCACGAAGCTGGCACCGCGGCCAACCTGGAAGAATTGCGCGCCCGCGTGCAGCTTGAGTCGCAGCAGCAGGCGCTGATCACTGCCCAGGACCAGCAGGCGAAGGATTTAATCCTGCTCAAGCGCGAGATCGGCATCGATTCCGGACAGGAGATTGCGCTTACTGACCCCGCGCCCTACAGCGAGCTGGCCGGGCAGACGCCGGAAGAGGTACGCGCGCTGGCCTACAAGTCCCGCCAGGACTACCAGAACCTGCAAAACCAGGCGGTCGAGTACAAGGCAGTGCACGCGGTCTATCGCAGCCAGCGCCTGCCCACGCTCAGCTTTTCGAGCTACTACGGCACCAGCACCGTGAACGGCGCCGGCACGCACGGCGATTTCGTTGCCATCGGGACGCTGAATTTTCCCATCTTCCGCGAAGCGCGCCTGCGCGGCGACGAGGACGCCTCCAAAGCGGAGATGAATTCAATTGACGCGCAGCTCGCCGACCTGCGCAACCACATCGACGAACAGGTGCGCGCGGCGCTGCTGGACGTGAATGCGAACAGGCAACTCGTCGACGTGGCCCGCTCCAACGTCGACCTCGCCACGCGCGCGTTGAGCGACGAAACCGACCGCGTAAACGCCGGCGTGGACGACAACCTGCCCCTGGTAACCGCGCAAGCCACCCTGGCCACCGCCGAAAACAACCTGGTCGAAAGCCTGTTCCAGTACAACGTCTCAAAGCTGCTGCTAGCCCGCTCCGCCGGCGTGCTCGAGCAACAGTACCGCGCGTACTTGGGACGGTGAGCCGCACGCTTTCCTTTAAGCGCCAGCACTCGTGAACGTACTCCTCATCCATTTAATGTAGTAACCAGAGGAGCATTCCCCATGCCTCAAGAACTGAAGATCGTCTACTACGTCGAGCCCGATGCCGCCGCCCTCGCCCGCCGCGCCGCGCAATATTTTGTCGAGCAGGCAGAACGCGCCGTCGCCGCCCGCGGCCGCGCGCGCATCGCCATCAGCGGCGGCCCCACTCCCAAAGCGACCTTCTCGCTGCTGGCCGATCCCGCGCAGCCGTGGCGCACCCGCATGCCGTGGTCGCAGCTCGACCTGTGGTGGGTAGACGAGCGCTGCGTGCCGCCCGACGACCCCGACTCCAACTACCGCATGACCCGCGAAGCCATGCTGGACCTCGTGCCGCTCCAACCCGAACAAATTCACCGCATGGAAGGGGAGTTGGAACCGGAGGCCGCAGCGACGCGCTACGAGTCAGAGTTGCGCCATTCTTTCCGCTTGGAAGGCGCAGAACTGCCCCGCTTCGATGTCGTGCAACTGGGAATGGGGCCAGATGGACACACCGCGTCTCTTTTTCCCCACACTCAAGCCCTCTCCGAGCTGGGCCGCCTCGCCGTCGCCAACCATGTCGAGAACAAGGACGCCTGGCGCGTCACCCTCACCTGGCCGGTAATCAACCGCGCATCGCAAGTCTTCTTCCTCATAGGCGGAGCGGATAAAGCGCAGATTCTAAACGAAGTATTTACGGGGCCGCGCCACGTGGAGCGCCTTCCCAGCCAGCTCATCAGCCCCGTTGGCGGTATACTTACCTTGCTTCTGGACCGTGCGGCGGCATCCTTGCTGCCCGCGCCCGACGCGCAAAGCTGTGGAGTTCTCGAGAGGATTGAATGATTCTGGCAGGCGATGTAGGCGGCACCAAGGTTCACCTGGCGCTGTTTGATTTTACCGATGGCAAGCTGAAGCACTCACGCGACAAGCAGTTCCCGGCCAAGGAATATTCGGGGCTGGAAGCGATCGTGAAGGAGTTTGTGGTCTCCGAAAAGGTGACTGCGGCGTGCTTTGGCGTGCCTGGACCGGTGCGGGAGGGGCGGCTAAGGCTGACGAATCTTCCCTGGACGCTGGACAGCCGCGAGCTGGCACGCGACTTGAAGATTGATTACGTTTTTCTTATCAATGATTTGCAGGCAAACGGCTACGGCATCGCGGAACTTGGCCCCGACCAGATTTTCACCTTGAGCGAGGGCGATGCCCGGCAGGTGGGCAACCGCGCGTTGATCTCCGCGGGAACCGGCCTGGGCGAGGCCTTTCTAGTCTTTGACGGCCGCGACTACGTTCCCTACCCCTCCGAGGGCGGCCACTCTGACTATGCGCCGCGCAACGAAGACGAGATCGACCTGCTGCGCTTCCTGCGCCAGAAATACGATGGGCGCATCAGCTTTGAGCGCGTGGTCAGCGGCCAGGGCCTCACCAACTGTTACGAATTCCTGCGCGAAGTGCGCGGCATGGAAGAGCCCGCGTGGCTCGCCGAGCGCATGACCCAGGAAGATCCCAACGCCGCCATCACAGAAGCCGCACTCAAGGCCAAAAGCGAGCTCTGCGAGAAGGCCCTCGACATGTTTGTTTCTGCCTACGGCGCCGAAGCCGGCAACCTGGCGCTGAAGATTTTGTCGGTAGGCGGGATCTACATCGGCGGCGGCATCGCCCCGCGCATACTGGAAAAGCTGAAGGACGGAACCTTCATGAAGGCCTTCACCGACAAGGGCCGCCTGAGCCAGTTGCTGGTGAATACGCCGGTGCGCGTGATTTTGGAAAGCCGCACCGCTCTGATCGGCGCAGCCGCGTACGCCGAAGCGCGCGCCGCAGAACTGAGCGGCATTTCGCCGCGCGCAGGCAGCTTGAAGTTCTAATCCGCGCCAAGGCCAACCAGAAGCCGAACCGCGGGTTAGTTCCCTGCCTTTAAACTTCGCATCGAAACTACGCTGTCATCCTGAGCGAAGCGCGTTTGCGGCCCCAAGATTGCCACGCAATCATGGGGTAAGCAAAGTCGAAGGATCTGCGGTTGTTTCTAACGGAACATCCCCAACACGACGCTATCGGCCCAGCGCGGCTATCCTGATTGCACCCGCATGAATGCAAGGAGATAGAGAATGCGTTGGTTCGGCATGTGGCTGTTGCGCGGCCTGATTGGATTTGCGGCGTTTTCTCTTGTCGTCTTTGCGGTGGACTGGACCGTGTTCGTGCTGCGCGGTTCCCCTCACTCCACAGTCGCCGTCAGCCGCTTCATGATGGTTCCGCTCAAAGGCCAGAAGACTGAGTACGACTATCTCGGAACCGCAAATGTTTCGTGCGCGGTGGCGCTGTTTCCCCAGGGCGGTCAGGATCCCTGCTGGCATCTCAAACGCAATCCC
>JARLFZ010000030.1 GCA_031296305.1 Occallatibacter sp. | reverse complement strand
GAAGCCCGATAAGCCGTACGGCCTTCGCGATCGACCAACAGCGCTTTGGTGTTGGTCGTGCCCTGGTCAATCGCGAGAATCCATTCGCAGGCCATTTATCCCTCGCGCGCCAACAGTTCCAGAGCGGCGCGTTCGATCCCCGCCGCGGTCAGCCCAAAATGTTCGAGCAAAAACTCCGCCTTGCCCGTGGGAGCGAAGACGTCGGGCACGCCCAGGATGCGCATGGGGGTGGGATGTTGCTGCGCAAGCACCTCGGCTACCGCGCCGCCCAATCCGCCTGCCGCCAGCGCTTCTTCAGCAGTTACGATACCGCGCGTGGTGCGGGCCGCATCGAGGATCGCCTCATGATCGAGTGGTTTCAAGGTGCTCATGTTGAGCACGCGCGCCGAAATGCCACGCGCCTCAAGCGCTTTGGCCGCATCGAGGGCGCGGCACACCATCAGGCCGTTCGCGATCAGCGTCACGTCGGAGCCTTCGCGAAGGCGCACCGCCTTGCCTAAACGGAATTCGTAATCGTCGCCATGCACGCGCGGCACGGGCAAGCGCGCGATGCGCAGAAACATTGGCCCCTCGTGCAGGAGCGAGTAGCGCATGACAGCTGCGGTCTCCACGGGGTCGGCCGGAACAATCACGGTAAGATTGGGCAGCACACGCATCCAGGCGAGATCTTCGATGGAGTGGTGCGTAGGACCGAGCTGGCCGTAGGCCATACCCGGCGACATGGCGCAAAGCCGGACATTAGTTTTGGAATAGGCGAGGTCAACTTTGATCTGTTCCATTGACCGTGCGGTCAAGAAGCACGATGCGGCGCATACATACGGGATCATGCCGCTGTTGGCCAGCCCACAACTCACTCCCACCAGATTTTGCTCGGCGATGCCGACATTGACAAAGCGATCCGGATATTTCGTTTTGAAGCTCTTAAGTCTTGCCGAGGACAGGGAATCGTTGATCACGGCGCATACACGTTGATCCTGCGCCGCCAGTTCCTCCAGCACAGAGGAGTAGGCTTCACGGCAGTCGAATAACGCCTGCTTCTCTATGACCTTGGGTTCGCCTACCTTGTCCACGATGCTCACCAGTTTACCTCCACACCCAGTTCCCGGCCTGCCTCAACCAACTGTTCGCGCGTAGGAACGCCGTGGTGCCATGCGGGCTTGTTTTCAGCGAATGAAAAGCCCTTGCCTTTTATCGTATGGGCAATGAGACAGGTGGGTTTCCCCGATGCTATCGGTAGCGCACTGAAGCGATTGAGAAGCGCCTCCGGATCGTGACCATCCACCTCCGCGACTGAGAAGCCGAAGGCGCGCCACCGGTCCGCCAGAGGTTCCATGCGCAAAGTATTCTCAGTGAAGTCTCCCTGCTGAAGCCGATTGCGATCGACGATGACGATCAGGTTGTCGAGGCCGTAGTGTTGCGCTGTCATCGCGGCCTCCCAGTTTGATCCCTCCTGGAGTTCTCCATCGCCGGTAAGCACAAATACCCGCCACGATTCATGCCGCATTCTGGCGCCTAACGCAGCACCGACTGCAATCGGAAGGCCATGTCCAAGCGGACCCGTATTGGCTTCCACTCCCGGCAACGCTTTTCGATCCGGGTGGCCATTGAGCATCGAAAGCGGATCCATGAATGTCTTCAATTGTTCGACAGGGAAGAAACCCTTGGCAGCGAGCGTGGAATAGAAGGCTCCGGCACAATGCCCCTTGGAAAGAATGAAGCGATCCCTCTGCGGCCAGAGCGGTTGCGATGGATCAACGCGCAGGATTCCGCCCAGATAAAGGACGGAGAGAATGTCCGCACAGGAAAGATCGCCTCCCGTGTGCCCGAGCTGCGCATGGTTCGTCATGGTCATGGCGCTCAATCTGATCCAATTCGCTTGACGCTTGAGCCACTGAGAGCGGTCGACCGGACGGGTCAGGTCTTTGAATGCCATCTCTTTCACGATGATCGATCCTTACCGCGGCCTGTTCTATTCAATAGAGAATCTCCGCAATTCTGCCCGAACCGGAATTGTATCGAATCGGTTGGCGTATGACAACATAATGCACGGGTACCGCATAAATATGCTAATCCTTGCGGCAACCATGGCCTTGCGTAGTTACCCGATAGCACTCGCGCCCCACTCTCGTAACGGGAACGAGTATGAGCCCTGTATTGTTCGCGCGTGCATAGATATGCAGATGAGTCGCTGGCAAAACGTGGGCATGCCGTTGTTGATCCCATTTGCCTTAGGCGTTTCGCGGTATCATAATTATGCACATCTACAAATATACTTGACAGCTCATCAAGGGCAGACCTAGAATTCCTCCCCATGACAAGCATAGGAGTGTCTCGACTGCATTCATTGGCGGCGTTGCTTCTACCGGTTGCGTTGCTGCTTCTTGCCATTGACGTTACACCAACTGCACGTGCACAAGGCCTGGGCAGCATCGTGGGCACTGTCGTCGATTCCAGTGGAGCGGCCGTAGCCGGCGCCAAAGTTACAGCTACGCAATCGGCAACCGGCGTGGTCACGGAAACGGTGACAAATTCTTCCGGCGGTTACGTCTTTCCGGCTCTGCCGCCGACCAGGTATGACGTCACGATCTCCTCTCCGGGCTTCGCCGCTTACACGCAAAGCGGGGCGACTCTTCAAGCCGATCAGGCGCTCACCGTCAACGCCACGCTCAGGGTCGGCGTCGCCACCAGTACTGTCACTGTGACAACTGAAGCGCCGCAGGTGGACACCACCACCGGCACGATTTCGCAGGTGGTCGACACCGCCCGCGTAAATCAATTGCCGCTGAACGGGCGCAATGCCGCCCAGCTCACTACGCTCACGCCCGGCATCAACGTCGCGCCCAACATCGCCTCCATCGACCAGGGCAATACCAAGACCTTCCCCGTCGACATCCTTATCACCTCCAACGGCGCGCGCACCAACCAGACCAACTTCCTTCTCGACGGCGGCAACAACGTTGACGAATACACCAACGTCAACGCGCCGTTCCCCTTCCCAGACGCGCTGCAGGAGTTCAGCGTGCAGACCAGCAACTACCAGGCCGAGTACGGCCAGAACGCGGGCGGCGTGGTCAACATCATCACCAAGTCCGGCACCGACAAATATCACGGCGATCTTTTCGAATATCTCCGCAACCGCGTCTTCAACGCTCATGACCACTTCTCGACCGTGGTCCAGAACGGCGTGCTCACGCCTTACACCGATCCCCTCAAGCGCAACCAGTTCGGCGGCACCTTCGGCGGCCCGCTCGAGATTCCACATCTTTGGAAGGCCAACAAGGGCTTCTTTTTTGGCGGCTTTCAGAGCAGCCGCTGGCGCGATACGTCGGCGACCACTTCGAGTGATGCCTCGCTGCCTTCCACGGGCAACCAAGCCGGTCAATTCCCCTTCACCGCTACCGGAACCGTCACCACTGCCAACTGCATCGTCGATCCAGCGTCCAGTCCGAAAGCCTGCTTCCCCTACACCAACGTAAGCGGCAACAACTACGTGGCTACCATTCCCACCACGCGCTTCGACAAGGCCTCCCTGGCTCTCCTCAACTACATCCCGGTGGCCTCGTCCAGCGGTACGCCCTTCTCCTACCTTCAGCCCAATTCGCAAAATTACAACGAGTTCATCGGCCGCTACGATCAGGACATCCACTCCAAAGATCGCATCTCCACGCGCTACTTCCTCGACAAGTTCCACCTCAACGGTGTTCTCGATCCCAAGAACTACCTCACCTATCAGGATCAGTCCGACATTCTCTATATGAATGCGATGGCTTCTGAGACACACACCTTCAACGATCGCCTGCTAAATAGTTTCATCGTCAGCTATCAGCGCGAAAGCTCCATCCGCGGCCCGCTGCCCGGCGGCATCGACGTGGGAACGTTGGGTGTCAACATCTGGCAGCCGGCCTTCCCATCGTTTCAATCGGTCGGCGTAACCGGCAACTTTTCCTTCGGTCAGAATCCGCACGCGACCTTTAAGCGCTCCAACACCACAGTTGCTGAAGATCTCCACTGGATCCGCGGCACGCACAATATCGCTTTCGGCTTCCACGGCGAATTGAGCCATCTCGAAGTCATCAACACCAACGGCCAGCCCGGGAGCTTCTCCTTCACCTCCACCACCACCAACAACGCCATGGCCAGCTTCTTCCTCGGATATCTCAGCTCATTCAGCCAGGCCTCGGGAAGCTTCCAGAACAACACCGGAAAATTCATCGGCGCCTACGCACAAGACAGTTGGAAGGTGAATCACCAGCTCACGTTCGATTACGGCCTGCGCTGGGAACCCTTCATTCCGCAATCCGCTGACGGCCGCATGGGCCAGTTCAACCCCACTTACTACGCGTCCGCCACACACTCGACCATGTATCCAAACGCGCCCATCGGCCTGCGTTTTCCCGGCGACACAGGAATGCCTGCCAACGGCGTGCGCAACACTTACAAGAACTTCATGCCGCGCATCGGCTTCGCCTATGACCTCTTCGGCAACGGCAAAACCAGCGTCCGCGGCGGCGCGGGCATGTTCTACGACACCCGCATGAACGACCTCTTCAACAACGGCTGGATTGGCAGCTTGCCTTTCGTCGAATCCTACTCGATCTCGAACCCCACCGCCTCCGACCCCACGGCCACCTTCAGCAGCCCCTACGGCAAGACCGCCAATCCCTTTCCGGTGCCTACGCCCTTGCCCTCCAACGTCACCTTCACGTCACCGTTCTCAGTCATCACATTCGATCCCTCTGGCAACTTCCAGGTGCCCGTCATGTACAACTGGAACCTGGTGTTCGAGCAGCAAATAACCACCAGTATGAGTTCGCGCTTTGCCTACGTGGCCTCGCACGGCAGCCATCTCTTTGACTGCCCCGAACTCAACCCTGCCGTCCAGACTGGCAGCACTGATACCGCCGGCAACGAAAACGCCCGCCGTCCATATCAGGGTTACTCCAACATCCCCGAGTCGAACATGGGCGGCAATTCCAACTACAATGCTCTGCAGGTGTCTCTCCGCGAGCGCGCGCGGTACGGCCTCAGCGGCACTCTCAACTACACCTGGTCCAAGAGCATCGACAACATTCCCTGGGACACGGCCGTCACCAGCGCCGGCACCGGCCAGTCGTTCGTGCTTCCCAGCTACGTGTCTAACTTCAAACGTCTCGACACCGGTCCCTCGGTCTTCGACCATCGCAACAACATTACTTTTTCTTACGTGTGGGATTTCCCGGCGATCAAGGGCAGCGATTTTATCGTGCGCCAGATCGTGAACGGCTGGCAGACCACCGGCATCTTCGCGGTCCATAGCGGCGATCCGCTCAACATCATCGTCGGCGCGGACACCTCGCTTGTCGGCTTTGGCACCGGCATCGACGTGCCCAACCGCATCGCCGGCGGCCACGGCGGCTCGGCCTGTACCTATGGCACCGCGGCCACGACCACATGCACCAACTACCTCGATCCCACAGCTTTCGCCCGCCCCGCCAACGACACCTTCGGCAATCTCAAGAAGGACTCGCTCGTCGGCCCGCGCTACGTTGACTGGGACGGCAGCCTCAAGCGCGACTTCGGACTTGGCCGTGAGGGCACCAACCTTGAATTCCGCGCAGAGTACTTCAATCTCCTCAACCACACCAACCTCGGCGACCCCAATCTGACGCAATCCTCGGCCAGCTTCGGTCGCATTACCTCCGACATCTCACCTCGCATCGCGCAACTCTCTCTCAAGCTTTTGTTCTGATCGCATGTCCGGCCAAATCGCTTGGACGAATGGAGGCCAGGTGGCCTCCATTCGTCTCTGGAGGCTAATATCGTGTGCATTCACCGTTCATGCAAAGAAGTGGAAATGAATCATAGTTCTTTCCCGGATACTTGATGCTTGGAGATGCTCAGGACTTGATCCGATACGGTCTGGCATCCACGTAAAAGGAGATTGCCGCAATGAGCCTGATAAATCGTCGCGAAATGCTGAAGCTCGGATCTGCCAGTTCGCTGGCAGCGACTATCCTGCCTGGATCCCAGGCTATCGCCGAGGCTGATTCCGGAATTCAACACGCGCCAGTTCCGCAATGGGAGGTGTTCGAAATCGCTCTTCCCGGCCCTGTCGAAGGGAACCCCTTTACCGAGGTTCAGCTTTCGGCAAAGTTCACGCTTGGCCATCGCACCATTGCGACCAATGGATTCTACGACGGCGAAGGTCATTTCAAAGTGCGCTTTATGCCGGATGCGCAGGGCGAATGGTCCTATGTGACGGAGAGCTCCGTGTCAGAGCTCTCGGGCAAAACGGGACGATTTTCGTGTGTCGCGCCCCTGGTCGGAGCACACGGACCGGTGGGAGTGAGCAATGGCCAGCACTTTGCCTACGCCGATGGCACCCCCTTCTTTCCCTTCGGCACCACTTGTTACGCGTGGGTCCATCAATCGGAGAGCCTGCAGCAGCAGACGCTCGAAACACTGCGCTCCGCTCCATTCAACAAAATTCGCATGTGCATCTTTCCCAAGAGCTATCAATATAATCACAACGAGCCGCCTTATTATCCCTTCGAACGCAATGCGTCTGGCGTTTCCGATTTCACCAAGCCGAATCCGGCGTTTTTCGCACATATTGAGAAGCGCATCGCCGATCTCCGTGCGTTGGGCATCGAAGCCGACCTGATCCTGTTTCATCCTTACGACCGCTGGGGCTATGCCACGATGCCGTCGGAAGCCGATGACCGCTATCTTCGGTATGTCCTCGCTCGCATGTCCGCCTACCGGAACATCTGGTGGTCGCTGGCAAATGAGTACGACTTCATGCGCGCCAAAACCACCCAGGACTTCGACCGCTTCTTTCATATCGTTGAGCAGAACGACCCCGTGAGCCACCTTCGCTCCGTGCACCACGGCCACACCATGTACGACTACGGGCATCCCTGGGTCACGCACGCCAGTCTGCAGATTGCAAAATTCGAACAGGCCCCGGAATGGCTCGCAGCCTGGCAAAAACCCATTTGCTTCGACGAGGTCCAGTACGAGGGTAACCTCAACAGCCGCTGGGGAAACCTCTCCGGTGAGGAGATGGCGCGCCGCTTCTGGCTCGGCGTCATGGCCGGATGCTATGTCACCCATGGCGAGACCTTGCTCGATCCGGATTCATCGCTCGACGAGAATGGAACGCCCACTTTGTGGTGGGCGCATGGCGGCACTCTGCACGGAACCAGCCCCGCGCGCATCGCTTTTCTTCGCAAGCTGGTGGAGGAGTCGGCAGCCGGTTCCCCCACGCGACGTCCCGGCCTTGAAGCGCAGCCGGTCGCCTACTACCTGAATGCCTCCGTCGTAAACCAGTCCAATAGACAGCCGGAAGAGATTCTCTACTATATGGATTATCACCAGCCCGTCTTTTACGATTTTCCTCTCCCCGACGGAAAGTTCACCGCCGAGCTTATCGATCCCTGGGAAATGAAGATCACCCCGCTGCCCGGCACGTTTGGTGGAAAAACCAAGCTGAAGCTTACCGGCCGGCCTTTTCAGGCGTTGCGCTTCCGGCGGATTCCCTAGCGCACTCGCATCACTTGAATGAAACTCAACACAAGCAACTTGCTTCTCTCGAAATCAAGAAAGGAATCGGATCCTACTCATAGGAATTTCGCCTGTCGCATTGCTGCGGCCGTCCTCTCTTGAGTAGCATCGAAAGCAAAGGCGCGGACCGGCTCCGCGCCGCGAGGCAAGTTCGATGAAATTACGCATCAAAGGAGATTCGTTGCGCCTTCGCGTGGGCCCGTCGGAGGTGCAGCGGCTCATCGCCTCTGGTCGCGTTGCGGAAACCATTCACTTCGCGCCCGGCGTCCGACTTAGCTACGTGCTTCAGCACGCAGCGGCTGCGGAATGCGTCGCCGTATCTCACGCGCTCGATGAAGTGACTGTGACTGTGCCCACGAGCGTCGCGCAAGCGTGGGCCGACGGCGATGATGTCGGCATATATTGCGATGTCCCGAACGGCTCCGGCTCCCTTGAAGTCGCTATCGAAAAGGACTTCGCCTGCCTCGACCCGAGCCACGCCGGCAACCGCGACACCTATCCCAACCCCAAAGCCGCCTGCTAAGGCCAATATGTAGCGCCGGTCTCCAGACCGGGGCCCCCAAGAATCGGTCTTTGATTCTTGGGGTGGGAGACCGGCTGTCGCGCGGGCGTCCACGCCCGCACACGTGCGTGCCGAAAAACGAGACCACTACCGCACGACAACCCCGTCAAGCGCCTGATCGATCCGTTCAATCGCCTCTGCAGGCAGCGTCACGCCCACAGCACGCACATTGTCGGCGATCTGCTCGGGACGAGACGCGCCGATGATCGCCGAAGCAACTTCGCTCCGTCGCAGCACCCACGCCAGCGCCATCTGCACCATGGTCAGTCCCAACTCTGCGGCGATGGGCTTCAGCCGCGCGACAGCGGAGAGCAAAGAATCGGAGCGATAGTGCCGGCCGGCCGTCTCCATGAACTGATTCATCTCTTCGCTCGCAGCGCGCGTTCCCGGCGGAGGCGGTTCGCCCGGCGCGTATTTACCCGTTAGCACGCCATGCGCCAGGGGCGAGAATGCCAGGTTGCCGATTCCATCGCGTGCGCACGCGGGAAAAACGGCGGCCTCAGGCTTGCGCCACAACATGGAGTACTGCGGCTGACTTGCGGAGAAGGGAACCAGCGCATGTGCTCCGGCCATCGCCGCTGCAGCGTCGATCTGCTCCGCGCTCCACTCGCTGAAGCCGATGGCGCGCACCTTGCCAGCGCGTACTGCGCCGTCCAGCGCAAGCATGGTCTCCTCAAGGGGAGTGTCCTGATCGTAGCGATGGCACTGGTAGAGATCGATCGCGTCCACGCCGAGCCGTTCCAGCGAGCGATGCAGTTGTTTTTCAATCTGCGCGGCAGAGAGTCCCCGATCGGGCTCGTCTCCCACGGGGAAATAAAGCTTGGTGGCGATCAGGTAGCGATCACGCGGATAACTCTTGAGCGCCTCGCCGAGCACCCGCTCTGCTTCGCCCGCACCATACTGATTGGCCGTATCGAAAAGCGAAATCCCGTGATCGAGCGCCGCGTGGATGCAGCGAATCGCCTGCTCGCGCGCCACGCCGCCGGCCACCGTGAGCCACGTGCCGAAACTCAACTCCGAAACTTCAAGCGGGCCGCAGCCCAATTTTCTATATCGCACAAACCTTCACTCGCCAAACGCCAGCTTTTCCTGCCAGATAGCTCCCTTAGTCCCGCAGTCCCTTAGTCTCTCAGTCCCTGCCTTTACCCCACCGCCTGCACCGATCCCTTGCCGGCCAGTTCTTCCACGCGTTCCACCCAGCCGCGGTCCGCGGAGACGCTCATGCCTTCCGGCTCAAGAATTACGGCGTATTCACCTTTCTTCTCGAGCTGTAGCAGCACCTTGCCGGGGCCCGGTGCGGCGTCAGCAGCGCTCTTGAGCGCAGCCAGCATCTCATCCGTAGCCCGGTCGAGATTGATGCGGATGCGTATGCCCGTGGGCAGCTTCACCTGAACCTCTTCGAGCGCCAGCACCTGGCTGATCGCGATCTTGGGCGCGGCGTCCTCATCGCCCATCAACATGCCGCGCACCAGCACCGGTACTTCCATCTTCAACTGCGCGGCCAGCTTCTCGTAATCGCGCGCAAAACAGATCAGTTCGA
This sequence comes from Occallatibacter sp., assembly GCA_031296305.1. Taxonomy (GTDB): domain Bacteria; phylum Acidobacteriota; class Terriglobia; order Terriglobales; family Acidobacteriaceae; genus Telmatobacter. Next base: position 30,019 of record JARLFZ010000030.1, on the reverse strand, counting down.
TCTTCCCGGTCGCGTCTTCGAGTTGGGCTTGTGCGTAGAGCCGCTGGTCGCGCCGGCTCTTCTGTACGCGCAGACCTTGCATGATTCCCGCCACCTGAAGTTCATCGGCCGGGTCTTGCTGCCCGCCCCAGCGCCGTTCCGGCGGCGTGCGTTCCAGCGCTTCGGCGACCGTAATCACGCCCGTCAGGTTGCGCAGCTTCTCCGCATACTTGTCCAGCGGATGTCCGGAGACGAAGAATCCCAGCACTTCTTTCTCGTTCGCGAGGCGCACCGACTCTTCCCAATCCGGGGCCAGCGGCAGCGAGTCGGCATCGTGGCCGCGTGCCGGCGTTTCGTCAAACAGACCGAACAATCCGCTCTGCCCTTGCTCCGCGTCGCGTTGCGTCTTTTGCGCGCGTTCCATGGCCTTGTCGATGGCATTGCTGAGTTGCCCGCGGTTACCCAGCGCGTCCAGTGCGCCGGCCTTGATCAGCGACTCGATCACACGTTTATTCATCACGCGCAGATCGACTTTTTCGCAGAACTCCCAGAACGTCTTGAAGCGTCCGTCCGCCTCGGCGCGCGCTTTCATGATCGATTCGATGGCGTTGCCGCCCACGTTCTTCACCGCGGCCAGCCCAAAGCGGATTGCCTCACCGTGCGGCGTGAACTGCGCCCCTGAAACCTGCACGTCCGGCGGTTCGACGGCGATCCCCATCTCGCGGCATTCGCCGATGTACTTCACCACGCTGTCGGGCTTCGAGGTTTCCGAAGTAAGCAGCGCGGCCATGAACTCGACCGGATAGTGCGTCTTCAAATATGCCGTCTGGTAAGCCACCCACGCGTAAGCCGCCGAATGCGATTTGTTAAATCCATATTCCGAAAACTTCGCCATCTGCTCAAACAACTCTTCCAGCGCCGCCTTCGGATGTCCCAGCTTCTGCGCGCCATTCATAAAGCGATCGCGCATCTTCGCCATCGCCTTCTGATCTTTCTTTCCCATCGCGCGCCGCAGCAGGTCGGCCTCGCCCAGGCTGAAATTTGCCAGCACCTGCGCAATGCGCATTACCTGTTCCTGGTAAACCGTCACGCCCAGCGAATCCTTCAGGATGACCTCGAGCTCTGGCAGCGCAAACTCCACCTTGCGCCGTCCCCATTTGCGCTCGATGAAATCGTCGATCATGTTCATCGGCCCCGGACGGAACAACGCGTTCAACTGCGTCAGCTCTTCCACCGTATCCGGTTTGTAGCGCCGCAAAATATCCCGCATCCCCGATGATTCAAACTGGAACACGCCCGAAGTCAGCGCGGTGTGAAACACGCGCTTGAAAGTCTCGGGGTCGTCAATCGGAATAGCCTCGATGTCGAGCGTCTCGCCGCGCGTTTGCGCAATCAGCTTTACGGCATCACTGATCACCGTGAGAGTTGTCAGGCCGAGGAAGTCCATCTTCAGCAGGCCCATCTTCTCTACGGCCTTCATATCGTATGCCGTTACGATTTCATCGTTCTTGGTGCGGTTCAGCGGCACCAGTTCCGTAAGCGGTCGTGGCGCAATTACCACCGCGGAGGCGTGCACCCCTGCGCCGCGCACCAAGCCTTCGAGCTTCTTCGCCGTGTCGATCAGCTCACGCACCTGCTTGTCGTTGTCGTACAACTTGCGCAGATCGGGCACATCCTCAAGCGCTCTGTCGATGGTCATGCCCACCGTGGCCGGTATCAGCTTGGCAACGCGGTCTACGTCGCCGTAGGGCATGTCGAGCGCGCGCCCGCAATCCTTGATCGACGCCTTGGCCGCCATGGTGTTGAAGGTGATAATCTGCGCCACCTGCTCGCGGCCATATTTGCGCGTCACGTAGTCGATCACTTCGCCGCGCCGGTTCATGCAGAAGTCCACGTCGATATCCGGCATCGTCACGCGCTCCGGATTCAGGAACCGCTCAAAGAGCAGAACATTCTGCAGCGGATCGATGTTCGTGATCTCCATGACGTAGGCCACGAGCGATCCCGTCGCCGATCCGCGTCCCGGGCCCACGGGAATTCCGTTGTCGCGCGCGTATTTGATGAAATCCCACACGATCAGGAAGTAGCCCGAGTAACTCATCTGCTTGATCACATCGATTTCATAATTAAGCCGCGCTTCGTATTCTTCCGGAGTCGAGCGGCGAATTCCGCGCAGCTCCAGTTGCCGCACAGACGTGTCGAGCCGCTTCTTCATTCCCGCGCGGCACACCTCCTCGAAGTAGCTGTCGATGGTGTGCCCCGGCGGCACCGCAAATTCGGGAAACGGATTTTTCACCTTCTGCAGTTTCAGGTTGCAGCGCTCGGCAATCGCCATGGTCCGCTCGACCACCGCAGGCGCGTCCTTGAAGAGCTGGGCCATTTCGTCCCCGCTCTTCACAAAAAACTGATCGCTATCGAACTTGAACCGATTGCTCTCGTGAATCTTCGCGCCAGTCTGCACACACAGCATCACGTCGTGCGCGTGCGAGTCCTCGCCGCACAGGTAGTGCGAGTCATTCGTAGCAACCAGCGGAATGCCGAGGTCGCGCTCCAGACGAAACAGGTCGGCGCGTATCTTTTGCTCGTCTTCAAGGCCCTGGTCCTGAACCTCCAGAAAGAAATTGCCCTTGCCAAAGATGTCCTCGTACTGCTGCGCGACGGCCTTGGCCCTCAGGTATCTCTCCGCAGGGTCCAAATTCGCGTCGCCCAGCGCCTCGCACAATTCGCCGCTCAGGCAACCGGATGTGCCGATCAACCCCTTGCAGTTTTCCGCCAGATACTTTTTGCTTACGCGCGGCTTGCGGTAAAACCCATTCAGGCTCGCCTCCGACGTAAGCCGGATCAGGTTCCGGTAGCCCTCCTCGTTTTCCGCCAGAACCAGCAGGTGGTTGTACTGGTCATTGGGCGTATCGGCGCGATGATCCTCCGCCTTGCACACGTAGAGCTCGCAGCCCAGTATCGGCTTAATGCCTTTAGCCTTCGCCGCGTCAAAAAAGTGCACCGCTCCATAGATATTCCCGTGATCCGTCATGGCCACGGATTTCTGCCCCAGCGCCGCCACGCGATCCACAAGTTTATAAACGTCGCACGCGCCGTCCAGCAGGGAATACTCAGTGTGCAAATGCAGATGGGTGAATTCAGACATGACTAGATTGATTCTACCGAGGGAGCACATTGGGTATCGTGGTCAAAGCCCGGTTGAAAACCCACCCTCCTGAGGAAAAGAGAGATCCTTATCTAATCTCCGAGGGCTGGAGTGCGAATGGGACCCATTCTTGACAAATGTTGTCAAATATGACTACAGTCGGTTAGTACGGGTCTGTTCTGATTCGTGCGAAATAGGCCGCAAGGGAGATTGAGTCCATTGCGCGAAATGAAGCCGCGCCAAATAGCGCTCCTCTCTGAGGGGTGGTCAATATCAATTGACGGAGGATGCTATGGCTCTCGCTACGAGACCTATTTCATGGATCAAGGCCGCCCGCAAGGACTTCGAGAAGTTTCCCGCAGAGGCACAAGCCACGTGCCTCAGAGCATTGACCATCGCGGCAGAGGGCGAAAAGGCAGATGTAGTCAAGCCATTCAAAGGCGTCGGCTCCGGAGTTTTTGAAATTGCACTGCCTTTTCGCGGAAACGCCTTTCGGGTCGTTTACGCTGTGCAGATTGCTAGTGCGATCTGGGTCATTCACGCGTTCCAGAAGAAATCGACGCGGGGTATCAAAACTCCGCAACACGAAATCGATTTGATCAGGAACCGGCTAAAGGCGTTAAAGGAGTCACTCGGATGAAACTCGAAAAGATCGAACTCGTGCACGGCAGCGGCAACGTTTTTCGCGACTTCGGCTATGCAAACCCTGATGTCGAACAGTTGAAGGCGATCCTCGCCGCCGAAATCATTAAAGAGCTAGACCGCAAGAAAATGACCGTCCGCGCCGCGCACGCACTGACCGGCATCGCCGCGGCCGATTTTTCTCGCATCCGCAACGCCGACCTTCGCCGCTTCACCCTCGATCGCCTGATGTCGGTTCTCAACCGCCTCGGAACACGAGTCGATGTGCAAGTGAGCCTGCGGCCGGTTGAATCCGCAGTCGCTTGAGCGAGCGCTCTTACCAGCGCGTGTCCCACGCTGCTCCGAAAGCTGGCATGAAATCGGGCGCCCCATCCTTGACGTCTCTTTGCGAAGAATGCGATCGCGGCAAGGGTGGGACAACGGGATTCTCAAGCAACTACTGGTTGTTGATCTGGAGGCGGGGATGATGATGATGGTGATGGCGGTGGTGTACTACCACCACGACCTGCGCCTGCGCCGCATAGGGTAATGCGAAGCAGAAGATGAGCACGAGTCCGAGCAGAATTTTTTTCATGGCCTGGTATGCCGCTTGGCAAATCCATTTCCAAAGTTACTATGACCATCGCGCGCCTATCGCGCCATCGATGCCCGCAACCTCAAGGTAGTGGCGGATTTGCCGTGTGAAGCTGCCTGACGGAGGCGGCCCTCAGCCCCATTTCTCTCCTATCGCTTCAACTCGCCGGTTGGTATACTTAGTGGGTGACTACGACTGTCCTCGATTCCATTCCCCATCACGGATCCCCCGGCACTTCCCCCAGCCAGAAGAGGGTGTTGTTGCTCAAGCCACGTGGTTTTTGCGCCGGCGTGGTGCGCGCCATCGACATCGTGAAGATTGCGCTTGAAACCTTCGGCGCGCCCATCTACGTGCGCCGCGAGATTGTGCATAACCGCTATGTTGTGAACGAATTAGCGGAAAAGGGCGCGATCTTTGTCCATGAAATCGACGACGTCCCCGACGGTCAGCGCGTCATTTACTCGGCACACGGCGTGTCGCCGGCAGTGCGCGAGCGCAGCAAAGGCCGCAATTTAAAGGTCATCGACGCCACCTGCCCACTTGTAACCAAGGTGCACTTTGAGGCCGTCAAATTTGCCAAGCAGGGGTATTCGCTAGTGCTCATCGGCCATCGCGACCACGACGAGATTGAGGGCACGCTGGGCGAGGCGCCAGGCGTAACCCAAGTGGTTTCAAACGTTGCCGAGGTCGAGGTGCTGCAGGTGCCCAATCCCGACCGCGTCGCCTATCTCACCCAGACCACGCTGTCGCTCGACGAGGCACGCGACATTATTCACGCACTCAAGGTCAAGTATCCCAACATCGTCGGTCCCCACTCGCAGGACATCTGTTACGCCACCGAGAACCGTCAAGTTGCGGTGCGCAACGTGGCGCACAATGCAGGGTTAGTCCTGGTCGTGGGATCCACAAACAGCTCCAACTCCAACCGCCTTGTCGAGGTCTCGCGCAACCTCGGCACCATCGGGTACCTGATTGATAACTCTCAGGCCATCAATCCCAAGTGGCTCGCCGGTGTCGACACAGTCGCTGTTACCGCCGGCGCGTCAGCTCCGGAGGTCCTGGTCGAGGACGTGGTGAATTATTTGCGTCAGAACGGCTTTGAAAACGTCGAAGAGGTTGAGGTGATGCCAGAAAACGTGCGCTTCGGCCTTCCCCCCGAGATTGTGCAGGCCATTGGCAGCGCCAGCGGATCCGAATCCATCGCCGTCAGCTAAAACTCGATCGCGAGAACCGGCGCGGCACTTGAGCGCGCCATGGGGCGCAAATGTTTCGAAGGCAGATACGCTTTCCCCAGAAATTCGAGGCGTTTCAGACCGCATGACTCCAGAGCAGAAGACACATAGCGTAACGCCCAGTTTCGGCCAGCCCAGATTTGGACGGATCGACGCCGACTTGGGCGATGTCGATGCGGCGATCGGCCTCGCGCGCGATTTCCTGCTCAGCCTGCAGCATCCTGACGGCTACTGGTGCAGCGAACTCGAGGCCGACTCGATGCTCGAGGCCGACTACATCTTTCTGCATACCCTGCTCGAAAGCGGAGATCCGGGTCGCCTCCAGCGCGCCTGCACCGAGATGATGCGCTACCAGAACGACGACGGCAGTTGGAGCATCTATCCCGGCGGTCCCGGCAACATTTCGCTCTCGGTCAAGTGCTACTCCGCGGCCAAGCTGATGGGAATTCCAGCCACTGACCCGCACCTTACCAAGTGCCGCGAGTGGGTGCTGGCGCATGGCGGCGTCACTGCGTGCAACACTTTCACAAAAATGTATCTCTGTGCATTGGGCGAGTACGACTACGACGCCGTGCCCGCCATTCCGCCGGAGATTGTCCTCTTTCCCAAGTGGTTCTACTTCAATATCTACGAAATCTCGTCGTGGTCGCGGTCCATCCTCGTGCCGTTGGCCATCATGTTCGCCAAAAAGCCGTTCAAGAAAATCCCCGCGGAGCAGGGAATCGACGAACTCTTCGTAGGCGGCCGCGCCAACGCCATTATGCGTCTGCGCGTCGATCGCAAGCACTTCATCTCGTGGCGCAATTTCTTTCTGGTTCTCGACCGCCTCATGCACTGGTCTGAGGCCGTGCATATTCGCCCGCTGCGCAAACTGGCTTTGAAGCGTGCCGAGAAGTGGATGCTCGACCGCCTGGAAATGACCGACGGTCTCGGCGCGATTTATCCTGCCATGCTCAACGCCATCATTGCGTTGCGTTGCCTGGGTTACTCCGAAGACGATCCGCAGGTGATTCGCGCGCGCGACGAGTTTGAGAAGCTGGGCATCGAGCAGGCGCCCACTCCGGAGATGCCCGAGCCGACCTTCCGCATGACGCCGTGCATGAGTCCGGTGTGGGATACGGCGCAGGCCGTCTACGCGCTGGGCGAAGCAGGCGTGCCGCGCGACGATCCACGCATGCTGAAAGCTGTTGACTGGATGCTGGCCAAAGAAGTCCGCCACAAGGGCGACTGGGCAGTAAAGGTGCCCAACACTGAACCGGGCGGCTGGTACTTCGAGTTCAACAATGAGTTTTACCCGGATACCGATGATACGGCGCAGGTTCTGCTTGCGCTTAGTAAGGTCGACAATCCCCGCGAACGCTACCAGCACCAGGTGGCGCAGCGCGCCATTGCGTGGGAGTTCGCCATGCAATGCAGGAACGGCGGCTGGGGCAGCTTCGACAAAGACAACACCAAGATGATCTTCCAGTACATCCCCTTCGCCGATCACAACGCCATGCTCGATCCGCCGTCGGTCGACATCACGGGGCGCATGCTGGAGACGCTGGCCGTCTACGGCTACACTCGCGATGACAAGCGAGTGCAAAAGGCCATTGACTTCATCTTCAAAGAGCAGGAGCCCGACGGAAGCTGGTTCGGCCGCTGGGGTGTGAACTACATCTACGGCACCTTCCTGGTGCTGCGCGGTCTCGACGCCATTGGTGTGGATCATCTGGAGCCGCAGGTGCAGCAGGCGGCCGAGTGGATTCGCATGGTGCAGAATGCCGATGGCGGTTGGGGCGAGAGTGTCGGCACCTACGATGAGCCCGACACGCGCGGCATCGGTACGAGCACTCCGTCGCAAACCGCGTGGGCGCTGATGGCGCTGCTTGCTGCGGGCGACGACCGCTCTGATTCCATCGCCAAGGGCGTGCGCTGGCTGCTCGAGCGGCAACGCGAAGACGGAAGCTGGGACGAGTCCATGGGCGATGGGCCTACGCGCCAGGGAATCATCACCGGAACCGGCTTCCCCAAGGTTTTCTATTTGGCCTACACCATGTATCGCCAGTATTTCCCGCTGATGGCGCTCACAACCTACAAGCGGGCCATGGAACGCGCCGCAATCAGCGGCTGAACATTGTAGCGCCGGTCTCCAGACCGGCTGTCGTGCGGGTCTCCAGACCCGCATCGCAATCCCGGCGCTAACGTAGCAATCGGAGTTTGATCGGTTTTGAAAGGGCACGGCTTCAGTCGTGCCACAAGTTGATTAAGTTTTGTATCAGGGCGCGACTTTAGTCGCGCCGTAACGCAATCAGAAAAGTCAGGGGCTTCAGCCCCTGCCGAATCAGAACGCGACGATAGCTCAGCTTCTGTAAGCTAAGAGCCCGGAGCAGCAACGAACACGGAGGGTTTACCCAGACATGGCAGTTCCAATCTCCCAGATGTGGACGGTCGCAACCTACGTCCTCAAGAAGAAGCTCACGGGCCGCAAGCGCTATCCACTCGTGCTCATGCTGGAGCCGCTGTTCCGCTGCAACCTGGCCTGTGCCGGCTGCGGAAAGGTGCAGTATCCGCCGCACATCCTCAAAAAGCAGCTCACCCCGGAGCAATGCTTCGCGGCCGCGGAAGAATGCGGCGCGCCCATGGTCGCTATTCCCGGCGGCGAACCGCTGCTGCATCCCCAAATTGTCGACATCGTGAATGGCCTTGTTGCGCGCCAAAAGTACGTGTATATGTGCACGAATGCACTTGAGCTCAAGCGCCGGCTGCACGAATTCACGCCTTCGAAGTACCTCACCTTCTCCGTGCATCTCGATGGCCAGCGCGATGACCACGACTTCGCCGTCTGCCGCGAGGGCGGATACGACATTGCCCTCGAAGGCATCAAGGAGGCCGTGAAGCGCGGCTTTCGCGTCACGCCCAACTCCACCTTTTTTGATGGCACCGATCCTAACCACGTTCGCGCTCATTTTGATGAGATGATGGCCATCGGCGTCGAGGGCATCGTGCTTTCGCCCGGCTACAGCTACGACAAGGCGCCCGACCAAACCCACTTCATGGGCCGCGCCCGCGTGCGCCGCCTCTTCCGCGCCATTCTGTCGAACCGCAAGAAGACGTGGAAGTTCAACATGTCGCCCCTCTTTCTTGAGTTTTTGATGGGCGACCGTAACTACGACTGCACGCCGTGGGGCTCGCCCGCCTTCAATATCTTCGGCTGGCAGCGCCCCTGCTATCTGCTCCAGGACGGATACGCCGACACCTTCAAGGAGCTAATGGAAACCACCAGGTGGGAAGAGTACGGCGTAGGCTCCGGTAATCCCAAGTGCGCCAACTGCATGGTGAGTTGCGGCTACGAGCCCACTGCCGTACTCGATGGTTTCGGTTCGCTCAAAGGCTTCTTCGCTATGGTCAAGGCCAACTTCTCGCTCTATCCCGACAAGCACGCGCTCGACCTGCTTAATGAGCAAATGCCCACCGGCCCGTCGTCGCTGGTGCAGATCACTGAACCAGAGCGCGAATTGGCTAAGCAGTGATGCGCTCCGCCAGAATTGGGTGCCCCCGGTCCCTCGCACTTGGGGACCAGGGAACCGTGCCACCCGGATAATTCGTCGACTTACTAACTCCGCCGGGTGCCCCTTGTCCCTAGCCTTTGGGGACAAGGGAGACCAAGCTGACTCGCCAACCCCGCTAAGGAAACCATGACCGCCGAAGTCCAGAAATATACACGTGAACAAATCGAATCCCTCGAGCTTGCTCCCGGATCCGAGCACGAACAGCTCGAAGGCTTGGTTCCCACGCTCGCCAGTGACGAAGATCTGAAGAACGCTCTCGAAAAAGCCTTCGATTATCGCGGCGACGTTACGCTCACGCTCAAATCCGGTGAAAAGATTGAAGCCTACATCTTCAATCGCTCTACCGGCGCCACGCTGGCCGACTCCTGGGTGCAGTACTTCACCCCCAGCGCGCCCGACAAGCGCAAAGTCTCCTACGCCGAAATCGCCCGCCTCGAATTCACCGGCAAAGACCGCGCCGCCGGCAAGCATTGGGAAGACTGGGTCAAAGCCTGGAACGAAAAGAAAGCCGCCGGCGAAAAGAACATCGCCCTCCATCCCGAAGCGCTGGAGTAAACTGCTGCCAGCTTCACTCGACAAATGAACGTTTTCGTCACAGGCGCCACCGGTTTTGTCGGCCATCACGTAGCCAAGGCCTTGGCGGCCGAGGGCGCCAACCTACGCCTCCTCACCCGTAAATCGAGCAGTCTCGCCAACCTTGAAGGCATCCCTGGTGAAGCTGTCGTCGGCGATCTCGCGAATCCAGAGTCAATAAAAGGCGCTCTCGCCAGCATCGACGCCGTCGTCCACGTTGCCGCCGACTACCGCCTCTGGATTCCCGATCCCGCAGCTATGTACCGCGCCAACGTCGACGGCACGCGCGAGCTGCTGCGCATGGCCCGCGAGGCCGGCGTCAGGCGCTTCGTCTACACATCGAGCGTCGCGACGATGCACTTCTTTACCAACGGCATCGTCTCCAACGAAGACACGCCGGTCTCGCTCGGCGACATGGTCGGTCACTACAAGCGTTCGAAATTCCTGGCGGAACAGGAAGCGATCCAAGCCGCGCACAAAGGTCAGCAGGTCATCATCCTCAACCCCACCACCCCCATTGGCCCCAACGATCGCAAGCCCACGCCGACAGGCCGCATCTTCGTCGACTTTCTCAACCGCAAATTTCCCGCCTACATCGACACCGGCCTCAATCTCGTCGACGTCACCGAAGTGGCGCGCGCCCACGTTCTCGCTCTCACCAAAGGCACACCCGGCCGCCGCTACATCCTCGGCGGCGAGAACCTCACCCTCAAGCAGATCCTCGACAAGATGTCGGCCATCACCGGCATACCCTCGCCCACGGTCAAAATCCCCTTCGCCGTCGCCGCCACCTACGCGTTCTTTGAGGAGCTCATCACCGGCCGCATCCGTGGCGAAGAGCCGCGCGCCACGCTCGAAGAAGTCCGCATGGGCCGCAAGAAAATGTACGCCTCCAGCGCCCGCGCCCAGCAAGAGCTCGGCTTCCGCATCCTCCCCGTCTACCCCGCCATGCGCGCCGCCATCGACTGGTTCCGCGCCAACGGCTACGCACCGTAAGAACTTGTAGCGCCGGTCTCCAGACCGGCTGTCGCGCGGGTCTCCAGACCCGCACCGAGGGCTGCAGATGAAGCAAAGGTTTGAGGCTCCATGACCCGCACCGCCATCATCGCCGCCATGCCCGGCGAGCTCAAGCCGCTCGTCGCCGGCTGGCCGCACTCAACCCGCAACGGCATCCACTTCTGGGCGCAACGCGACGAAGAAGAAGAATGGATCGCCGCCTGCGCCGGAGCCGGTCAAGCCGCCGCAACCCGCGCCTTCGCCGCCATTGAAGACGGCGGACCCATCGATCTGGTTTTTTCCATCGGCTGGGCCGGAGCACTTCGCGCCGAAATCCCCGCAGGCACGGCCTACAACGTCGCCGGAGTCATCGACGTGAGTACAGGCGAGCGCTTTCGCTGCGACGCCGGCGCGGGAGAACTCTGGCTGGCCACCAGCCCCAAAGTCGCTCCTTATTCCGAAAAACGCCGCCTCACGTCCACCTACCAGGCCTCCCTCGTCGACATGGAAGCCGCCGCGATCGCCCGCCTCGCCGCCATGCGCGAGATTCCGTTTTACGCCATCAAAGGAGTGAGCGACGCCCTCACCGACCGCCTGCCGGACTTCAATCGATTCCTCACGCCCACCGGCCAATTTCAGCTCGCACGGTTTACTCTCTTTGCCATTCTGCGCCCCTGGTACTGGCCCGCACTCCTCCGGATGGGCGAAAATAGTAAAAAGGCTTCCCAAAGCATCGCGGAATCGCTGCTTGAATTCCTCGATGGGCAATCTGCCGATCAATGAGGTCACACAAGAACAACAGAATGGCTACCCAAATCTCCAACCCCAAATTGCATCTCGACGAAAAAATCCCCTCCACCATGCGCGCCGTCGTCTATCGCGGCATCAACGACATGCGCCTTGAAACCGTCCCCGTTCCGCAGATCGGTTCGGGCGAACTGCTCATCAAGATTGCCACTTGCGGCGTCTGCGGCACAGATCTCAAAAAGATCCACATGGGCTCGCACTCCGCGCCGCGCATCTTCGGCCACGAAATGGCGGGTGTCGTCGCGGCGGTAGGCGCAGGCGTCACGAATTTTTCCGTCGGCGACCGCGTCATGTCCTTTCATCACGTCCCCTGCGGCGAGTGCTACTACTGCCGCAAAAACACACCCGCGCAGTGCCCGCTCTACAAGAGAACCGGAGCTACCGCGGGCTTCGAGCCCTCAGGCGGCGGCTTTGCAGAGTACATCCGCGTCATGGACTTCGTCGTGGCCAACCGCGGCGTGGTGCACATTCCGGACGGTGTGCCCTTCGAGCAGGCGGCTTTTGTCGAGCCCCTGATGACCGTGCTTAAAGGCACCAAGCTTCTCAATCTCGCCGCCGACGATACGGTGCTCGTCATCGGCCAGGGCCCCATCGGCCTCATGCACGCCGTGCTCGCCGCGCGCACCGGCGCTCGCGTGCTCACCTCTGACCTTTTTGATGAGCGCCACTCCATCGCCGCGCGATTCGGCCTCACCAACCCTATCCACGCGGGCACCGAGAATGTGGTGGAACGCGTGTTTGCCGAGACCGAAGGCCGTGGCGCGGATGCCGTCATCCTGGCCGTGGGCGGCAACGCGCTCATCCGCACTGCCATGGATGCGGTACGCCCCGGCGGCAAAGTGATGCTCTTTGCCCAGACCCAGCACGGCGAGGCCACTTTTGACCCGGCTGCGGTTTGTGTGGACGAGAAGACCCTGCTCGGCTCATACTCTTCATCGTTCCCGATCCTGGATGAAGTAACGGGCCTGGTCTTCGATGGCTACCGCAACGGTTTCGACCTGACGCAACTGATTTCGCATCGTTTCCCGTTTGAAGCAGCGGTCGAAGCTATTGAAATCGCATCCAATCCCCGCCCCGGTTCCATGAAGATTATGATGGAGCCTGTGCCCGGGGCCGGCGCAGAGTAGGCCCGGCCAAACCTGAAGAGGACTCGATGGCGAATACGGTGAAAGACGCGATCCGTCGCGGCCGCAAAACGGTTGAAACCGTCGTCGAAGAGAGCCGCAAGACCGTCGAGAACGTTGTCGAGGGCGGCTTGGATACCGTCGAAACGGTTGTCGAAGCCGGTCTCAATACCGTCGACGCGGTGGTCGTCAAAGGCCGTCGCACGGTCGAATCCGCAGTCAGCCTCGGCCGCAGAACCGTTGAGCATGCGTTTCTCGGGCGCGGCACCATGCAGGCCGCCGTCCTCCACGGCCGCGAAGACGTCCGCATCGAGCAGGTTCCGATTCCCAAAGCCGAAACCGGCGAGCTGGTCGTTCGCGTGGGCGCGGCCCTCACCTGTGGCACCGACCTGAAGGTCTTTCGCCGCGGCTATCACGCGCGCATGATTGTGCCCCCCGCGCTCTTCGGCCACGAAATGGCGGGCACTGTGGTCGAAGCAGGCGAAGGCGTCACGGATTACGCGCCCGGCGACCGCGTGGTGGCGCTCAACTCCGCGCCCTGCGGCAAATGTTACTTCTGCACTCGCGACCAGGAGAATCTGTGCGACGACCTGCTCTTCAACAATGGAGCCTATGCCGAGTTCATCCGCATTCCGGAACGAATCGTTGCGAAGAATACATTCATCGTTCCGGAAAATGTGCCGCTGGAGCACGCGGCTCTCACTGAGCCGCTGGCCTGCGCCGTCCATGGATTCGAAGATTCGCGTCCCCGCGAGGGCGACATCATCGCCATCATCGGCGGCGGCCCGCTCGGACTCATGATTCTGCATGTGGCCGCGCTGGCGGGATACGAGACCATCGCTCTGGTGCGACACGACGGCCAGGTGGAGGCGGCGCGGCAACTGGGCGCGACCCACGTGGTGCAGAGCTCCTCGATCCGCAAAGCGATCCTGGAGGCGCGTGCCCTCACGCCCAAAGACCGCGGCGTCGATATCGCCATTGAGGCTGTCGGCGTGCCCGAGGCATGGCAGGAAGCGGTGGAACTGGTGCGCAAGGGCGGCACCGTGAACTTCTTCGGCGGCTGCGCCAAGAACACTCACGTCACGCTCGACACCAACCGCATTCACTATAGCGACATCACGCTCCGCGCCACTTTCCATCACACGCCGGCCATCTGCCGCAAAGCCCTCGCGCTCATCGCCAGTGGACGCTTCCAGGCCAGCGCCTTCATCACCGGCCATGCCCACCTGTACGAGCTAAACCGCGTCTTTGAGAAGTTGATGAACCGGTCGACCGAAAGCGAAATCAAAACTGCCATTGTGCCGTGAAGCCCGGTGCCTTCGTCCTTGCCCATCGGGGTCCAGATGCTTGGACAAGGGGAAACACGCGGACGACGCGTTCTCATGTCAACGGGAATTGTCAGGGAAGGGAGTTTGCAGCCTGGGTGGTGAGCTCGGTGGGATTCGAACCCACGACCCACGCCTTAAAAGGGCGTTGCTCTACCAACTGAGCTACGAGCTCGTTTAAGACTGCTTCTTCCAAACTACCACAGCAAGAGTTCACCCGCGCGCACTCTGTCCGGGCCCTTTCGCATCCCGAAAAAAGCTACGCGTTCTGTCTCAACCAACCCAGTGCCTCGGAGAGTTTTTCAGAGCGCCATCGATCGCCGCGGACGTTGACTTTTCAGGTAACTACCCATGCTGGTACCATGGTAATCGCAAGGCCGCAAGCGCTCGATTACTGATGGGGGAGAAATCCCCGCATCACTCAGAAAATGGGGCATTTCCCGCTCCTTTCATGGCAAGAAAGTGTTAGCAACGTGGCCTTGCAAGTGTTATTGTTCTGGCAACAGTAGCGCCGCTAAGATTACCGGTGAGAACACCCTCCATCCGGGTGCGCATTCCCGGCTTTTTCCGAACCCAAAAGCCGCACGAAGCGCCGCTATCAATTGGCATCCGGAAGAAGAGCAGCTGTGCAGGGGTAAACAATGACTGAGCACGCGCTACCCGATCCGAACGAGCCGCCGGAGGACGTGGCATCCTTATATTCCTGGGCTAATTTGCACGGTGGCAAGTATCGCGATTTCTCGGCCTCGCGCGCGGAGATTCGCGAGAAAACCCGGCAGCGCACGGAAGAGGCCATCGAACAAGAAAGGCTGCGGGCACAGCAGGAAGCTGAGGCGCAACCCGCTGCCGAAGCCGCTCGCACTCCCGATGAAATGCGGCAGCGCGAACTTGCCGCGCAGCAAGCTGCGCGGGAAGCCGCACAGGAGCGTGCGCGCCAGGCCGCGGAGTTGGCTGCGCAACGTGCCGCACAGCAGGCACAAGTTGCTCCGCAAGCCGCGCAACAACGTGCTTGGCAACAACCGCCGCAGGATCGCTACCCTGCGATGCCTCCCCAACTCCAGCCTTCACCACCGGCCGCTTCCGCTCCCTCGCAGGAAGGCGCAGCTTCTCCGCAGCGCGGGCCATGGTTGTCAACCGATGCCAGCGAAGACGCTGGCCGCCCTGCCTGGCTGATGCCGGAGCGTCCCGAATCCGTCGGCCCGCCTGCGCTACCGCCTTCGCCTGTGGACACGCTGCAGAGTTCGCGCGATCACCTCGTGTCGCGCTGGTTCGCTCTGCGCAGCGTCTTTGAAGACAATGTACCCGCGCAGTCTGCGCCGGCGCCCGCGACCGCGCGCGCTCCCGTTCTCGCGGTCTTTTCGCTGGCCGGAGGCGTGGGCAAAACCAGCCTCGTGGCCACTCTCGGCCGCGTGCTTTCCGCGCGTGGCGAGCGCGTTCTGCTGGTCGATACCGCTGCCTACGGCTTGTTGCCCTTTTTCTTTGGCGCCCGCGACCAGCGCCCCGGCCTGATACGCACCTTCAGTCCGCCAGTCGCCAGTGGCGACGCGCCCATCCAGATGATCACTCTCGATCCCGAGACGCTGGACTCTGAACTGGCCAGCGCTGAAGCGCTCACGGCAGAGATTCTCAAACACGCCCGCGGCGTCAGTCGCGTCGTCATCGATCTGGCCACTGCCTCAGGCGCCACCACACGCCGCATCATGCGTTTGTCGCCGCAGATCCTCGTGCCCCTGGTTCCCGACATGTGTTCCGTGGTCAGCGTCAGCTCCATCGACGCTTTCTTCGACCACAACAACGGCACCAACGGCAAGGCGGCACTTCCTTACTATGTGCTCAACCAGTTCGATCCCTCACTGCCGCTGCATCTCGACGTGCGCGAAGTGCTCCGTGAACAGTTGGGCGATCGGCTGCTGCCTTTCACTCTGCGCCACACCCCGGCCGTCAGCGAGGCGTTGGCCGAGGGCATGACCGTGATGGATTATGCTCCCAACTCCGCCGTGACCGAGGATTACTCCAGCCTTGCGGGATGGGTCAAAAGCCTCTCTGCAGCCGCAAGCACCAGCTTCCGCGGAGTGCGCTGGAGTGAGCGATGACGGTTTCGGGCGTTTGGCAGGATATCGGGGCAGGCGAAAATTTCTTCACCAGGATTATCCGGCTCCTTTTCCTGCTTGCGGCCGCGGCAGTTTTCTTCTTCATAGCGGTTTTGCCTCTCAACTGGGAGCAGCAAGCGGTCCTGGGCCTGGTGAGCATCGCCGTGGCGCTGGCTCTGGCGCGCGGTTCCGACTCCTACCTCATCACGCTCGCCCTCATGATGCTGTCAGTGTTTTGCACCTTCCGCTACGGATATTGGCGCATCGCGCAAGTGGTGCGGTTCTTTCAGGACCCGGCCAGCCACGCCGGAGCCATCGACGCCTTTTTCATCATTTGTCTTCTGGGCGCCGAAGCCTACGCATTCGTCATTCTTTTCCTCGGCTATTTTCAGACCATCTGGCCGTTGCGCCGCGCTCCTGTTGCGCTACCCGACAATCCCGGGGAATGGCCGCACATCGACGTGCTCATTCCCACCTACAACGAGCCTCTCGACGTGGTCCGTTACACCGCGCTGGGTGCTCTCAACATGGATTGGCCCGCTGCGAAACTCCACGTGTACCTCCTCGACGATGGCCGCCGGCCGGAGTTCGAGCAGTTCTCCCGCGATGCAGGCATTGGCTACCGCACGCGCCCTGACAACAAGCATGCCAAGGCGGGCAACATCAACGCCGCCCTCAAAACCATCAACTCTCCGCTCATCGCGATCTTCGACTCCGATCACGTGCCTACCCGCAGTTTTTTGCAAATGACCGTGGGCTGGTTTATGCGCGACCCGCGGCTCGCCGTGATGCAGACTCCGCATCACTTTTATTCTCCCGATCCATTTGAGCGCAACCTCGCCCAGTTCCGCATCATTCCCAACGAGGGCGAGCTCTTTTACGGAATCGTCCAGGACGGCAACGACTTCTGGAACTCCGCCTTTTTTTGCGGTTCCTGTGCCGTGCTGCGGCGCGAAGCGCTCGACCAGATCGGCGGCATCGCCGTCGAAACCGTCACCGAAGATGCGCACACCGCTCTGCGCATGCAGATGCATAAGTGGAACACGGCTTACATCAACATTCCCCAGGCCGCGGGACTCGCGACCGAGCGCCTCTCCGCGCACGTGGGCCAGCGCATTCGCTGGGCGCGCGGCATGATTCAGGTGCTGCGCACCGACAATCCGCTCTTCGCCCCCGGACTCACCCTCCCGCAGCGGCTCTGCTACTTCAACGCCATGGGCCATTTCCTCTACGCGGTGCCGCGCCTCATCTTCCTCACCGCGCCGCTGATCTATCTGCTTCTCAATCACACCAACATTCCCGGCTACTGGGCCGCCATTCTGGCCTACGCTTTGCCTCACCTCATTCTTTCCAACGTCACCAATTCCCGCATCCAGGGCGATCACCGCTATTCGTTCTGGAACGAGATCTACGAAACCGTGCTCTCGCCCTACATTTTGCTGCCCACCATGCTGGCGCTCATCAATCCCAGGCTGGGCAAGTTCAACGTCACCGCCAAGGGCGGCGTGGTCAAGAATACTTTTTACGATTCCAGGATCGCTCAGCCTTTCCTGGTTCTGCTCATCTTCAATTTTGCCGGCCTCATCGCTGCCATTCCACGCTTTTTGATCTTCGACCGTGACCATCCGGGGACGGTGCTGATGAATGTCATGTGGTGCGCGTTCAACATCATCATCCTGGGCGTTTGTACGGCCGTCGCTCGTGAACTCCGTCAGTTGCGCGCCACGGTGCGCATCAATGTCGTGACTCCGCTCGTGGTCAAATTCCCCGACGGCCGATCGGTCGCCGCCGAAACCATCGACATCTCCAGCGGCGGTACCGGCATTCGTCTCGCAGAGGCCCTCGACGTGATGTCTCAGGCCCAGGTGCATCTGGCCTTTTCCGTTTCGTCCGCGGCCGTCGATCTACCTGCTACGGTTGTATCTTCGGAGGGATCGGTGTTGCGCGTGTGTTTTGAAAACTTGACTATCGCAGAACAGGAAGTGCTGACTGTCGCGCTTTTTTCACGCGCCGACTCTTGGCTCGGCTGGGGCGAGTCTCGCGAGAGCGACAATGTACTGCGCAGTCTGGGTCGCATCTTCCAAATCTCCATGCGCGGCATGTGGGTCACCGCGCGCAGCATCTTCAGCGACCACGACTCGCCCAAGCGCAAGCCCAGTTCGCTCTCCATCGCCCGCACTCTCATCCTGCTCTTTCTGGCTGCGGCGCTGGCATGGGGCGGTCAAAGCATGCACGCCCAGGGGACGCACGCCCAGCCGCAGGCCAATGCCACCGCTCCGCAGACGCCCGCTACCGACATCAATGCTCCCGTTCCTCCCGGCGAGTATCACGATCACTTCACGCTCGCCGAAGCCGGCGAATCCCAGATCGACCAGATCGAACTGCATTCGATCGACACCCGGCACAGCGTCTACTTCACGCTGCCTGAAACCCACGTAATCGGTGCCGCGAAGATCCACGTTCATTACGCGTTCTCGCCCAGCCTCCTTCCTCAGTTGAGCCACCTCCAGCTTTTGTTGAACGGAACTCTTTTCGCCACCATTCAGCCCACGCCGGGGGCGAATGGCCGTTCCGACAGCCGCGATGCCGAGGCCGATTTCACCATTCCTTCCGAACTCCTGGTCCACAACAACACGCTCACCTTCGAATTCATTGGCCACTACACCATGGAGTGCGAAGACCCGGCCAACACCACGCTGTGGGCCCGAGTGTTTCCCAGCACCTACATTGACATTCGCGGCAATCTGCTGCATTTGGCCGACGACCTCAAGCATTTGCCCATGCCGTTCGTCGATCCCGCCGTCATTCAACCCATCAGCGTTCCCGTGGTCTTTCTTACAGCGCCCTCGCTCAAAGCCGTTCAAGCCGCCGGCATCGTCACCAGCTACTTCGGCATGGTCTCTGAGAATCGGCCGGTCCGTTTCCCGGTGCACATCGGAACTATCCCTTCGGGCAACGTCATCCTCATTGCCGAGAACCCGTCAAGCCTGCCACCGGGCTTGAATCTATCCGGCATTCATTCGCCCACCGTGGCCATGCGCGACAATCCCAGCGATCCGGCCAGCAAGCTCCTGATCGTGACGGGCGGCGATGCCAACGATCTCATCAAGGCGGCGCAGGCCGTCGCTCTCCATACCGAGGTGCTTGACGGGCCGCAGGCCCCCATCAACACACTCAAGCTGCCTGACAAGCGCACGCCCGATGATGCCCCGCGCTGGGCGCGCACCGACCGCACCATCGCACTCTGGGATTACTCGACAGCCGACCAGATGCAGGGCGACGGCACCGCGCCGCTCAATGTCTACTTCCGCATTCCGCCCGACATTTACTTCAACACGGAAGGACCCAACACCAGACTTCACGTGGTCTACCGCTACAACTCCGTTCCCATCGGGCCTATCTCCAGCATGCAGGTGAAGGTCAACAACGCCTTCATGGGCTCCATTCCGCTCATCCCCGGACAGGAAACCTCGCGTCGCATGCAAACCGACGTGCCAGTCCCTATCGTCAACCTTCGCCCTTTCTCCAACACGTTGTCCTTCGACTTCACCTTCCAGTTGCTCAAAGATGCGGGCTGCAAGAATACGACACCCATCAATATGCAGGGCGCCATCCTGGGCGATTCATATCTGGATCTGCGTGATTATCCCCACTGGGCTGCGATGCCCAATCTCGAACTCTTCTCGAACGCCGGCTTCCCGTTCACGCGCGTTGCCGATCTGACCGAAACCACGGTGGTGCTGCCACTCGCGCCCACCGAGCAGGAGATCGAAACCTTCGTCACGCTCATGGGCCACTTCGGCCGCCAAACCGGTTACCCTAGTCTGCGCGTAACCGTCGCCGGCCCCGATGCCCTGCATGAAGGCGCCAACACCGACTTCCTCATCATCGGCACGGGCAACGATCAACCAGCCTTCGACACGCTCGCCTCGCATCTTCCCGTCTCTCTCGGCAGCGGGCAGATCCAGGTGCGGGATACGAACGGTTTCTTCGTCAACCTGCTGCACCACGCCTGGTGGAAGCTCGAATCGAACGAGCACACCGAATCCGGCACTCTGACCGCAGGAGGCACCCCCGACGCCATCATTGAGAGCATTCAATCCCCTTATGACATCGCCGGCAACCGCACCATCGTCGCCTTTCATTTCAAAGATGACGCCGCATTCGCACCCTTCATGGACAAATTCATGGAGGTGCAGCAGACTCACGACATCTCGGATTCCGTCGCGGTCTTCCATGGATCGCAGTTTGAGTCTTTCCGCATCGGCTCCAAGGTCTATCATGTTGGTGTGCTGCCCTGGTGGACGCGCTTGATGTTGTGGTTCACGCAGGTGCCATGGCTGGCGGCAGTGGTGATTATTATTCTGGCTTTCCTGCTCGCTATCTGGACCCGGCAATGGTTGCGCGCCAGGGCCAGAGCACGCCTCACGATGACGGGCGATTAAGAGCTGGTTCGTAACAGCGTTTTGAAGAGTGCGATTTTACGGCTCGCTGCAAGACGCGCTGATTTGGAAGGGCACGACTTCAGTCGTGCCATTAGCAGGGCATAATGGCTCGGCTTTAGCCGCTGAGGGATGTCTCTTCAAGCGCGATAATGGAACCTGTTGCGAAGGACGCCGCGCTAGCTCCGCAAACACCGCTAACTCCGCCAGCTCCGCTAGCTCCTGGAGACACGAACGATGGGCCTCTCGACATCCCGGGCAGGGAAGCGCGCCCTGCTGATCGTGGCTTTATCCATGTGTTCCATAACAGGCGGCTGCAAGGAAGGTCCCTGGCAGCTCTGGAACTCCTACGCATCCCGCTTCATCGACTCGCAAGGCCGCGTCTTCGATCCCAACGGAGATCAGCGCACCACATCGGAAGGCCAGGCCTACGCGCTCTTTTTCTCCCTGGCCGACAACGACCGCCCCGCGTTCAATCGCGTCCTTGCGTGGACCGAGAAGAATCTCGCCAGCGGCGATCTCAGCACCCATCTTCCGGCCTGGCTATGGGGCAAGGATAAGGACGGCCAGTGGAAGATCCTCGATGCCAACTCCGCCTCCGACGCCGACGTCTGGATGGCATACACGCTTCTTGAGGCCGGACGCCTCTGGAAATCCAGTGGCGACACCAATCTTGGCCGCGGCATGCTCGCGCTTATCGCCAGCAAAGAAGTCGTGAGCCTTCCCGGCTTTGGGCCCATGCTCGTGCCCGGTCCCGCCGGTTTCCAACTCGGCAGCAACTGGATCCTGAATCCCAGTTATCTGCCCATCTTTCTCTTTGAGCGGTTCGCGGCCCTCGATCCCGCCGGTCCCTGGCAGCAGATCGTACTGAGCATTCCAAAGCTTCTCGCGCAGAGCTCGCCTCATGGTTACGCAATGGACTGGGTAGAATACGTGCCCGGTGATGGCTTTTATCCCATGCCCAAGCCCTCGGACGCCAATCAGAACGGCCCCAATGCCGCAGGTCCCGGCGGCAGCTACGATGCCATCCGTGTCTATCTCTGGGCCGGCATGATCGACTCGCACGACCCCTCCCGCGATCTCGTCCTCCAAGCTGTCCCCGCCATGAGCGGTTTTCTTGCCAATCATGATGTCCCCCGGGAAATGGTGAGTGAGCAGGGCATTCCGGGGGAGCAAGATGGACCTGTAGGCTTTTCTGCGGCCGTCATGCCTTATCTGCGCGCCTACCCGGATTCCTCGCGGGCCATCGCTCGACAAATGATCCGCCTAAGCGCGCAGAAAGACGCAGCTTCGGGATTGTATGGGAAGGACAAAGCGTATTACGATCAGAATCTTAGCCTATTTGCTACTGGTTTTCTCGATCGCAGATTCTGGTTTGGCCCCGGGGGCGAACTGAACGTAGAATGGAAGCGCCGATGAGGGTGCGCTGGGGAGCTTGGAAAGCACTTTTGCTTGTAGCAGTCTGTCTCCTGTGGACGGTTCCGCCAGTACACGCCCAAAAATCCTCCAGGTCCGGCTCCCCATCCGTCTCTGCCGATGCCACGCGCGCCAGCCTCGCCGTCAAGGCCCGCGATCTTGAAGCCCGTGGCCGCCCCGACCTCGCCCTCCAGATCTGGCAGCAGATTCTTCTCTCCGCGCCCGACAACGCTGATGCTCTTGCAGGCGTCGCGCGCGACTACAAACTTACCGGCGACCAAGCAAAGGCCGATGCGGCCCTCATGCGTTTGCGCCGCGTCCATCCTAACGATCCAAACATCGCCAGAATCGAAGCCATGTCCGCCAACGGCCCAGGCGATGAGTTGCGCCAGGCCGGCGACCTGGCCAAGCAAGGCCGCAACGACGACGCCATGCGCATCTATCGCCGTGTCTATGGCGACCATCCGCCCGACGGCGACATCGCGCTGGCCTACTTTCAAACTCTCTACGGCACCGCAGGCGGTAAGCAGGAAGCCATTGCCGGCATGCGCGGCCTGGCCGAACGCAACCCCGGCGATCCGCGTTATGCCGTGCAACTGGGCGTCATGCTCACTCGCGACCAGCACACGCGAGCTGAAGGCATCCGCATTCTCCGCACGCACGCCGGCGATCCCGATGCGCAGGCCGCCTATCGCCAGGCGCTAATTTGGGATTCCGCCAATCCCGCTTCGGCTGCAGAGCTGCGCGAGTATCTCAAGACCCATCCCAATGACACCGAAATCTCCGGCGCTCTCCGCAAAAGTGAAACCACGCTGGCGCAGATGAACACTGGCATCGCGCGCACCCCCGCCGAGCGCGCCGCGTTTGCCGCGCTCAACGCGCACCGCATCGACGAGGCCGAGCAGCGCTTCACCGCGCTTCTCGCCGCTGATCCCAATAACGGACGCCTCGCCGCCGGTATGGGTTTTCTGCGCATGCAGCAGAAAAACTTCAGTGGCGCGATTGGCTATCTAGTTCAGGCCGAGAAGAACGGCCACAAGGTCACGACCGTTGAGACCGCGCTCGCCACCTCCCGCTTCTGGCTCACCCTGGGCGAGGGTACGCAGGCTCTCGACGAAAATCAGCTCGATCTGGCGGCCACCAAGTTCCGTGCCGCGCTCGAAATGAATCCGCGCAGCGCCGACGCCCTCGACGGCCTCGCCGGCGTCTACACTCGGCAACAGCAGTACTCCGCCGCCGCCACGGTCTACCAGCAGCTCCTGCAAATCCAGCCCGCTTTGCTTGAGGCATGGCGCGGCCTCTTCCTCGCCTACGCACACGACAATCAGAACGCCAAGGCGCTGGCCATCGCGGCGCGGTTTCCCGCGAAGGTCAAGGCCTCACTCGATAAGGACCCTGAGTATCTGCACGCGCTCGCAGGCATCTATCAAGCCCAGAACCGCCCCGCAGAGGCGCAACGTATCCTCGCTCTCGCGCTCTCCTTGCCGTTTCCCGATAACAGCGCCACGCTCTTGGCCGGCACCAAGCTGCAATACGCCGGCATCCTGATGGACGCCAAGCATTACGATCAGGCTCTCGCGGTCTTTTCGCAGGTGCTCGCGAGCGATCCCTCCAATGTCTCCGCGTGGGAAGGCCGCATCAGCGCCCAGCACGAAATGGGGCAGGACACCGACGCCATTGCCGACGTCCAGAAGATGCCCGCTGCAACCTACGAAACCGCGCTGGCCGATCCCAGCTTTCTAGCGACGCTCGCCTCCATTTATCAGCAGGCCAATCAGTTCGAAGTCGCACAGGGGCTGCTGGAGCGCTCTCTAAAACTTGCGATCGCGGCCGGTGGTCAGCCAAGCGTAGCCCTGCAACTGCAGTTGGCCGCCATCTATCTCGTCCGCAACAACAACGATCAGGCCTACGCGCTCTACCGCCAGGTGCTCACCGACCACCCCGATCGCGCGGACGCATGGAAAGGCCTCATCGCAGCGCTCACGGCCACGCACCGCGATCAGGAAGCCCTTCAGGAAATCGCGCAGATTCCCGCGCCTGCGCGCAAGCAGCTCGACGGCGACATCGACTTCCTCGAAACCGAGGCCAGCCTCTACGCCACCACCGGCGACACTACCCACGCCGTGCAATACATGAACCGCGTGCAGGCCTATTACGCCAAGGCCAAAGAAGAGCCGCCGCCCAGCGTCGATATCCAGAATGTCTGGCTGCTCTATAACATGGACAACGATCGTGCGCTTTACGCGGCCCTGATGCGCATCGGCGGCCGCACCGATCTCAGCCTCGCCCAGCGCGAGACCGTGCAGACCATCTGGGCCAACTGGAGCGTGCGCCGCGCCGCCGCTGCTCTCGACAACGGTAACGCGCAACGCGCCGTCGACATTCTCGAAGCAGCCGCTCAGGCCTTTCCCAACAACCTCACCGTGCGCAAGGCCGTGGCCGGTGGGTTTGCGCGCGTAGGCCGCGCCAGAGAAGCGTTGGCGCTTTTCAAAACCGTCCCCATGCAGGACGCATCTGCGGGCGACTTTGAAGGCGCGGTTGGCGCAGCTCTCGCCGCCAACGACAGAGGTCAGGCCGAGGTCTGGTTGCGTCAAGCCCTCGAGCGCTTCGCCACCGATCCCGCCATCCTCGCTCTGGCGGGACGTTACGAGCAAGCCCGCGGCGACAACGAGCGCGCCGCCGACTACTATCGTGCTTCGCTGGCCGCCATGCCCAAGGTTTCGCCTGTCGACCGCCTCGCCCACGTCCTCGTCTACCCCGAGACGGACACACGAGTCCATCGCGCCGTCACCGCGGCCGATCTCAAGCATCTGCTCGATCCCGACTACGAGCCTTTCGCCAAAACCACCAAGCTTCCGCCTCTGCCCACCTACGGTCCCGATCCCTATAACCCCGCGCCGGTAGTGTTGCCGCCGACGCCACCCGCCGAAACCAATCCTGTGCCTCCCGCGGCGACAACCGGCCCCGGCGCCTTTGTAACGCCGGTCTCCGGACCGGCTGTACTGGCGGCGTCCACGCCGCCAGAAGCGATGCACGCATCGCAAGTCCGTCCGTACAACGCTGAGAATTATTCCTACCGCCATCCCTTCGTGCGAGAGCCTCACCTCGTCCACGCATCATGGTCGCCCACGACGATCCGCGCGCGCCCCTCGTTTCCGCTCACCCGCGCGTCGATGCACGTCATCCAAATTCACCCCGCCATTCAATCCGCGATTGAAGCCTTCGGCCAGGTCGCCATCATTCCCAATCCGCCGCACTCGCTCGCCGCAGACTCCTGGAAGGGCCTCGTCTTCTCCCTCATGGCCGGCAATCGCAACGCCGAGGCGCTCTCCGAACTCGGCAAGATCCCGCCCGACGTGCGCCGCCAGCTCGAAGCCGACGTCGAATGGGTGCAGGGCGTCGCCAGTCTCTACTTCGCCGTCGGCGACACCCAGCACGCCACGCTCTATCTGCATCGCGTCGAAAACTACCTGCTCGTGCATCACACCGCTCTACCCGCCAACCTCGAAGTGCAGCACGCCTGGCTACTCTACAACCTCAGGGACGATGTCGCACTCTATCCGATTCTCCAGCGCCTCGATGCCCGCCAGGGCCTGACCGCCGATCAGCGCCAGCAGGTCGAAACTCTCTGGGCCGAATGGGCCGTGCGCCGCGCCGATGATGCCATGAAAGCCGGCAATCTCGCGCGTGGCGTAGAGATCTTGCAGGCTGCGTCGCAGGATTATCCCGGCAACATGACCGTGCGTCTTGCCGTAGCGGGAGCCTACGCGCGCGTCGGCCGTTCGCAGGAAGCTGTCACCCTTTTCAAGTCGCTCAACATGAACGAGGCCAGTGTCGGAGATTTCCAGGGCGCAGTCTCTGCGGCCATCTCCGCCGCAGACATGGCCCAGGCAGAGGCCTGGCTGCGCATTGCATTGGGCAAGTATCCCAACGATCCCATCGTCCTCGGCCTTGCCGCGCGCTTTGAGCAGGCGCGCGGCAACAACGAACGCGCCAGCGCCTTCTGGCGTGCCGCCATCGCCGCCATGCCTCCCGGCACCGGCGTCAAGAGCCTCGACTACGGTCTCGTCATGCCGCCGGGCACCACCTACCGCACGCCCGGGCCCGGCGACGCGAAGCGTCTCCTCAATCCACAACTCGACCCGCGTCCTGATTCGGCCTCGACTCTCGAGCAACTTGCGCCATTGCCTTCCTATAAGCCGCAGACCACCACGCAGGCTCCCGTGTTCGTGCCAGGCCGGCCTGCAACTGCGCCGGCTCCGCAGGCAACTGCGCCGTCTGCTGAACCGCTTCCGCTTCCGCGAAGTTCCGGCGATATGCCGATGGGGCAGGGAACTGCGCCCTCGAATCAGCCCCCGTATGTTCCGCATGCAGCCAACCGCAATCCTTCGTCCTCCGGCCCCGCATTCGTTGAGCAGCGCAATTCGCAACCGCCCTTAACAGGTCGAGTTCAACTCCCACCCACGGAAGAAACCATCAACACCACGGACAGTGAAGGGAGTCCGAGCCTCCCGCCGCAGACATCGAAGAATGCTGCGCCGCAAACTCCGCCTGCCAATCCCCGCATTACTTCCGAGCCCATGGGTCCCGCGGCTGCGCAAACGCAAGCCCTGATCGCCGAGCAAACCGATAGTCAGCTCACTCAAGGTTCGGCAACTGTCATTCACAACGTGCCCAATGCGCCGGTCGCACCCATGCCACCCGTGCAATCGACGCCCATGGCCCAGACGCCGCCTGCAAAGAACGACGGTCAGGGCGCCTACAACACGGCCCAGTACACGCCCTCTGCGCAGGAAGCCGCGACGGGCGCCTACTCCGCACCGCAACAGCCGACGCCGCAACAACAGCCTCAAGCCACGCCGCCGCAGCCTCCGGCCAAGCCCCAAGCCAGCGCAACCGGACACCACAAGCGGAAGAAGAGTCAGCAAGCACAGACTACCGGCACCAGCAATCCTCCGCCCGAAGCCGCTGCTCCTGCCATCGAAACCGCACCTCCGCCCGAGGCCCAGCAGCCCCAGCAGCCCGCCCCCGCGCCGCAGGAGCCGTCTTCTGAATCCACCACCTCCACCGGCCTTAGCGACGAAGAACTCGAGCAGCGCAGTCTGCCACCGCTGCGCGGCCCCTGGATTCGCATTCAGCGCCAGGACAATCAGCCCACCCCACGCGACCTGGCCGAGCAGCAGTTACAGGCCATTGAAAGCGGCTACAGCGGCTGGCTCGGCGGCAGCACCGTGCTCAACTACCGCACCGGCGCTCTCGGCTACAGCCAACTCGCCGCCATCGAGGCCCCCTTTGAAGCTTCTGCGCATCTCGGCTACAGCGCGCGCATCACAGCCATCGCCCGGCCCGTCTTTCTCGACTCCGGCCAGGCTGACGGCACCGCCGTCATCTCCGTTCTTGAGTCCACAGTCTCCGGCAGCGCGCTCACTGCCATTCCCGAGCCCATCGGCACGCTCACCGCCACCAACGTCATCCCGCCCGCGCAGCAAAATGCGGTCGGCATCGGCGGCGAACTGCAATTGGCCTTTCCCCATTTCGCCATCGCCGGCGGCTACACGCCTTACAACTTCCTCGTCGCCAACTTCACAGGGCGTCTCGTCTGGAAGCCGGGCAACGGACCTTTCACTTTCTCGCTCACCCGCGACTCCATCAAGGACTCGCAGCTCTCCTATGCGGGTCTTCGCGATCCCGGCCTTGCCAACCTCAGCAACCCCGGCCCGATCTGGGGTGGCGTCGTCTACGACCAGGGCCAGGTGCAGTTCGCGCACGGCGATGCGCAGTCGGGCTACTACTTCAACGCCGGCGGCCAGTACATCACCGGCTACCACGTCCTCAACAACAATCGCATCGATGGCAACGGCGGCGCTTACTGGCGCGTCTTCACTTCGCCCGAGTACGGCACCCTCAGCGTGGGCGCTAACTTCTTCGCCATGCGTTACGCGAATAACCAGAACGCCTTCACGCACGGCATGGGCGGCTACTTCAGCCCGCAGGGGTACTTCCTTGGCAACGTGCCTTTCACATGGTCGGGCCACTACATCAATCGCTGGCACTACAACATCATGGGCGCAGTCGGCGCGCAGGGCTTTCAAGAGAATTCCGCGCCGCTCTGGCCACTGGCCGGTGACAAGCCGCTTGAGATCGCGCAGAACAACCCCAGGCTGCCCGATGTCACCACCGTCAGCGGCAACTACGACGTCCGCAGCCAGGTAGCCTATCAGTTCAGCCCCCACTGGTTCGTCGGCGGCTACCTCGCCGCGAACAACTCCCGCGACTACACTTCTACCTCTGTAGGCTTCTTCGTCCGTTTCCTATTCCGCGAGCAACCGTCCGCAGCCACCAACCCCACCGGCCTCTTCCCGTGGGACGGCATGCGGCCGTTCACCGTGCCGTAGGTCGCGCCAGTACCGCTGAGTTAGTTAAGTCGTTGAATTCGAAAACAGTAGGGCGCAACTCTCAAGCAGATCATCAAGTACCCATCGCGAAATCTCAATTTACAGTGCGGCGGGAATAATTAAAATCAATAAGACGTATTGACATTATTAATATTATCAATTACCATTGAAATCGAGTTCAAGATTCTCGATTCCGCCCATGCCTTCCGACACCAAATCCGCTTCCGACTGGCAAGACCTACTCCGCATCGCCCAGGGATCGCCGCTGGTCATCGAACGCGTCCGCATGCCCGCGAAACAGATCGCCGTCGAAGGCCAATTCACCTTGCCCGAACTCGCCCGGCTCAGCCTTGAAGACCAGGTCTTCGTCATCGCCTTTCTCCGTTGCCACGGCACCATCAAGGAGATGGAGCAGACCTTTGGCGTCAGCTACCCCACTATCAAGGCGCGCCTCAACCGCATCTCCAGCCAGTTGGAGTTTGTCGAGACCAATCCATCCCCCACGCGCCCTGAGATTCGCACCGACCTTTTGGATCGGCTCCAGAAAGGCGAAATCACCCCCGCCGAAGCCATCCGCGCATTGGAGGCTCTCAAGTGATTCCAAGTTTCGCCATCCTGCAAGTTGAAGCGACGCACTTCCACATGCCGCGCCTGTGGCTGCCGCTCTTTCTGCTCTGGATTCCCGTCATTCTGCTCTCGCCGCTTATCTTGATCGTGATTCTTGGTCTTTGTATTGCTGGCCGCATAAACCCGTGGCGCGCCATCGCGGTCTTCTGGTCGATTCTTTGCAATTTGCCCGGAACCCATGTCCACGTCAGCGCGCACGACAGCAAAGTCCTGGTGCGCATTCTGTAACGAACTGTACCGCCGGTCTCCTGACCGGCTGTAGTGCGGGCCTCCAGGCCCGCACAGATCAGGAGAAATCATCCTCGAAGGAGAACCCCCATGAACGAGAATCGCCGTCAAATCCTGGAAATGTTAGCCGCAGGCAAGATCACCGCCGATGAGGCCGAGCAGCTGTTGGCCGCTCTCGAGCCCGGCACCTTCGCAACCGCAGGTACATTCACCGGCAAAATCCCAGTCTCCGATTCCTCAGCCGAATCCACTGTGAAGACCCGCGCCAAGTATCTGCGCGTCCTTGTCGAGGCGAATGAAAAAGGTGAGCCGACCACCGTCAACGTGCGCGTGCCGATGCAATTGCTCCGCGCCGGGGTGCGTCTCGCCAGCCTCATCCCCAAGCAGGCGCACGACCAGTTGGACGCAACGCTGAGTAAGCATGGTGTTCCGCTTACCCTGTCGCAAATTAAGCCGGAGAATCTCGAGGAGCTCATCGACCATCTGGAAGATCTGACAGTCGACGTCGATGCCAAAGAGGAAAAGGCCAAAGTCCGCGTCTTCTGCGAATAGCAGGGACCGGGGGACCGAGGTGCAAAGGGAGAGTTGCTTGCTCCCTTAGTCCCTAGTCCCTATGTCCCTTAGTCCCTGTTTCTACCCCCGTTTGACCGGCTTCGCCATCGGCACCACCTGCACCGTCACGTCGCGCACCTCCGACAGAAACCGGTTCAGCACCGACCCGCCCCAAATAATGTCCCAACGCGAGCGCGCCGATTGCCCGAACACTACGTGGCTGATGTTCTCCTGCTGCGCAAACCGGATCAGCGCATCAGAAACATTTCGGTCCGTCAGCGTAACCACCTGCGCGCCCAGATCGCGCGCCATGCGTTGGTA
>JARLFZ010000029.1 GCA_031296305.1 Occallatibacter sp. | reverse complement strand
GCGACCTGGGCAACGAAACTTTCATCGCCCACAACGTCGCCTCGCCGCTGCGCCGCAAAGTGATTGAGGCCTTCCAGCGCCATCGCACGCCGCTCAACATGAGCATTGAACTGCCGACTATTGAGGCCATCAAGCGCTTTGTGGCCATGGGCAATGGCGTGGCGCTTGTGCCCCATCTCACGGTGGCTCGCGAACTCGAGATCGGCGACCTGGTCCGTATCCCTGTCGACGAGCTGGAAGTGCGCCGCGTCTTGCGCCTCGCCAGCCGGCGTCAGGCCACGCTCTCTTACGCCGCCAAGGCCTTCCTGGGCACGCTCAAAGACCTCGCCGATAAGCAGGGACCGCCATTCTTCTACCACGTGGAAAGAGCTGGGTAAAGCCAGGGAATAGGGAGTAGCCAATAGGGAGTAGAAGGCCAACCACGTTCTACGAATTGCAACCCTCCGCTGCCTCGCATTCAATCCCTCGCTTCCTACTCCCTATTGGCTACTCCCTATTCCCTATCTCCTCCGTCTAAGCATCAGATGTCGCCATTACCCCCGTGGAAATCGTGGGATGCGCTCCAACCCGCCCCGGCCATTTACAATTCTGGGAGCGGGACCCGGAGGCATTCTTCGGGACACCGGACCAGTGCGTGGAAATCTTGGGGCTCGTAGCTGCTGCCCGCACGGGACAATACGTTGTGAAGTCGTGAGGATCAGGATCGAATGAAGAAGATCGCCTTTTTAGTCGCTTTGCTGGCCGCATGCGTGGCCATGGGCCGCGCCCAGGAAAGCCGCCAGGACATCAGCTTGAGTGGATTTGCGCTGATTGAGCCGTTCATGAGTTCTTCCACCACCGTGGAGGTGAACTCCACCCCGGCTTACGGCGCGTTGGTCAGCTACCGTTTTATGCTCACACCGTCAACCGCGTTGGAAGCCAACTACGGCATTACCTACCAGAACAGCATCGGATATTACGTCAACCCCAACCACTACAAGATCCTGACGCGCACCCAGGAAATTTCGGGCGCGTTCGTGAAATCCTTTGTCTTCAAGAACTTGAATCCATTCGTGGAAGCCGGTCCAGCGGGGCTCATCTTCCTGCCCATTGTCAATGGGGGCACCACGACCCTTGACGCCAAACAGCAGACTGAAGTGGGCGGGCTCGCGGGAGCCGGCGTCGCTTACGAGGTCAGCCCCAGCTTCGACGTCCGCCTGGAATATCGCGGATTTATCACCAAGGTGCCCACATTCGGTGATTCTCAATTCGCCACCAATCGCTGGTATTGGATCTCCGCTCCGACCATCGGCGTGGCCTACCACTTCTAAAAGCAGGGAACAAGGCACCGGGAAAACAGGGATCAGAAATTAAAAAAGGGGATCGGCCATGACCGGTCCCTTTTTTGCCCTGAGCGTTGGGAAAAACCTGTTGTATCCGGGCTTCGGGCCTCAAACGCGGCGAAGAGACTCGCTGTTTTGAAAGGGCACGAGTTTACTCGTGCCGAAAACGCAGCAAAATGAGCAAGGGCTTTAGCCCCTGAGGGATCTTGCTGATAAACGTAGCCTTCGATTTTCCCTTCTCACTACTCCCGGTACGCGATTCACGCTTCAAGCGCTCCGCGCTTCGCGATAACGTCCCAGTTCCTTCACCATGCCGCAATGCGCATCGAGCGCTTCCAGCGCGCGCGTTCCCTCCGCGCTCGACCCAATCTGGCAGTCGACGTAGAAAATGTACTCCCACGGCTTGCCATGCACCGGCCGCGACTCGATCTTGGTCAGGTTGGTGCCCATCGCGCCTAACGCGCTCAGCGCCGCCACCAGCGACCCCGGCCGGTTCTCCAGCGTAAACGCGATGCTCATTTTGTTGGCTTCTGAATCGGACAATTCCCGCGCGGTTTGGGCCTCGCCGGCCCTCCGCACCAGGAAGAACCGCGTGTAGTTCTCCGGGTCGTCTTCAATGTCGCGCTCCAGAATCTCCGCGCCATAGATCGCAGCCGCCGCCTCGCTCGCGATGGCCGCCACATTCCGCTCGCCGGCTTCCATCAGTTGCTTCACACTGCCCGCAGTGTCGTAAAAAGCCATGGCCTTCATCACGGGGTGCGCAGCCAAAAATCGCCGGCACTGCGCCAGCGCCACCGGATGCGAAAGAACGCGCTCAATTTCGCCGGCAGAAACGCCAGGCATCGCGATCAGGTTGTGCCGGATGCGCACCAGCGTCTCCTCCACCACCTTCACGTTGTGCTTCAGCAGCAGGTCAAAATGTTCAAGGACTGATCCGGCGAGCGAGTTCTCAATGGGAATCACGGCCGCATCGACCGTGCCCGCATCCAGCGCCGCAAATACCTCGGCCGAGAGCGCGCACGGCACAATCTCCGCGCCGGCCACCAGCTTCAGCGCCGCTTCGTGGCTGAACGCGCCGGGCTCTCCTTGAATGGCAACTTTCATGATGTGGTTCCCCGCTGTAAGCTTGCGTAATTCCCTTTCGCAACATACCACAGGCAGGAGCACGCGGCGGCTCGTAGCGCCGGTCTCCAGACCGGCTGTCGTGCGGGCGTCCACGCCCGCACATTTCATCGCCACACTACCTTGTTATGCGAATGTCCCGGGCTACTGAGCGCTCGCTGCCGCGGCCTCGCTCTCCACCTGCTTCACGATGAGCGGAATCAGATCGCGGCCCTTTGCCGAAACCCGCGCCGAAAGCTGAACCAGGTCCGTATCCGTGCCGGTAATTATCGCGACGCCCTCGATCGGGCTCGTATTTGGCAGCAGCCGCGAATCCGTCCCCAGCCCTGCCGTGTTCGCAGGCGTCTCAAACTCGACAGTATTCGTGCCGCGATAAGTCACCTTGTCTTTCGCATAAGGGCCAAACGGAAAATCGCTGACCGGTTCGATCCCCTCGGCAATGACGTTCTGTGCGAATTGCTTGTACGCCGGGAACACGCGCGCAATCACCTTGGCGACTTCGAACCTTCCCGACGTGCCGCCGGAGGAGATAGAAATCTCGATGACCTGCCCCGCAAATCCCTTCCAATCCGGTGAAAACAGCGCCTTCGCATCGATAGCATCCGGGCTCACGAACAAGTTGGCGCCGTTTGAACCGTAGATTGAAAAGCAGTGCCAACCCCGCGGCGCCAGAACTCCCGGCCCATACTGCGCTTTGTAGTAAGCGAGCCGAAGCGCCGCGGCAGCGGGAATCGCCACCGCTTTGCTCTTTCCAGCGGGCGCTGCTTGCGGTCCCGTCTGCCCGTCCGAGGCGCAGCCCACAAACGGAACCTGGTTGATCGCAGTTGGCGTCGCTGGTGTCGTCTGGGACAAAACTCCGGACCCTCCGCAAAATGCGGACGAGACGGCAAGACTGGCAAGCAAAAGATGACGCTTCTTCATGCGCAAATGATAACAACCGCGCGTCGCCCGTGCTTTTCTCGGCGCTGCGACCTGCGGTATTCTTCCGCGAATTCCGAGCCGTTTCGCAGCCCGATGAATCTGAAGAGTTAGAATTCTATGCGGTCCCCGGAGGAAAGTATGGGGCTCATTACAAACATTCTGTTTCCCGTCGATTTTTCTCCGTCCTCCATCGCCATGGGTCCGTATGTGAAACGGGCGGCAGCGTTGCTGGGCGCACGTGTTTCACTGATTCATGTCTTCCAGCCTTTCAGCAATAACGGTCTGGAGCAGTACGTTCGCGCCCCCGGAGAGATTGCAGAAGAACATGAGGAGATCGGCCGCAACAAACTCCATGCCTTTCTCGCTAAAGAATTCCCCGTGGCGCAGCATCCCAGGATCCTCGTGGCTGGCGATCCGGCGCGCGAAATCGTAAAGGCCGCGCATCGTGGCTTCGATCTGATCATGATGCCGACGCATGCCGGAGTCTTCCGGCGCATGCTTCTGGGCTCGACTACAGCCAAGGTGCTCGACGCAGCGGACTGTCCGGTCGCGACCAGCCTTCATGCCATAAAGGTCGCGCCGCGGCCCATGGAACATCGCGAATGGCTCTGCGCCATTGCCCTGAGCAAGGACTCGGAACGCGTGCTCCGCTACGCGCACCATGCGTCGCAGGAGGCTAGCGCCAACCTTCGCATCATTCACGCCATTCAGGGCTCTGACCCCAGACTGCCGGTGCGGCTTGACCTGGAAGAGCAGATTCAAACCGCGGAGAAGCAAGAGGCGTGCGAGCGCATCGATGCCTTGCAGAGAAAAGTCGGTTGCCAGGCGAAGGTCCGTATCACCGCCGGACCACCGAGGGCCGCCCTGGTTGCGGCCATCCAACAGTCGGACGCCGATGCGCTGATCATCGGCAGAAGCCCGCGGCCCGGCTCCCAGGGCCGCCTGCGCGACCTGACCTACGCCATGGTGCGCGATAGCCCCGTCCCTGTCATCAGCGTGTGAAGTGCTCTCCGTGGCGGAGCCACAAATCCGCCGACACAAACGCCAGAAACACCATCGCGATCACGCCGTTCATGGTGAAGAATGCGGCATTCAACCGGCGCAGGTCGCGGGGCGAAACGATAGCGTGTTCATAAGCCAGCAACAGACCCACGGCGGCGATGCCAAGCCAGCCCGCAAGTCCAAAGTGGAAGAGCCATGCAAACCACGCCAGCGCCCCCAGCGCGGCCACGTGCAGCACGCGGGCAGCGCCGAACGCCATAGGAATTCCCACCGCCTGCGGCAGGCTATGCAGCCCGGCGGCGCGGTCGTGTTCGAAGTCCTGGCAGGCGTAGAGCACGTCGAACCCGCCGGCCCATAGCGTTACCGCTGCGGTCAACACCAGAATGCGTGGATCGAGGCTGCCGCGCACGGCAATCCACGCCGCCGCCGGCGCCAGCCCCAACGCCAGTCCCAGTCCCAGGTGCGACCAGCGCGTGAATCGCTTCAGGTAGCTGTAGCCCAGCAGAACGGCCAGCGCCAGCGGCGCAAGTTCCAGCGTGAGCCGGTTCAGTTCCGCCGCAGCCACAAAAAATACCAGCACCGCCGCCGAGATAAAGCCCAGCACAAACTTCCGCGTCAGCAGCCCTGCCGGAATCGCCCTATTCCTCGTGCGAGGATTTTCAGCGTCAAGGTCCGCATCGGCCCAGCGATTAAACGCCATCGCCGCCGACCGCGCCGCCACCATGGCCACTACGATCCACGCCACCGTACGCCAGCCCGGCAGCCCACCCGCCGCAAGCAGCATCGCCGTCAGCGCAAAGGGCAGCGCAAAGATCGAGTGCTCCCACTTGATCATTTCGAGCGTGGTGCGAATTTTGCTGAGGACTCCGGCCATAGGCGACAATCTCTACTCTAATCGAGCCGGCAAACCCTGAAGGCCACCCAGGACTCACGAATGCCACAGTTCCACGCCGAGTTCCGCCGGGAGCCAGCTTCACACCCGATAGCTCTAATTCAAGTGAGATAAATCACTCATTCTTCTGGAGAATTGGGACTCGTCACCTAAAAACGTGATGCGCGTCACAGAATGCGTCTCCAAGTCGATGAAATGATGGGGCCATCGCTCCCGCAGAGGAGCCTGTCTATGAAGTCCTCTATCTACCAAGAAAGGTCCCACGTGCAACTTGACCCCGCTGCGTTTCTCGCCGACCCGGAGCTGATCCGCGCGCTCAGTGAGCACGCCACCCCCATCGTCTGCGACACCGACCGCATCCTCTTTCAACAGGACGATCCCGCCGTGGGTCTCTACATCCTCCACGAGGGCGAAGCAACGCTTAGCATGACCTCGCAAGACGGCCGGACTATCCTCTCGGTCCAGGCGAGAGACGGCTCCATCCTCGGCCTTCCCGGGCTCATCAGCAATCAGCCCTACTCGCTCACGGCAGTTGCGCGCGCCGGAGCGCAGGTCAGCTTTCTCGGCCGCTCGGAATTCACCACCCTGATGGAATCAAACCCGCCGCTGGCATTCAAGATCCTCCAGGTTCTCGCCGCCGAAGTCCGCTCCGCCCGCAACGCGCTCTATTGAAGCGCATCGCAAACCATCAAAGGCCGCGCGTCACACTCACACTTCACACTCACACTCCTCCACTACACCCTCACCTGCTAAACTCACTTTCGTCGTGATCCTCGCCTGCATTGCCATCGCGGTTGCCGCATACTTTCTCGGGTCCATCCCCGTTGGATATCTCCTGGTGCGCATCTTCCGCCGCCAGGACATCCGCTCCGTAGGCAGCGGCAACATTGGCGCTACCAACGTGCTGCGTTTCGGCGGTAAAGGCCTGGGCGCGGTTACGTTTCTTCTCGATGTGCTTAAAGGCAGCGCGGCGGTCTGGCTCGGCGGAGCGCTCGGCGCGTGGCTCATGCCCGCCATTGCGACGCGCGACGCGCAGGCGCTCGCAGCTCTATTCGCCGTGCTCGGACACATGTTCACCTGCTGGCTGCATTTCCGTGGCGGCAAAGGCGTGGCCACCGCCTTCGGCGTCTTTCTGGTCGCTTCACCCTGGGCCGCGCTGGCCGCCATCGGCGTCTTTGCCGTAGTGTTCGCGCTCAGCCGCTACGTTTCGGTGGGCTCCATCGTCGCGGCCTTCTCGTTCATAGTCTTCGCATGGTTTTTCCCGCCCGGCCCGAACCCGCCCGTCTTCTATGCGGTCGAGTGCTTCATCGCTCTGCTCATTGTCGTCAAACACCACCAGAACATCCGCCGCCTGTTCAACGGCACTGAAGCCCGCTTCGGAGCGAAAAAGCCTGCATGAGCCGCATTACCGTGCTCGGTTCCGGCGCATGGGGAACCGCTATCGCGCTCTCGCTCTACCGCCGCGGCGGCCACCAGGTCGCGCTCTGGGCGCACAGCCCCGAGCTCGCGCAGCAAATCATCGGCGCCCGCGAAAATACGCAGTTTCTTCCCGGAATCCCTCTCCCGGCGGACCTCGCCATAACCGGCGAAAGCGACGCTATCACTGCCGCCGATATTTTGGTCTCCGTCATCCCTTCGGAGTTTCTCCGTCCCACGCTGCTCCGCATCCGCACGCATCTGCGCGCGGGCCAGTTCGTCGTCAGCGCCACCAAGGGCCTTGAGGACCGCACACTCTCTCGCATGACTCAAGTCCTTTCCGCAACCCTCGAGCCGGCCGGTCTCCTGCTCTCGATCGGCGCGCTCTCCGGACCGAGCTTCGCGCTTGAAGTTGCACAGGGCCAACCCACCGCTGTGACCGTGGCCTTCAGCGACCCGCAAATCGCGGCGCTCATCCAGCAGGAATTCTCCTCGGAAACCCTCCGCCTCTACACGTCGACAGATGTTATCGGCGTCGAACTCGGCGGCGCGCTCAAGAATGTCATCGCCATCGCCGCCGGCGTCGCCGCCGGCGCGGGACTCGGCCATAACTCGACGGCCGCACTCATCACCCGCGGCATCGCGGAGATCACGCGCCTCGCCACGGCCTGCGGCGCACGCCGCGAAACCCTCGCCGGCCTCTCCGGCATAGGCGATCTTGTGCTCACCTGCACCGGCAGTCTGAGCCGCAACCGCAGTGTCGGCCAGGCGCTCGGCCAGGGCCGCCAACTGCCTGAGATTCTGGAGTCACTCGGCGGCAAGGTAGCCGAAGGCGTGCTGACTTCGCGCGCCGCTCTAGGCCTCGCCCGCAAGCATGGAGTGGAGATGCCCATCACCGAACAGATGGAACTGATCCTGGACGAAGGCAAAGACCCCCGCGAAGCCATCCGCGACCTGATGCTAAGGCCGGGGAAAGAAGAACACTAAAAGGTTACGCCTAACTCACTGGCTCGCCTGCAGCCGCGCCTCGCCCGACTTCGGCGTCAGGTTCCACAGGAACGACATGAGCACGATGCCCACCAGCACCGCAATCAGAATTCCGTAGAGCGCCGCGTTCCAGCCGTAGTGCTGCGCCAGCGCGCCAATGCCCTTCGATTCGGCCACGCGGCCGAGCGAACCAAGAATCGACAGCAAACCGTTGGCCGTGCCCACGGCCTTCTTCGATGTCACATCGAGCGCGCAAATGCCCAGCAGCATCTGCGCCGGATAGACGAAAAATCCAATCACGCCGAAGAGCGCAAGATCGAGCCACAGCTTGTTGTCGGGACTATAGAGAATGCCGACGAATGCGAGAAACGCGGGAATCATGCACACCACGCAGATCATGCCGCGGCGTCCGCCGATCTTGTCGGAAAGCCATCCGGCGAGCACGGTGCTTGCCATCGCGGAAAATTCCAGCGTCGCCGTGCCGATACCGCCTTGGCCCAGGCTCGCGTGCTTCACTTCTTTCAGAAACGTCGGCCCCCAGTCGAGCATGGCGTAGCGCGCGATGTAGACGAAGAAGTTGGCGCCGGCGATGAGCCATAGGTTGCGATTCTTAAGGATGTAGTCGACCAGCAGCTCGCGCGTGCCCAGTTCTTTCTCGTGCGCGCCGGCGCTCTTTCGGCCGTCGGGATAATCGTGCAAGTACTCTTCGATGGGCGGCAGGCCTACAGATTGCGGCGTGTCGCGCAAGCGCAGCATGAGATAGATCGCGCAAATAGTTGCGAGGATTCCTGGCACATAAAACGCCGAGCGCCAGCCGAACCACTCCGCAGAATACGCGGCAATCACCCCGATCAAGCCGCCGCCCACATTTTGCGCCAGGTTCCACACGCCAAAGATCGTGCCCCGCTCGCGCACGCTGTACCAGTGGCTGAGCGAGCGTCCGCACGGCGCCCATCCCATGCTTTGCGCAAGGCCGTTCAGTCCCCACAGCGCCAGGTGCGCCGGATAACTATGCACGGCGGCGAAGGCGAAATTGCACGCGGCCGTCGCAAGCAGGCCCAGCGCCATAAAGTAGCGCGGGTTGCTGCGGTCCGAGAGCGAGCCCATCACAAACCGGCCCAGTCCGTAGACCGCAACCATCAGGGCCAGCATGTCGCCGATCTGGTCTTTGCTCAAAACCAGCGCCTGTCCCATCTCTTTGGAAACCACGGGCAGGTTGTTGCGGACCAGGTAAAACGCGGCGTAGCCGATAAACGTGGATTCGAGAATCTGCCAGCGTAGCTTCGGATAGATCTTCTGCGCCTGCTCGGCGGAAACTCTGGCAATGTGCGGAGCCGGACGAAGAAAACGCGGAGTCCAGGTCATTCACTTCCTCATGCTGCGTGCATGCAGTTTCACGCAAAGAAGCACCATACGCGTCACGGCAGCGCAAAGCAAGAGACGAGTCTTCAGCTTTTAGCAACGAAGTGCAGTAGCCTGCTATTCCCTATTGGCTACTCCCTATTCCCTGCTCTTTCACCCCCCGGCAATGGCGCCAATGATCAGCAGCGGCTCTTTGCCGGTTGCAACCGCTTCGGGTAGTTCCGCGTCGGGCGACGCGAGCGACCAATCCTCTTCACAGGCAAAGAAACGCAAAAAAGCGCGGCGCTGGCCGCTGCCATAATCCCGAATCGTTCCGCGCAGCATGGGATAGCGCGCTTCCAGCGCATCGAGCACCGCGCGCAACGTCACCGGCGCCGTCACTGCCAGCAGCACGTCGCCTTCGACAAGCGCCAGATTACGCAGATGGTACGGCAGCACCACCCGCACTTGCGCCGCACCTGCGCTGTCTGGCTGATTCAAGCCACTCTCCACGCGAGCCTCAGTCCCTTAGTCCCTTAGTCCCTTAGTCCCTCAGTCCCTCAGTCCCTAATTCATCGTCTGCACTTCCACCGAGAGCACCGCCGGCAGATCGCGCACAATCGGCGCCCAACTGTCGCCCGCATCGGCCGAAGCGTACACCTGCCCGCCGGTGGTGCCGAAGTAGACTCCGCACTCATCCAGCCTGTCCACGGCCATGGCGTCGCGCAGCACATTCACGTAGCAATCCTTTTCGGGCAGCCCCTTGGCCAGCGGCTCCCACTCATTTCCGCCTGTCCGGCTGCGGTAGACGCGCAGTTTTCCATCGATCGGAAAATGCTCGGAGTCGCTCTTGATGGGCACCACGTAGAGCGTCTCCGGCTCGTGCGCGTGCACGTCGATGACGAAGCCGAAATCGGTGGGCAGGTTGCCGCTCACCTCGTGCCAGTTTTCGCCGGCATCGTCGCTGCGCATCACGTCCCAGTGTTTCTGCATGAAGAGCACATCGGGCCGCGCGCGGTGCATGGCCACGTGATGCACGCAGTGGCCTACTTCTGCATCCTCGTCCGGCATATAGGGCGAGCGCAGCCCCTTGTTGATCGGCCTCCACGACTGCCCGCCGTCGTCGCTGCGGAACGTACCCGCAGCCGAGATGGCGATGTAAATGCGCTTCTCGTTCGTCGCATCGAGGATGATGGTGTGCAGTCCCATGCCGCCCGCGCCCGGCGTCCACTGCGCACCGGTGCCATGGCCGCGCAGGCCCGAAAGCTCCTGCCAGCTCTCGCCGCCGTCGGTCGAGCGGAAAAGCGCCGCATCTTCAACGCCCGCGTACACCGTGTCGGGATCGCTGAATGAGGGTTCAATATGCCACACGCGCTTGAACTCCCACGGATGCTGCGTGCCGTCGTACCACTGGTGCGTGGTCAGCGGCTTGCCGGTTTCGCTGGAGGTGTCGTAGAGGAAGCGGTTGGGCGCCTTGTCCGGAAAGCAGGGCATCTCGGACTCGCCGGGCTTGAGGCCGGGCTGATGCCAGGTTTTGCCGCCATCGTCGGAGCGCTGGATGAGTTGCCCGAACCACCCGCTCGTCTGCGAAACGTAGATGCGGTTGGGATCGGCTTCGGAACCTTTCATGTGGTAGATCTCCCAGCCCGCGAAGAATGGCCCGCTCACCTGCCAGTCTTTTCGCTTGCCGTCAGAGGTGAGAACGAACGCACCCTTACGCGTTCCCACCAGCACCCGCACACTGCTCATGGTGACCTCCCGAGTTCACTCGACTGCGCGGCCGGCCAAAGCCAGGGAAAAAGCCGCAGTCCGATTTTTTCCGATTTCCCTTGCAAAATGCAAGTGTTATTTCAGCCGGCACTGAGCACGAGATTTAGAGCGCCGTATTGAGCAACCCCAGGTCATTTGCGGCGCGCTCTCGGGGGACGGCTTCCCACATAGTTCCATGTCGTCAAGGTGAGGAAGGCGACCACAAGCAAAAGGAATCCGACAGTGCTCGTCCCGCGCGCTCTATCAACAATCCAGAAAGCGGCCATGGCGGTGACCGCTGCCTGAATGGTGATAAATTTGAGCCAATCGAATCTCCGATGTGAATCATTCATGAGATCTCCCATCAGCGGTGGACGCGAAAGGTCACCTACAAAAGAATCTTATGGTGCCGACACCGACAATAGCCACACCGGCCCCAGCAGCCCAGACGGCAGCAGCGGCGAATCGACTTTGTACGGCGTGAAATCGGCGAAGGCATATTTCTTCAGCGCCCAGGGCTGCTGGTCGCCGATCATGCGATTCACCCACAGATTCGTCACCTGCACCACAATCTGATTGCCGCCCGGCACCAGCGCCTGGGTCACGTCGACCCGGAACGGCGCCTTCCACACGATTCCCTGATACTTGCCGTTCACTGCGACGTCGGCGATGTTCGCCACATCGCCCAGGTCGAGCCACAGATGCGCGCCCGGCGAAAATGCGCTCGCCGGAACCACGATCGTCTTTGTGTACGTGGCCGAACCGGAGAAATACTTCACGCCCATATCCGCCGACTCGCTCCACGAAATCAGCCGGCCGAACTGCGCGGTCTCCGGAGCGCCGCGGTTGGGTTCGAAGTTGACAGCCCAATTTTTGTTGAGCGAATCATCGTCTCCCGATACCACCGTTTCCTTCTCTTTGGGCAAGGTACGTGTAGCCGTCTTGGCCGCCTCACGAAATACCACGAACGTGGTCCCGTAAGGCTCGAGATGCAGCGGGACCGTCGTGCGGCTATCGGCGATGGAATACGAGGCCGGCTGCGACTGGCCGCTCGCCGCATCCCACAATTCGGGCGCTTTTCCGTCCACGCGGAAGATCGCGTTTACGCTCTCCGCACGGTCGTTGCGGTTGTCGACAAAATAAACCTCGCCATCGGCGAGCTTGCGATGCACGAACATCAAGTTCGCATCGGGCTCGGGCTTGCTGTATTCAAAGTCGCGCGCCACGCCGAGCGCAGCCAGCACCTCATTCGCGCTCGCGCCCGCGTACACTCTTCCCTTGCCCACGCGCACCATGCCGTGATTCGGCACAGCCTTCCGTCCCCAAAGCTGATCCGCAATGCGCTGAAACTCCGCTTCGTCGTCGGCGAGGCTTGGCGAATCCGTGGGCCGATTGCCCACCACCACCGCGCCCTGCGCAATCAGGCTTTTCAACTGCCGCAGCACCGGCAACGTCATGCGCTGGCTGCGACCGCCGAGATAAAGAATGCGATAACTCGTTCCGCCCGGCGTCACAAGCCGCCCATCTTTGAAGCTCAGCTCATGCAGCACCACGTCGCTGTTCACAAAATCGAAGGCGTAGCCGTCCGGCGCATCGCTCATCGCCTTCCATCCGAACACTGCGGTCAGCGGGCCCTCTTCGCCGTAGAAGTACGCCACATCGGCGGAGAAATGTCCCTGCTGCAGCAAGTAGGAACAGCGCGCGAGGTACGTGATCCACGGCTCCGCGTCATGGGCCCAGGTGTCGTTGCGATTGAACCAGACACCGTAGGGCCCCAGCGTGAGACCCGGCGCCATGTCGGCCACGGGCTGGTGCGCAGACTCATGAATCTCGAAGCGATTCACGCCCAGCGCAAACTCAAGGTCGGCCACTTTTTTCAAACTGTTTGGCGAGAACGACCACGCCGGCCCTCGCGACGTCATCGACTCCGCGCCCACAATGTTCTGGCCGTAGATGTGCGCGATAGACGCAGCGCCGCGGAGGTCGGAGAAGAAATCGATATGCGGCCCCGGCTCGCCGGACCAGGTCCACATCGCGCCCATGGGAACGTCGGCCTTGCTGCGCATTTCCATGTCGTCGCCGAGCGAGGGCCGATGCGATTCGAGCGCTTCGCTGTAATACTTCATGCCGTGCGCGTGCAGGTCCTCGGCGATTTCGCCGTAGTGATTCTCAGCAAGCAGCTGGCCGATGGTGCGCCTGAAGTCCCACAGGAAGCGATCCGTGTCCGCAGTGCTCTTGATAACGACGCCGGTCAGCGCTGGTAGCCATGGATGTGGATCGTATCCGCGCCGCTGCTGGAACTCTTCAAGAATATGATCGGTCCAGTTCTGCGGCCCCACCTCGATGCTGTCCGTCAGCAGCCACGAG
Source organism: Occallatibacter sp. (assembly GCA_031296305.1). Classification (GTDB taxonomy): domain Bacteria; phylum Acidobacteriota; class Terriglobia; order Terriglobales; family Acidobacteriaceae; genus Telmatobacter. Next base: position 27,882 of record JARLFZ010000029.1, on the reverse strand, counting down.
ATGCCGTTCGGGCCCAAGCTCTCCGAGCCCACGGTGTCGGCATACATCTTCAAATAGCCGTCGACATAATTCTTCACATACTCGCGATTGAGCTTGTCGACTTCGAGGCCAGTAGCTTCGGCGGGAGCGGGACCGTTCTCATGCCCCGTCAGCGAAGACCCGATGCGCAGAATCGTCCACGTACCAGCGGGCGGCGTCCAGTCGAGCGTGCCATCCGGCTGCATTTTTCCTGTCAGGTCGATCACATCCGCCTGCGGCACAATAAACTCCGGCGCCACCTTGGGATCGGCGATCGCATAGAAGTCGCGCGCGTTGGCATAACCCGCGCGCTTTTCAAATTCATTCACGCGCGCGCCGCTCGCAAGCACCAACTCGGTGATTTTGTGATCGTGCTCCACAACGCCGGCCGGCTGCGCAGGATAGACGACGCGGAAATAGCGCGCGGTCACGGCATCGAACGAAACCGTGCGTTGCACCAGGCTGCTGAAAGGAATGTCCGCGATCTTGCGGAAGCTCTGGCCGTCGTCACTCGCCTCAAGGCGCACAGGAATCGCCGGGCTCTCGTGATCGAAGACGCTGATGAAGTCGTTAAGGCTTGCCAGCGTGACGGCCTGTATCGCCTGCGGATGGCCGTAGTCGAACTCGACCCACGGTTCGTTGCCCTGCGCACTGGCCGGCAGTTCGAGCGCTACCGTGCTCACATCGCCGTCAGAGAGCGCGGCCACATTCGGCGTTCCGGCGCTCGCCGTCACCTTGGGGTCGAGCTCCTGCTGCGTTTTGTCGCCGTCGGGAATCCTGTACGCGATCACCGCAACGTCCGTGTAAAACTCCGGCGGCGTGGTCACGGTGCCGTCGGGCGCGCGCCGCCCCGGCACCTGAAAATTCTGAAACGTCCCGTCCACCTGCGGCGGATGCGCAAGCTTGCCGGCGAACGCCTTGCCGCCCTCCACGCGCGTCGCCGACCACACCATCTTCTTCATGCCCTGCGATGCGGGCACCCACGGCCCGCCGGTCTCGCTCCATCCCGGCGAGCTCGCGATGGCCACTTCCATATTCAAGCTGCGCGCGGTTGTCACAGCCGTACTGAATGCCTGCTTCCACTCCGGCGTCATATAAATCAGGCGGTGCGGCACCACCTGCGGCGTATTGATGGCGCCCTCGAATATGGTCACGCCGCCCACGCCCACGCGATGCATCCAATCCAGATCCAGCTTGATGCCTTCGGCGGAAATGTTGCCGTTCATCCAGTGCCACCACACGCGCGGCCGCGCCTCATTGGGCGGATCGACGAATCCGCGCAGCAATGTGTCGGCCGGTAGAGCCACCGCGGGCTGTGAAGCGGCCGGTGCCTGCGCCCGCGCGGAAGAGCCGGCCGTGCAAACCAGGCAAAGAATTGCGGCAGAGAATGACCTGAAAGCTTTCATTGAAATCCTTCCTGATGTAAACATTCAAACGCAGAAAGCGCGCATTGCCCTCACGATTGTTTTGGCGCCGCCACTGTGGCCCGCGTCGCGCCTGTCGAGATGCCCCCATCCACCAGCAGCGTCTGGCCCGTTATGTAGCGGCTCGCCTCGGAAGCGAGAAAGACCACGGCGCCATCCAGATCGTGCGGCTCGCCCGGCCGCTTTACGGGAATGCGATCGGTGAGATAGTCCACCCACTCCTGATTCTCGTAGAGAGCTTTATTTTGCTCGGTCTTGAACCATCCGGGCGCGAGGCAGTTCACTGTGACACCGAATTGGCCCCAGTCGTCGGCGAGGCTCATGGTCAACTGGCGCACGCCGCCGCGGCTGGCGCCATAAGGTGCGAGGCCCGCGTAGCCAAAAACACTTGTAACCGAGCCGATGTTGATAATGCGGCCGTAGCCGTGCGCAATCATGCTTCGCGCCACGGCCTGAGAAACAAAAAACGTGCCGCGCAGATTGGTCTCGAGAATCTGGTTCCAGTTGTCCCACGTCACTTCCAGCGCAGGCTTGCGAATATTGCAGCCGGCATTGTTGACGAGGATGGCGATCTGCCCGAAGGCTGCTTCCGCATCTGCGGCCATGCGCCGGATGCTCTCCTCGTCGCGCACGTCTAAATCAAGTGCAAGCACACGCCGCCCCAGCGCCTCGATCTCCGCCGCAAATTCCGCAAGCGTCTCGCGCTTGCGGCTGGTGAGCACAAGATCGGCCCCCGCCTTGGCCAGAGCGCGCGCAAAGTATTGCCCCAGTCCGCGGCTGGTGCCGGTAACGATGGCCACATAGCCAGTCAGATCGAAAAGTTTGTCGCTCAACTTATTCATTGGGGCGTTCATGGCGTCAGAATCACCTTCATCAGATTCGGCTCGCGCGCTTGCAGCCGCGAAAACCAGCGCGGACCTTCTTCGAGCGGAGCGACGGCAGTAATCAGCGGTTTAACTTTGATCTTTCCGCTCGCGATCAACTCGATGGCCTGCGGATATTCGCCCGCCGATGCGCACGAGCCCTGCAATCGCAGTTGCCGCGTGACAACTTTTTGCAGCGGCAGCGCCACCTCCGGCTGAATGTTTCCGATCAGCGTCACCGTGCCGCCTCTTTGCGTACACTCGATGGCGGCATTCACAGTTTCATTCCTGCCCACAGCCTCATACGCCAGATCGACGCCGCGGCCCTCGGTTCGCTTGAGCACCTCGGCAACCAGTTCCGCGCCGGAGGCATGCAGCACTTCATCCGCACCCACCTGCCGCGCCAGCTCAAGCCGCGAAGCGTCGACGTCGGCGATGAACACGCGCGCACATCCCAGCGCACGCGCCGCCTGCATTGTCAGCAGGCCGATCATGCCCGCGCCAATCACCAGCGCCGTTTCCCCGCCCTTCACTTGCGATACGCGCACCGCATGCAGGGCAACCGACGTGGCCTCCAGCATCGCCGCTTCCTCGAAGGAAAGATTCTCCGGCAAGTGGTAAAGGATGCGCTGCGGCACCGCGACGTACTCGGCGAACGCGCCATGACGCCGGTAGTCGCCGCAGGAAACGCCGACCACCTGCCGGTTGTCGCAAAGATTCACATCGCCGCGTTGGCACCACGCACACGCGCCGCAGTACACCGTTGAATCGAAGGTCACGCGATCGCCCACGGCGTAGCCCGTGACGTCCGCGCCCACCGATGCCACAGTTCCGGCGGCTTCATGACCCATCACGATGGGCGGTATGCGCCGCCCCGACGATCCGTCGTAGCCATGCACATCGCTGCCGCAGATGCCGCAGGCAGCAACGCGCAAAAGCACCTCACCCGGACCCGCTTGAGGCGCAGGAAATTCCGCAATCTCCAGGTGGTTGTATGCGGAGAGGAGGAGGGACTTCATGGCTCGTTCACTCGATTGCTTCGTTGACGTCGGGCGGGCATGAAACGGAAAATCTACACGTCGCAAAGATCCACAGCGGCGCGCAAACTGCTCAGCGGATCGCGCACCGGAACAAATTCGTGCGCCACGTAGCCCTTGAAACCTGCATCGGCAATGGCCCGCATAACTCCGTCCCATTGTACTTCCTGCGTGTTATCGAGTTCGTGTCTGCCGGGCACACCGCCAGTGTGAAAGTGGCCGATCCACTGCAGGTTGGCGCGGATGGTCGCGATCAGATCGCCCTCCATGATCTGCATGTGGTAGATGTCGTAAAGCAGTTTCACGTTGGGCGAGTTCACCTCCTCGATCACGCGCACGCCCCACGCCGTGTGGTCGCACATGTAATCGGGATGGTTAACCTTGCTGTTCAGCAACTCCATGCAGACGGTGACGCCGTTGTCTTCGGCAATCTTTTTCACGCGGTTCAGGCCCGCGATGGTGTTGCGCGCGCCTTCGTCGTCGCTCATACCGCGGCGATTGCCGGAAAACGTAATCACGTTGGGCACGCCCGCCTTTGCCGCCAGCGGAATGTTGGTGCGAAACGCAGCCTCGATGGCGTCGTGATGCTCGGGCCGGTTGAGCGCATCGGAAATGGTGCCGCCGCCTGCCTGCCCCATGGTGCAGATGAGCCCATAACGCTTCGGCACCTCCCAATCGTCGACTGACAAAAGATCGATGCCCTTCATGCCGATCCCGGCTGCGAAGGCGCAGAGCTGATCGAGAGCGATGTCTTTGTAGCACCAGCGGCAGGCCGACTGGTGAATGCGGTTCTTGCGCAGCGGAGCGTTGGTGTCGCCGTGCGCGAACACCGGCAGCGAAGCGAATGCCGTAGCGGCGAAACCGGATTTCAGCGCATCGCGGCGTGAAAGCCTGGCAGGTCTCATCATGGTCCTCCCATTCATTCAGGATGGAAGCACTAGTGTAGCGCCGGACTCCAGTCCGGCTGTCGTGCGGGTCTCCAGACCCGCACATCGCCTCTTGCGGCATGTACGCCGCCGGTGCAGCCGGTTTGGAAAACGGCGCTACCTATCTTGGGGAACGTCAGAAGGTGAAGGCAAGTCCGGCGCGGAAGCTGCGCTGGTCCTGCGCGAAGAGAATCAGCGTGCCGTCGCTCAGAATGTACGGCTGATAGCCCTCGGCAAGGAGGTTTCTCATATCGATCAGCGCCTCCAGACCCTCTGCACCATCGCGGGTGATCCGGATGGGCTGGCGGAAGTGCAGACTCAGGTAAGGCTCAGCCATCTCCTGCGCAAAAGGCGCCACTGCGGTCACGGCATCGTCGGGCTGCCATGTGTAGCTGGCGCGCCATTGAGTTCTGGTGCCATTCAGCGTGCCCGAGAGTGAAATCGCGAAAGTCTGCGCGTGACGCGAGCGCGCGGCCGCCAGCACTTCAGAGAGTGCCATGGTTTGCGGCAGCGCCGGCATCACCAAGGCATTGCCGCTGGCATAGCCGAAGCGCACGTGGCTTCCGCCGGGCAGCCGGCGCTCCACGCTGGCCTGCACACCGTGGCTGCCGTAAGCCGGACCGGCGGCACGCATCAGGTTGCTCATCCGATCGAAGAGCACCGCGGCCGGAGCCTTGCCCGGAGCAAAGTGGCCCTGCGCCTCCAGGACCGGATTTTCGATGTGGTCGGCGTAGAGGAGAACAGACACGCCTGAAGCGTCCGTCTGGCGTTCCCAGCCGATCTCCTGATGAGACCCGTGCGCGATGGTGAGAGCGCCATTGCGTTCGGCCAGTGCGGGCAGCCATACCGCGGCTTCGCTGGTGCTGCCCAACTGATCCGGCACCATGGTGGCCATGCGGTAGCGCACCGTTGAATCGCCGTCGTGCCACGCCACCGTCGCATAGGGCAGCAGCGCGGTCACCGTGCTCGGCGAAGCTCCCTTCAAGCGTCCGGCCACGGCGTTCGAACCAACCTCGGCCTCCAACGCTTCGCCAAAGTGCATCAACTCCGAACTGCGAACGGTTGCCTCTTCGAGTCCCGCGTTTCCGCCGCTCACCACTTCCGGTGCGAGCGACACTGCCGCCACGGACTGCACCGAGCCCGCAAATCCCAAATCCTGATGGAAGCCCAGCATCGATTCCATGCCGCCGTCGCTGTCCGGCGCGAAATCCACGCGAGCCATCAGCTCGCGGCTGCTGGACGGCGTATCTTCGACGGCCGTTGAGAAGCGCTCACCATTTTCGCCAAAGGTGCCGGCCTGGCCCGTCGCCATGATCCGCGCCTTCAGTTTCGGCCGCGCGCCCGAGCCCTCCGTATCCACAATCAGCGGTCCATCCTCAAGCCAGCGCAGCAAAGGCCGGTTGGCCGCAGAGCGCAGCGTCCAGGCCCAGTCGTCCTTTTGCGCGCCGCCGGAACGCGGTTGCGCGGGCAGCCATTGAATCACTTCGTAGAGGGTGTAAAGCGTGAGGTTGACTATGGTGGCCGCGTGGACTCTGACATTCTCGCGTTGCGAGGGCAGGAACGACGGTCCCATGGCCTTCAGAACGTATCGCCCCGGCGTCAGCGACGAGATCAGAAAGCGTCCTTCGCCGTTGGTGTACGCGCTGGCGACGATGCTCAGGTCGGGACCCAGCAATTCCACTTCAGCGCCGATCTGCGGCACACCTGAGGAATCCCGCACCAATCCCGACACCGAAGCTGTCGCCGCCCCACAGAACGAAGCGGTACCCAAAGCCATCAGCACGGCGAAACCGGTGAAATAGGTGCTGCATTTCATCTGCAGATCAGTATCTCCGCCGCGTCTCTGGCAATCTTCCTCGAAAGTGCGACCACGCTGGTCCCCGAATTCTCGTGTCCGGTTGAACCTTGCGCAGGATTGTTCCTATTCGACGATAAAAGGTGCCGATTGCGCAATCTCTTGTTTCGAAATTGCGTCATTTACTTTCACCGTCACCTTATACTTACCGGGGCTCAGACCGGCAATCGGCAGGGTTTTTTCCACTGTCAACTGGTCGCTATGCGCCCCTAAATCCTTTGATTCCAATTGCTTCTCGAGAATCACCGCGCCCGTCGAATCGGTAATCTGGTAGGTAACCGTCGCCGAATTACTCTTGGTTGCCTCGTCGATGCCAAGATTATAAAACTGCAGCCAGAAATTCAGGGACTGGGTGCGCTTGATGCTGACGGGCGTTTTCGAGTTCTCTGAAACCCGTGGCCGGACGTACATATTGCTGATGATGAAATTGCCGTTTCCAATCTGCTGGGACGACACGATATTCATCTGGTCGGCGAGAATAAGCGATGAGGCCCCCAGCTTTTCGTCCTGAAACTCCGGAACGTTGAGGCTTTGCCCGTAAATTCCGATGTGATCGCCGTTGTTCACGTCCTTGATCGCGATATCGAGACGGTAGAGCCCGGGCGGAAGTGGAAGCGCCTTCCAATAGAGCGAGCGGTGGTCGAGCGACTTCTCCAGCAACTCGGCGGGCTCGTTCACTTCCACCGTGTCCTCGAAGGTCTGCACCGTCTTGTGCATGATGGTGGTCACGCGGCCCAGGATGTTCACCACGCCTTTTGAAACGCCGTCCTTGGTCACAAAGGTGATGTCGCGGTTGCGAATCTGCAGGGTGATCGGCACCAGGTCCATGCTGTCGGTCACCTTCACAAAGTCGGTGCGCACGTCGAAGTTAAACACCGGGCCCTGCATCAGCTTGTGCGAGGAGTTGAATGCGTCGAGGTCACTCTCAAGGTCCTTGAACTTGACCGGCGGCGGCGCGAAGGCCTTGGCGGCCATCTCGATGCGGTCGAACTCCTTGCCCTGGTTGGCATCACCCATGGGGCCGGTGCCCAACTGCTCAATACCGTTGCCCTTGAACCGGTTGGTCTTGTCCTGCTTGTTCATCTCTTCCCACTGCGTCAGGCCGGCGCCGGGAACATACTTGAGAGCGTCTTTCTCACTGCGGTCGATGGTAAAGTGGTAATCGCCGCACTGGCAGGTGTCCACAAACTCAAAATCGATGTTCTCGCCCATGCCCTCGAGATAGCGGTAGTGCCACACCTCAAACGGGAATGTCGACGTCTCGCCGCCGCCCTCTTCCATGGGCCGCTCATACATGCCGCCCGAGGGGTGGGAGTCGATGCTGTCGGCCGGCCCCCAGGCAATATAGATGTGGCCGCGATCGGTCTTCCAGCCGGGCTTGCCGGCCGCAAAGTGGTCGTTGGCGTACTGGATGCGCCGGTAGTGCTCCTCGCGAAACTCGTTCTCGGGAGAATCGGGATTGGGGTTGCGGCGCTGCCAGAAGTTCTCGATGAAAGCCTCGCGCTCTTCATCGTTGGCCAGGCTCATAAAAGCCTTCCGCTCATCATCGGAAATGATGTAAGGAACCTCTTCGTTCAGCCACGTCTTGTAGGGGCCTTTTAACTCGCGCCGCAGCTCTTTCTGCGCCCTGTACCGCTCCTTGTCACTGAGCTGGCGCCTCATGGGATCGGCTTCCTGTCCCTGTCCCGAGCCCTGGCCGGCGGCCGGCTGGGCCTGTTGCGTGGGGGCGGGGGCGGCGCTCTGTTGCCCGAGAAGACCGACAGCGGGGACCGAAATCAGGCCGCAACTGAGAGCTGTAAACAGAAAATGGCGGCTATTGAACATCATTGCCTTGGATACTCCTGCGTTGCTCTATTTTACGGCTCCCGGAAGCGCCGGGCAAGGCTCCGTCGGCAGTTACAGCGGTTCCAGAATTGCCGCACCCCGGAACCGAAGTTCCTGTGTGACGTTTTCATCAAGAAAACGCCACATTTCACCACCCTTAAAAGGGCACGTACTTTCTGGAACCGCTCTGATTCCGCTCGTTCGACGCACCAGGCTGGTTAAGGTCACCTCGGAAGCAAGACCCGCAGGGAAAAAACCGTTTCGCTCGTCTCTTTTGGGCTATCCTGTGAGCCTCCATCCCGTCAAAAAAGTGGGCTCATTCCGTTCACCTGCCGAAGCTTGCGATCCCGGCGGCAATCCGCGGCCGCGGCAATGTGCGCCGACTCACAGGTTCTGGCGTTGCGCCGCCAGACGGCACCCCTGGGGCCGCGCCCCAAACGCGATTTTCACGGAACCGATTGCCGCGCCCTCGCGTACACTGAATGGGAGACCAACTCCAAGAAACCAATGACCATGAAGAAAATCCTCCTCATCGCTCTTGCTGTGCTGATCGCCGCCGGGCTGGTAGCTTTCATGGTGATCAAGCAGCAATCCGGTTATACCAAGGTGCTCACGGCGACGGTGTCGCGCCAGGAATTGACCTCTGTGGTCAGCGGCACCGGCCAGATCAAACCGAAGAATATTGTGAACGTGGGCGCCACGTCGTTTGGCCGCATCACCCGCTTCTACGTGAAGGAAGGCGATCACGTAAAAAAGGGCCAGATTCTTGCAACCGTCGAAAGCGTGCAGCAGGAGTCGACAGTCAACGCCCAGCAAGCCACCATCTCCGCCGCCAAAACCGACATTGCCTCCTATGTTGCCGCCGAAAAGACCGCCCAGGCCAATGTGGAGCACGCGCAGGCCGATCTGGAGCAGAAAAAGCTGCAATGGGATCGCGCCCAGTCGCTCTACAAATCCGGCATCATGTCGCGGCAGGACTATGAGACCAACAAGGCCAATTACGATCTCGACCTGGCGGCTCTGGCCCAGGCTGTCGCGCAGTTGAATCAGGCCAAGGCCCAGACCGAGTCCGCCCGCGGCCATCTTCAGACCGACGTCGCCAACCTCCATGCCGATCAGGATCTGCTGAGCAAGACCATCGCCACCGCGCCCTTCGACGGCATCGTGACCAACGAACCGGTGCGCGAGGGCGAGACCGTGGTGGAAGGCATCCAGAACGCCGAAGGCTCCACGCTGATGACCCTCGCTGACATGAGCGTGGTCACCGCCGAAGTGAAGGTGGATGAGACCGACATCGTGAGCGTACGGCTCGGCCAGACCGTCGACGTGACCGTGGACGCGCTGCCCAACAAGATCTTCAAAGGCCACGTGACCCTGGTCGGCGATCAGGCGCTGCTGCGCTCCACAGGCGTGGCCACGTCGCAGTCCACTTCCGGCACCGAGGAAGCCAAGGACTTCAAGGTTGTCGTCACGCTCGACGATCCCGGCGACGAATTGCGCCCCGGTCTCTCCTGCACCGCCAAAATCACCACCGCGCACAAAGCCGACGTGCTCACCTTGCCCATTCAGGCATTGACCATGCACGACCCGGCCACGGACAACGATAAATCGAACGGCAACGTCCACGCGGCTTCGGGTCCACCCGCGCCTACGGCAAAGTTGAATCCTGTACAGGGCGTCTTTGTAGCCGAGAAGGACGCGCACGGCAAACTGCGCGCCAGGTTTATCCCCGTCACCACAGGCATCACCGGCACCACCGATATCGAAGTGCTTTCGGGCCTCAATCCAGGCCAGGAGGTCGTCACCGGCCCCTACAAGACATTGCGCGATCTCAAGGGCGGCTCGCTGCTCAAGCGCGACACAGAAAAGCCAGTGACGATCACGAGCGACGCAAGCTGAGAAAAACAGGGAACAAGGGTACGAGGGAACAAGGGAACGAGAAAACAGGGACCGTGGAACTTCGAGAGCAAGTCGTTGGCTGTAAGCTGTCCACTAACCACTAATCACTAGAGCGTGTTTCATAAATGGCATTGTGAAAGGGCACGACTTCAGTCGTGCCGAAAAGGGAAGCAAATCTGAGGGGTTTTAACCCCTGAGGGATTCGGGTTGGTCATTCACGCCATTTATGAAACACGCTCTAAACACTAATCACTGAGGGATGCATGGCACTGAACAGCATCGGCGTCGAAGAGTTACCGAAGACCGCGGTTCTGGACGCGAACGACGTGATCGTCGTCGAGGATTTGTGGCGCACCTACGACATGGGCTCGGAGCAGCAGGTGCAGGCCCTGCGCGGTGTCTCACTGAAAATCCGCCACAACGAGTACGTCGCCATCATGGGCCCATCGGGCTCCGGCAAATCCACGCTGATGAATCTGATCGGATGCCTCGATACTCCGTCCAAGGGCCGCTATTGGCTGAACGGCCAGCTCGTCAGCGATCTCAACGACGACCAACTGGCGCGCATTCGTAACAAGGAAATCGGTTTTGTCTTCCAGACCTTCAATCTCCTGGCCCGCGCCACCTCCCTGCACAACGTGGAACTGCCGCTCATTTATAACGGCACGCCTGCCGCGGAGCGACTCGAGCGCGCCAAGCGAGCGCTCACCGACGTCGGCCTGGAATCGCGCATGATGCACAAGCCCAACGAGCTCTCCGGCGGCCAGCGCCAGCGCGTCGCCGTCGCGCGCGCTCTGGTCAACAATCCGTCGATCATTCTCGCCGACGAACCAACCGGAAACCTCGACTCCAAGACCGGCCTCGAGATCATGGCTCTCCTCGACACGCTTCACGCCCGCGGCAACACCATCGTGCTCGTTACGCATGAAGCAGACATCGCAGAATTTGCACACCGCGTGGTGCACATCCGCGACGGGCAGATCTTTTCCGACGAGCCTTCCTCGCGCCATCGCTAACTTTCGCACTAACTTTCGCAGCGGAAATTTTTTCAGTTTTGCGAGCGCAGGAATCTTTCCTCGTGCGGCCAACCGATTATTTGTCCTTTTCATCAAACTGTGGTTGACAGGGATAGAAATTGGGGGCAAGATTTGCACAGAACATGAGGGAATGGACGCAGACGGTCCGAATGGCCGCTCAGCGCGATGCACTTCATTCTGGCCTTCCTGCTTTTCCCCGCTTCAAGTCACCGTCGGACGCACGGCTGTTCCGCTGGTGCTCTCCTGAATTTCCGGCGTCAGGCCGCGAAGCGGAGCCCTCCTCACCAGAACGCCACAGGGTTTTGCTTTAGCGTCGCCTCACTCATCGTCCCTGTCGTTGTACGCGTGTTCGCTTTCGAACGAAATTGCTTCGGTTCATGCCTCGGGATACGGCCTCATCCAGAGTCCGGGCAGCAGATCTGCCTTCAATGCGGACGGCGATGGGCGATGCGTTAGTCGGAGGGACTCATGGTTGTCACATCTCAATGCCGCGGGCACAGGGTGATCGGGATTCTCGTGGGAGAGAACAACGTGCAACGTTACTTTCCCAGGCACATAACCGAAGTGGAACTGCAACTCGACCATCTGCGCATCGAATGCGGGCTGGGACCGCACTTCTGGAACGGCAAGCCGGAAATCTCCGATCCCCGGCTCTGTCTTTGGCTGGAGTCGAAGGATCGCGACGGCAATGGGCGCCGCGCCCCCATTCCCCTGGCCCTGATTCCTTCGGGCAGGAACTCCTTTATCGTAGGTCCCGCCAAACTTGAGAGCGCGCCGCAGGGAGCGTTTTGAAAAAGGAGCGCCGATGAAAACCCATTGGGCAGCCAATGAGCTTGAAGTTCGCGCCGCCGAGGCCCTGAGGTCGCTGCTTGAGGAAGTCTCCGCCGTCAAGCTCAAAGAGATGAAGCGCGAGTCGCCGGCGCGCGGCCGCGCCGCTGAAATCCTCGCGTATGTCGATATCTACGGCCACAGTCATACCCTGGCCTGCGAGGTGAATGCCGACACGCGTCCCACCATGGTCCGCGCTTCGATAAGAAAGCTGCGGGACTGTGCCTCGCATCTTGCCGGCGAGACCACCCTGGTTCTCATCGCTCCCTATCTCTCGCCCGAAGCGCAAACGCTCTGCAAAGAGAGCCACGCCGGGTTCCTCGACCTCGAAGGCAATGCCCGCCTGTCTTTGGGCCAGGTCTTCATCGGCAAGCGCTCGATGCACGTGCATCCCGCCGCGTAAGAACCTGCCCGGTCACTCGCTGCCTTGAAAGGGCACGGCTTCAGCCGTGCCCTTTCAAAACCCCTCCCGACTCGCAGGTTATTGGACAGACTTCAAGGCGCCGAGTGAAAGTCGCGCGCCCCCAGCCTTTCGTTCACTCCGTTGTACCTCTGTGCACTCCGCTCTTGACAAACCTGAAGGCCGCGGATGACCATTCTCGCAAATTGGCGCTCCGCCGAGGCGAGACAGATTACCGCGCGAATCTCCGGTCGTCCCGGCAGGCGCTTTGCTTCACCCGGCTTTCGAATATGGGCCACGTTGGCGTGCCTTGCGAACGAGGTGAGTCATGGTGGTGCGAACGCAATCGGATGGGCGCGTTGTGACCGGGCTGTACATCGGCACGCGCAACGCCAGACGGCGATTCCCTAAATGCGTCGCGGCCATTGAACTGCAACTGGGCCATGTGCAGATTCGTTGCGCGCTGGAGCCGGAGTTCTGGCGCGGCCGGCCGGAGATTCACGACCAGCGCCTCTGCGACTGGCTGGAATCCAGCCTCTTTCATGGGCGATCATGCCGCATACCGATCCCACTGCTCATGTCTTTGCAGGAACGGAATGTCTACGGGCTGCAGCCGCTGCTCCCGCAGTCGCAGTCCTCAAACACTCTGGGAAAGATTGCGCCGGCTGCGCCCGCTGCAAAGGCGTCTGAAATGCGCCCGCTATGCGACAGCGCCGTGTGCCGCATGCGGAACTTCATCCATTGCCCGGTGAATACTGCGCCGTCCTTCAGATCTCCAGAATCTCCGGTGTGGGATTAGCTTCTGAGGGAACATATCGTTGCGATGAACTCGCGCACCGCTCACTTTGCGGGCTCGTGTTCTCTCGGTTCCCTCGTTCCCTCGTTCCCTTGTTCCCTTGTTCCCTGTTTTTTCAGATTTCCAATATGACCGGCATAATCATCGGCCGCCGCCCCGTGGTCTTCTGGATCAGGCGCTTCAAGTCCACGCGCACGCGCTCGTTCACCATGCCGTAGTCGGACTTCTGCTCGGCGCTCAGCGCATCCAGCGTCTTCAGCACCGTCTCCCGCGCCTGGTCGGTAATATCGGCGCCGCCGAAGCCGCGCATCACCACCTCGGGTTCGCGCTCCACCTTGCCGGTCCTCTTATTGATGGCCAGCACCGCCAGCACTACTCCGTCCTCCGACAAAATGCGCCGGTCGCGGATCACCAGATCCTCAACAACATCAATCGACGAGCCCGAGTCGATTAGGATGCGCCCCGCCGTCACCTTTTCCTGCTTGCGCGCGTCGTCCTTGTCCAGCTCCAGCACGTCGCCGTCCTCGATCACGATGGCGTGATCCACCGCGCCCGTCTCCATGGCCAACTGCGCATGCCGCCGCAAAAAACGATAGTCGCCGTGAATCGGAATAAAGAACTTGGGCCGCACCAGGTTGATGAGCAGCCGCATCTCCTCCTGGCTGCCGTGGCCGGATACATGAATCAATCCATGCTGGCCGTCGTCGTAAATCACGTTGGCCTCGCGGCGGCTCAGGTGATCGATCACCCTGAAGATGCCCTTCTCGTTGCCGGGAATGATCCTCGAGCTCAGCACCACCGTGTCGCCGGGCTCGATATGGGCATGCTTGTGGTTGTCTACCGCGGCGCGGCTCAGTGCGCTCATCGGCTCGCCCTGCGTGCCGCTGATCAAAATCATCATCTGCTCGGGCGGAAAGTCTCGAACCTGGCCGGGGTTGATCACCAGCCCGGGCGGAATCTCGAGGTAGCCGAGGTCCTGCGCAATCTCCGTGCTGTCCATCATGGAGCGCCCCACCACGACCACCTTGCGCCCGTGCTTGCGCGCCAGTTCCATGGCGATGCGAATGCGGTAGATCGACGACGAGAAGCAACTGAAGAAGAGTTTCTTTTTCGTTTGCGAGAAGATTTCGTCCAGCCGCGGCACCACGGCGCGTTCGCTGGGCGTGTAGCCGGGCCGCTCCACATTGGTCGAGTCCTGTAGCAGCGCCAGCACGCCCCTCTTGCCGTACTCGGCAAAGGTATGCAGATCGAATGCCTTGTCGTCGAGCGGCGAGAGATCAACCTTGAAATCGCCGGTATGAATAATCACGCCCACCGGCGTCTCGATCGCCAGCGCCACGCAATCCACTAGCGAGTGCGTTACGCGGATGGGCTCGATGGTGAACGGCCCGATGGTGAACTTCACCTTGGGCTGGATTTCAATCAGCTCGATCTCATCCGCAAGCTGGTGTTCTTCCAGCTTGTCGTCCACATAAGCCAGCGTGAACTCGGTGCCGTACACCGGAACCTTCAGCTCGTTCAGGATCCACGGCAGCCCGCCGATGTGGTCCTCGTGCCCGTGCGTCAGCACAATGCCGCGCACGTGCTTCTTGTTCTCAATCAAGTAGGTGATGTCGGGCACCACAATGTCGACGCCCAGCAGCTCCGACTCGGGAAACATCAGGCCGCCGTCAATGACAATAATGTCGTCTTCCCAGCGCACCGCCAGACAGTTCATTCCGAACTCGCCCAGCCCGCCGAGAGGGATAATTTGCAGTTTTTTTGATTTCATCGGTCAACCTTGATGCTAACACTGCGGCCTTTGCGCAATTGCATTGGCTAAGATTCGGGTAGTGGGTCGGATGATTTCCATAGGTCAAGAATTCGCCGCAAATTTCCTCTGTCCATACGGTGGTGCCCGATGAGAGCATTGCGGACATGGCCAAAGGCAAGGGAGGTGGGGGCAACGCACACGACCGGCGGGCTGCGGCCCGGGCCACTGGCACTAATACTGACGGCCAGATATCCAAATCTAGCAAGAGGGCCGCACTAGAGAAGATCGAGAACATCAGCAGGAGGCGAGCGAGGAATGAAATGCTTGTGACTGCTTTCGCGTTCCCTCTTGCTCTCGTGCTGATACCAAGGACCCCACTAATGGTGTGGGGCATCTCGCTGGTTGCTGGCTCAATACTCGCGCACGCTTTGTGGGTATATTCGGAGAATTCGCGGGTGCCGCTCCGGCTGATGTTTTCTCTTGGAGGGCTACTTGCGCTCGTCTCTGGCGGGTTCTTTTCGGAATTCTTCGATGTGGATCAGAACCTATCTCCTTCAACGACGATTGAAGATGGAGAGCAGCTCACGAGAGCATACTATACAGTTCATAACGGAAGCTCATCTCCACTTGCCTACGGGGCAATCCACTGTTTTCCGATATCGATCGTAGATTCGAATGGTGATCTTTTTTGGTCGGGGCCTGAATTCCCAAACTTTTTCTGGGCAAGAAAGGGACAAGCTGGTCCCGTTGGGTCAGGGAATGACGCTAAATCCATGGACTGTCTCGGAGGATTAGAAATTCGAAATCAAGAGATTTCCTGCTTAGACATGATTGTGATCTTACAATATCGAATTGAATGGTTAGGATTTCTTACACGAACCAAGCGTTTCAGGTTTCTTGGCACATTCCATAATGGCAAGGTCACCTTTGTGCAGGAATCTGTCGAATCAGGCAAATCTGGCGACCGGGTAAATACGTATTGCGAATCCTACATCAAGTACCGCGGCACTATTCGTATCACTCCCCGCAGCTCAGACGCTCCGCATTAGTCCATCCAAGATCGACCGCCAATCCAACAGTTTCACCATATATCCCCAATCTTCCAG
Organism: Occallatibacter sp.; assembly: GCA_031296305.1. Lineage (GTDB taxonomy): Bacteria > Acidobacteriota > Terriglobia > Terriglobales > Acidobacteriaceae > Telmatobacter. Next base: position 12,116 of record JARLFZ010000029.1, on the reverse strand, counting down.
GAATTCCCGCCAGCAAAATTTCCCGCCGCGAGTTCATGCCAGCGAGAGTACTCCCTTCGCGCCGCGGTAGTGTCCTAATTTGAAATCCACCGGCTTGTGCTCCTCATGCGGCAAACAACTTGCCGCGAATGAATTCTGATCTGGTTTGGCGGGTACAATTTTCGTATCGCTCAGGAGGATAAGCCATGGAAGATAAGCCATGCGGACAGGCCGAAGAAGAGGAAAGAAAAAAGGGAACTGCCCAAAACCCGCCTCCATCCCTCCCTAATAAAAATGAGGAAAGCCAAAGCGCACCAGTACTAAGAGATCAAGCACAATCCCCCACCTCCGAGATACAACCACCTTCCCGATGGCGTCGCTTTCGGCGATGGTTCTGCCGCATGACGGTGGCTGAGGCTGTAATGGCCTTTCTCACCCTTGTAATCGCAGGTACGGGCATCGTCGGAATTTGCCTCGTAATTCAGAGCAGCGCCGACACTAAAGCGATTGTCGCAGCCACGCAAGAGCAAGCGTGCTCTGCGCGGAAAATCGCCGAGGCTTCTCAGAGAAATGCCACTGCTGCCGAGGGATTCGCCACTAACGCCGGACTCATTAACACGGGCGTACAAGATGCCGTCAATAAGTTGGACGCCCAGGCGAAAGCTACCCAGAAGTCGGCCAATGCCGCACAACGAAGCGCCAATGTGGCTGAGGACACGCTCATCGCTAGCAATCGGCCATGGCTGGATATTCAACCTCAAATCGCTGGCGCTTTCACACTGAACGAGCAAAGAGAAGCTAGATTCATTCTTCGTGTTGATACGGAGAATACCGGACACTCTCCAGCTATCCGCGTGGTCAGCGCACAGAGTGTTATCCAAAATGTTCTTTTCACCCCGAATCCGTGGCAAGAGCTTAAGAAAACCTGTGAACAGGCTACTGGTGTATCGGCAAACAGTAACAACCGAGGGCTTACTGAAACGATCTTTCCCGGCAAGCCTCATCAGGAGGCTGTGAATCTGGGGATTGGCCCCAAGGAGCTTGCTAAAAGCGTAGCGGATATGTTCCCTGAAGCTAAGCCTGAACCCTACATACACCCAGTTGTTCTTTGGTGCGTTGCCTATCGTGCCGATTTCAGCGACACCGAATATCAGACGGGCTATGCGTGGGAACTGATGAGAAAGGGACCTGACGGGATCGTTCCCATCGAGAGAAACAGCAACGTTCCCATGAACGAACTTGTCATTCAGCAGGTTTGGCCGTTGGGTGTGCTGGCAAATTAAGACGAGCGTCAAAATTCAAATTTGGGACCACTACCCGCGCCCAGTCCGCTGTGACGACTCGGCCCCCGCTGGTATACATTGGGATCGCCGTGTTTTTTCACGTCGCGAAGGAATTCCAATGATCGCCACACGCCGCACATTTCTTAAAACCTCCGCCGGTACCGCCCTTGCCGCCGGCTTCCCCGCCATCGTTCCCAGCTCGGTCTTCGGCGCAACCGCCCCCTCCAACCGCATCACCATCGGCGCCATCGGCGTGGGCCGCATCTCGCGCGGGCACGACATGCCGGGAGTCCTGCAATTTACCGGCGTCCCCGCCCGCGACAATCGCATTGTGGCCGTCTGCGATCTCAGCGAGGAGCGCGTGACACTCGGCAAGCAGTATGTGAACGACGCCTACACCAAAAAACTCGGCAAGCCCTACACCGGCACACGCGGCTACTCCGATTACCGCGAGCTTCTAGCGAACAAGGAGATCGACGCCGTCCTGATCTCGACGCCCGATCATCAGCATGCGCGGCTGGCCATCGCCGCCGTGGCCGCGGGCAAGGACGTCTATCTCCAGAAGCCGGCATCGCTCACCATTCGCGAAGGGCGCATGATGGCCGATCGCGTCAAGGCCAGCGGCCGCATCCTCGAGGTAGGATCGCAGCAGCGTTCATGGAAGCAGTTCGCGCGCGCCGTGGAACTGGTGCGCAACGGCCGCATCGGCACCGTCGAGCGCGTCGAAATCGGCCTCCCCGGCGATCCCTCCGGCGGCAATCCGCAGACCATGCCCGTGCCGAAGGGATTCAATTACGACGCGTGGCTGGGCTCAACGCCCCAGGTGCCTTACACCGTCGATCGCGTCATGCCCGAGAAAGGCTTCGATCGTCCCGGATGGCTGCGCATGGAGCAATTCGGCGCGGGCATGATCACCGGCTGGGGCGCGCATCATGTCGATACGGCGCACTGGGGCATGGACGCTGAGCTCACCGGCCCCGTCGAAATCTGGGGCCAGGCGCAATTCCCCACCGAGGGTCTCTGGAACGTGCACGGTCCCTTCAAGACCTATGGCCGCTACGCCAACGGCGTGGTGATGACCATCTCCGGCGATTTTGAAAACGGCATCAAGTGGATCGGCGACAAGGGCTGGATCTTTGTCTGCCGCGACACCGGGACCACGCCGACGGCAACACTCGGCGCTCCGGCAGAGAAGATCGTCCCGCTCCGCTCGAGCGACCCCAAGATTCTCGATTCGGTAATCGGCCCCACGGAGTGGCAGATCTACACCTCCGACGACCAGCACGGCAACTGGCTCGATTGCATCCGTTCGAGAAAAGCGCCCGTAGCCACGGCCGAAATCGGCCATCGCGCCTGTTCCACCTGCCTGCTGCACTGGATCGCCATGAAGACGCAGCATCGCGTCTTCTGGGATCCAAAAACCGAAACCATCCAGGGCGACGACATCGCCGCCAGCCTCCTCGTCCGCCATCAGCGCCACCCCTACGAAATCGTCTGACGCGCCGCGAACCTTTGCGACGCTCAACAAGCAAAAAGCCCGCTCGTTTGAGCGGGCCTTAGCGTCAAATCTCTGGTAGCGCTACCGGGAATCGAACCCGGGTTTTAAGATTGAGAATCTCACGTCCTAACCCCTAGACGATAGCGCCACAACTTGTGCGGGGAGGCCCGCGAATGCGAGCACCTTTATTACCTTAACAAAAATCGGCCCTCCGGCCAACGCCACATCTTCGACTTTTCGCCGCAGGCAAGATGTCCCGCTTACCGCCTTTTCGTTATGTAGCGCCAGAGAATGACACTGGCTTTGAAGAGCAGATACGCAGCCAGTACAATCGCCGCGGCAGCCAAAACGCAAATCGCAATTGCGGCCAGCAACGGAAGGACAGAAACGAGCGCAAAAAGCAACACAAAAGCGAGAATTGATCCAAAAATGACATAGAAGATGCTGAGCAGATTGTCTGGCTTGGAGGTTACGACTCTTGCCATCGCCGTTCTCTCCTCCCCGCCGATGAAGGCTCCTAATGCCTCAAATCCCCAGCTTGCGCACTTCGTCGTTGTAGTACTTGCGGTACAGAATGTCCCACTCCTGCGAGCCTTCCAGGATAATCTTGCGCTGGTTCGCGATCTTCAGCCGCGCTGCCGTATCGATTCGCGCCTCTTCAGTGAGCAGATTCTCCAGCTCCTTGCGCGCCTCCTGCCGGATGGTGTTGCGATCGTCCAGAAATCCCACCTGGTCGACCTCGGCCAGCGCGTCAGCCACGGTATGGGCCAGCTTGTTCAGCTTGTCGCGGCTGATCCTCATAGCACCGCCTTGTACTTCTTCGTCAGCTCGTTCTTCACCTTCTTGAACATCTCGGCATATTGCGCGCCGCTCTTGCGCATCTCATCGGAGTAGGCCTCAAGAATTACGCGCACTTCTTCGTTGATGCGGTCTTCAAGCGAGAGCTCGTCGAGCAGCGCCGCATTAACGCGCTCTTCTGTCACCTTCAAATCGCTGGAGGTGATCAACTTGGCGTCAATCAGGTGCTTGACCGTACGGCGGGCGAGATACCCAATGTAGTCACGAGAAAAAATCATGGGCTAAATGTCAGGATACCGCATCAGGGCCGGGGGTGTACACACTGCGCGCCTCATTCGCTGGCCGTCAGGCGTCTTTGCGCGCTACCGCATAGTACGGCTGGCTCGAAAGCGCCGCATTGAACCCCGGAGCCAGCCACGCGGAGCCATCTTTCGCGTGCAGCTCAAAGCAATACTCCAGCGCATAGGGCGACTGCGTGTACTCGGCTGGAATCTCCGCGCCGAACACCGTCCCGTTCGCCTGCATCTCCTCCCGCTGCCACCGTTCCGCCTGATTCACATGCCGGTAGCGCAGAAAGACCGACGTCAGGATCGGCTCCAACACCTGTTGCGGAACCGTAATCGCGAGCGCCAGCGCCACTCCCCGCTCGAATGCCGCCTGCGGCATGTGGGTCCATTCAACCGTGGGATGCGCCGGACGTCCCATCGCTTGCACAATCGCCCGCCGCGCATCCGGAGTTGGCTCAGCGTTCCTGGCCGCGGCGCTCACCTGCGCCTCCAGCGCCAAAATATCTTTATCGACGGCCGCCAGCCGGTCCGTCCAGTGCCCGCGCCGCATTGGCGTGCTTCCGTAACTGATGTCGCCGCGATACACGGCCCCCGCGTACGCCGCCGCGACCCATGCCGCGCGCGCCGTCCGGTAATAGTCGAGCGCCTCCTGCCCCGCCCGTCGTTCCTGCGTTTGCTGAAACACCGCGTACAACACCCCGGCGCGCATCTTCGCTGCGAAAAACCGCCCCAGACCCGCTTGGATCAACACATCCGCTTCCATGCGCAGGAAGGCGGGCGAACGGTGCGCCGCGCTCGCCTGCCGCGCCGCATTTAGCGCATCGCTTGCCGCTGCCGCCGCATCCTCCAGCCACTGCGCCACGTCGATCGGCGAGTATTTCGGATTTGCACTTCCCGTCAGCAAATCCCCGGCATGCTCTTCGATCGTCGAAAAAGTTTGCGGATCGAGCGGACTCACGGTGCCGAAGCACCTCGGTTCCGGCGTGTCGCCGTAAGGCGAAGGCTCACTGCCCATCACGATCGGCATATTGGTGTTGATCTCCGGCCAGAACGAGTGATTCGACGCCGAGGGCAAATGCGCCGAGGTCACCAGCGGAAGCATCCGGCTGGCCTGGGCCACCGCCGTTTCCAATTGCATCGTGGCCGCTCCGAACTGCGTCCGCATCCAGCGCCGCCACGCCTCCGGATCAGCATCCGGATCGTAGAGCCTGCGGCCCCACACGCGATAGTAAAGCTCGAACTTTTGCCAATCGTATTTGGGATTCAAGGTCGCATCGGCATAAGCACACCGCCCGCCCGGCAGCCCCGACCCTTCCCTGCCCTTGAACGTCAGCGGCTCCATCAAATCCAGTCCTGCCGCGCCGCAAAAATGCGCCGTGCGCCCGTACGCCGCCGCCATCTCCGGATCTGCGCTCAACAAATGCCGTTGCGTTCCCGGCCACAGACGAAACAGCAGCTTGTACTTCCTGCCGGCCTTCAGGAAATCCGCGTATCCGTAACGCGTAAATGAGCGCGCGCCCGAGCTCAAACTGAACGGCCCCTCGCCCGCGTGTCCCGGCTTGGGAATCTCCAGCGCGCGAATGTCGGCCTGCTGATAACCCAGGCTCTGATGCTCGGCCGAGTACTTCGCCCCCAGCTTCACCGGCATGCCCGTGGCCACGGCGATGTCGATCATCTTTTCGTCCACGCCCTTGGCATGCATGTCGATTTCGATCGTGCGCCCACAGCCCTTGATGGCCGCAAACAGCGTCTCCCAGAACCCGTAGCTGCCCTCGGGAATTCCGCTCTCGCCGTGCACGCGCAACGTCAATCCCTGGATCTCCGGGCACAACTTCAGCAGCATCGCCAGCGCGTCGCGGCAATAGGCCGCGTGGGTCTGCGGCGTGAGCCCTTCAATGCTGTGATACGCATGGGGACTGTCGGTCCATTGGTAAGCATGCGTCCAGATGCCGAGTTGAAAGTGCAATCCGCGCGCCGCCGTTTGCGCGGCAATGTATTGCAGTGCTTCGAGATTTTTCTTGCGCTCGTCGGCGCTCACCACAACCGGCGCAGTCAGCAACTTGCCGTCCGGCGCGCGCAATTGCTGCACCTGCACCTCGTAACCCGGCACGTCGACCAAATATGGATACGGAAAATGCAGATAATCGCTGGTCACGCCCCTGGGAAAGTCGTACTCCAGGCCAAACGCAAGGCAGAAGCGGTTGAAGCGGCTCGCAGCCAGCACGTCCAAATAGCCCGGCCAGAAATCCTTGTCATAAAACCACGGCTTGTCTTCGAGCTCGCTGCAAAAATAGCGACTCACGCAGCGCACTTCGTTCGCCGTCGCCTCTTTGAGAGGTTCAGCAAAATGCAACGCCGCAATCGGCTCTCGGCCGTAACGAACCCGCTCTGCAAGTTCCAATAGCGCGTAGATGAACCCGCGCTCATTGCTGGCACCGACCAGGAGGCCCGGCACGAAACGATCCCCGGCCGCGATGATTCGAAAACCATCCGGCGCGAAGTTGGTATCGTCCGCGTGGGGATGCCCGGGAGGTAATTTCTCTTGCCCGTAGGTGAAGATCACACAAAATGCGTGCCCCGGAATCTGACTGGGCGAATCGACAATCCTGGACAAGACTCCCCGGGTGGCAATTGCACTGCGAAGCTGTTCGGCAGCCCACCACACCGATGGAGCTTTCAGAATCGCGACGCCCGGATCCAATACGATTGCGATGCCCTTACCTGTCGCAGCCAGCGCGCCTTTCGCCAGGCCCGCCGCCGACGCCGCTCCCGCCACCTTCAAAAACTCTCTGCGCTTCATCGCGAAAATCTTTCTCCCGCTAATCAGGGGCTGGTTTTTCAAGTCCCTGGTCCCTGCATTCTCGTTCCCTTGTTCCCTCGTTCCCTTGGTCCCTGCCTCACCGATGCGGACAGCTCTTCGTATTCACGCACTCGTCGGCAAGCCGCAGCCGCTCCACCGGCCGCCCGCCCACCAGGTGCTCCCGCACAATCTCTTCCGCGTCTTCCGGCTGCACGTGCCCGTACCAAACGGCGTCGGGGTACACCACCACCGTAGGCCCGTGCTCGCACTGGTCCAGGCAGCCTGACTTGTTGATGCGCACCGTCGCGCCCAGCCCGGCCTCGCGTGAAAGCTGCTGCAGCCGCGTGTGCAACTCGCTCTTTCCATCGCTGGTGCACGACGGCCGCGGCGCATCGGCGGGCCGCGCGTTGAGGCAGACAAAAACGTGGCGTTCAAATGGGGCCAAGCGGAGGACCTCCTCAGTCCAATCAATTTCGTACGTCTCATTTCAGACTAACGTGGGTGCCCCCGGTCCCTCGCCTTTGGGGACCGGGGACGCACAAGCCCCGGCCCACAGGTTTGCCTCGGAGCGCGCCCCGCCCCCCCGCCGCTTTCCACAACCGGTATGCCCACCCCGGCCTCATCTGCGAGAATGAGTGATTGATGAGCACCGACAATCTACTTTCGCTTAAAGACGACATGGTGGCCTTCATCGAGGGCCACGGCATGCGGCGCCTCCCCGGCTACGTCACCGACGACATTCCATCGGTGCTCTGGGAGGGTCGCGGCAATCCTGACGCGTGGAAGGACTTTGTGGAGATGGCCAAGCACGCGGGCTCTCCCTTTGTCACCTTCAGCGAGATGACTCTTGACCACGAGGAACTCGACGCTCTCATCGAAGAAGCCGGCGAGATGAACTTCCCCGATGAAGAGGCCGCGGAGCTGGTCGAAGCCAAGTGGCTGCGCAAGTACGCCGGCAAGCTCGGCTACATCCAGCTCGGATTCATCTACCAGGGCATCGTCTTCATGCACGAAACCACCACCGAGTGGTACGAGCGCTACCAGTCGCTGCTCGAAAACCTCGAAGCTTTCCACGACATCGTGATTGACGACGCGCACTCGCACGACGACGAGGACGAGTAAAGCGCGTGAGCACGTCCAGCGCCGAAAATCGGGCCCCCGCGGCGCAACCCACATCGCCGCAACGCACGCCGCCGCGTCAGCGTTGGGTAATCCCGCGTCAGCGCTGGATCATTTCCGACCCGCACCCTGAAGAATCCGCTGCCCTCGCTCGCGAAGCCCGTCTGCCTCTGATTCTCGCCGAGCTGCTCGTCGCTCGCGGCATCACTGGAGCCGCCGAAGCCTTCACCTTCCTCAATCCCGAGCCTGCGCATTTGCACGATCCATTCTTAATGCTCGGCATGGCCGCGGCCGTCGACCGTCTCGAACGCGCCATCGCCGCCCGCGAACCCATTCTTCTTTACGGCGACTACGACGTGGACGGAACCGTCGCCGTGGTCCTGCTCAAGACGGCCATCGAAATGCTCGGAGGAGAAGCACGATTCCACGTGCCGCACCGCCTCCGCGAAGGCTACGGCATGCAATCGAGCGTGCTTGAAGCCGCGCACGCCGAAGGCGTTCGCGTCGTCGTCACCGTCGACACCGGCATGCGCGCCTTTGCTGAAGCTGAAACCGCGCGCCGCCTCGGACTGGATCTGATCATCACGGATCACCATCTGCCTGATGCGCACGACGCGCTTCCCGCTGCACTCGCCATCCTGAACCCGAATCAACCCGGATGCCAGTATCCGGAGAAAAGCCTCTGCGGCGCAGCCATCGCTCTCAAGCTCGCACAGGCGCTTCTCGAACGCCGTGAGCCAACGCGAGCACGCGAAAAAACTCTGCCCAGCTTTCTCAAAATGGCGGCCATCGCCACCATCGCCGATGCAGTCCCGCTCTGCGGTGAGAACCGCACCATTGCCGCCATTGGCCTGAAGGAACTGCGCCGCCCCGTGGGCGCCGGTCTGCGCGCGCTCTTCGCCGCGGCCGCACTCGATCCCGCAGCCAAACAAATCACCGGCTTCGACGTCGCCTTCCGCCTCGCGCCCCGCATCAACGCCGCCGGCCGCATGGACGTCGCCTCCGACGTCGTCGAACTCTTTTCCACGCGCGACGCACACCGCGCAACGGAGTTGGCGAACAAATTGGAGCGGCTGAATCGCGAGCGCCGCGATGTAGAAGCCGCCGCGCTTACCACCATCGAAGCCCGCCTCGCCGCAGATTCAGAAATCATCGCCGACCGCCTCCTTGTCATCGTCGGCGACGGCTGGCACCGCGGCGTCATCGGCATCCTCGCCTCGCGTGTCGTCGAGCGCACCGCCAAGCCGGCCATCGTCATCAGCATTGAAGACGGTCCCAATGGCAGAATCGCCCACGGCTCCGGCCGCTCCGTCGACGGCTTCGTGCTTCTCGCCGCCATCGAATCCTGCGCCGACCTTTTCACCCGCTTCGGCGGCCACGCCTTCGCCGTTGGCTTCGCGCTCCCCGCGGAAAACCTGCCTGACCTCAAGCGCCGCCTGCGCATTTACGCCGAGCAGCACCTCGCCGCACGCGAACCCGAGCGCGTTCTGCGCATTCACGCCGAATTGCCACTCGACCGCATCACGCCGGTGCTCGCCGGATGGCTCAAAAAGCTCGAGCCGCTCGGCCACGGCAACCCCGAGCCGCTCTTCCTCGCCCGCAACGCACGCCTGCTCAAAGCGCCTCGCATCATGAAAGCCCGTCACCTCGCACTCGAACTCACGCAAGACTCGCCGGCGCCGTCGGATGGCTCCTCCAATTCGTCGCCCGCGGCGGCGGCAGCTCCTTCGCCCGGCAGCCCCGCGCCTATCAGTTCCATCCGCGCCGTCGGCTGGAACCTGGCCGAGCGCGCCATGGAACTCCGCCTCGAGCCAGGCAGCCACATCGACGTTGTGTATCGTATTCGCGAAAACGACCACCCCGACTTCGGCGGCCTCGAAATCGAAATCATGGGTATGAAACTCACCGGGGCGTAATCGCCGTCATCAATGGTTTTCCTCGTCAAAAACGAAGGCCCTCCGCATCGCGGAGAGCCTTCTGTTTCAACCAACCGAAGCAGCCGGAGCTATCCCACCACTTCAATCCCCATCGACCGCGCCGTACCCTTGATGCTCTTGACCGCCGCATCGATCGACGCCGCATTCAAATCCGGCATCTTCTGCGTGGCGATCTCGCGCACCTGCTTCTCGGTCACTTTGCCCTTTTTTTCTTTGTTGGGCGTGCCCGATCCCTTCTCGATCCCCGCCGCCTTCTTCAGCAGCACCGCCGCCGGAGGCGTCTTGGTCACAAAGCTGAACGTGCGGTCGGCATACACCGTGATGACAACCGGAATAATCAGTCCGGCCATCTCCTTGTTCTGCGTGCGCGCGTTGAACTGCTTGCAGAACTCCATGATGTTGACCTGCGCCTGGCCCAGTGCGGGACCTACCGGAGGCGCGGGTGTCGCTTTGCCGGCTTCAATTTGCAACTTCACGTAGCCGGTAATTTTCTTGGTCGTTGCCATGGTTCGATTCCTTCAAAACCAGCTCTTAGCTTCTAGCTTTTAGCTCTTAGCCGGTTGTTCTGATGCAAATTTTGGTGCCGAAACTATCGCGTTGGCTCGCAACCGGCGGCAGCTAGAAAACCTCACCGGCTAGAAGCTGAAAGCTACTTGCTGAGAGCTTCGACTACTCAATCTTTTCTACCTTGCTGAACTCGAGTTCGACCGGTGTGGAGCGCCCAAAGATCGTCACCATCACCTTCATGGTCTCGCGATCTTCGTTGATCTCGTCCACCACGCCATTGAAGTTGGCGAACGGCCCATCGGTGATGCGCACTTGTTCGCTCTTCTCAAATTTGATCTTGAGCCGCGGCTTATCCTTCGCGGTTTCGCTGCGGAAGAGAATCGAACTCACCTCTTCTTCGCTCAGCGCCACAGGCTTGTCGCCGGTGCCCAGAAATCCCGTCACCTTGGGCGTGTCTTTCAGCACGTGCCACAAGTTGTTGTCGAGCTCCATCTCCACCAGAACGTAGCCGGGCAGAAACACCCGCTCCACCGTGCGCTTTTTGCCGTTGATGATTTCCGTCACCGGCTCGGTGGGAATCATCACGCGGCCTACGCGCTCCTTCAACCCAAAGGCCTGCACGCGGCTCTCGATCGACTCGCGCACCTTGCGCTCAAAGCCCGAGTAGGCATGCAGGATGTACCACTTGAAATTCGGATTGCGCGCCGGCTCCGCCGCGGCCTGGGGCGCAGCTTCAGCGGCCTCGGGCTCCGCTACGGCAACCTGCGGCGTCGCTTCAGCGGCCTTGGCCTTCGACTTCGCGGGCGAAGGCTTGTCCGCGGGGGGCTCGGGCTCAACTGCGGCGGCCTGCTCTGCGGCTTCCTCTGTCTCGACCGTCTCGTTCACGGGCTGTTCCAACTCCGGCTTTTCCAATTCGTCTGACATTACCCTCTCGATTCCGGGCTGCTCGTTCCTGCTACTGCAATCCACCCAGACTTTTCAGCAACGTCTGCACGCCCAGGTGAAACAGTCTGTCGACCACAAAGAAGTAAGCGCCGAACAGAAACACGGCGATGATCACCACGCCCGTGGTCGTCTTCACTTCCTTCCAGGAGGGCGAAACTACCTTGCGCATCTCCGCGCGTACGTCGCGCAGAAAGCCGGTAAACTCGTTCCACTTGTTCATTGCACCGCCCCCAAACTCCTTGAGCGCGCCCGGCTCCTGCCGTTTGGACGACCGCTCATCGCCTCGTTCGACTGCTGTTTTCGTGGCCATGCTTCAATTCCTTTTCCAGAAATCAGCGTTCAGAGATCGGAGATCAGTTCTTTTCGAGCTGCTGCCAAACGCTTCTTGCCGCTGCCCCGCGCTTTTCTGATCTCTGTTCTCTGATCTCTGCTCTCTCTTCCCAATCTGGCAGGGGCGGAGGGATTCGAACCCCCAAGTTCGGTTTTGGAGACCGACAGTTTAGCCGTTGAGCTTACGCCCCTGAATGCAGGGAGTAGGGAGTAGCCAATAGGGAGTAGATCCTGAGCACCGACGCGCCGTTTTCTATTCCCTATTCCCTATTGCCTGTTCTTTTACTTCGCTTCCTTGTGCACCTGGTGCTTGCGGCAGCGATTACAGAACTTCTTCAGCTCAAGACGGCCGGTCACGGTCTTCTTGTTCTTCGTCGTTGAGTAATTCCGCTCCTTGCACTGCGTGCATTCCAACGTAATGATTTCCCGCATTGCTTGCTCCCCTTCAGGTCGCAGTGTTTAGTGCTTAGTGGCTAGCGGGTTAGTCTTTCGCGCTTGTCGAACTCTTACGCGCCTACCGCATTTTCACTAACCACTAATCACTAGTCACTAACCACTGTTACTTAATGATCTCGCTGATCGCGCCCGCGCCCACCGTGCGTCCGCCTTCGCGGATGGCAAAGCGCAAACCCT
>JARLFZ010000002.1 GCA_031296305.1 Occallatibacter sp. | reverse complement strand
AACGCGAACTCCCGCTGAAGAAGCGGCATGGCCAGCGAGAGGTTGCCGCGATCGACGTAATTGACCAGGACGGAAAAAACGAGGAGGCCGACGACGATCCATTCCTTGCGGGACATTCCGGCGCGATGCGGAACTGCTTCAGCCATCGTCTCCTCGCAGTCTCCGCAAATCCTATCACGCAGCTTCTGACGAACGCGCGCTCACTTCGGCTCGATGGCGATGACCCACAGATCGGTGTTGCCCAGGTTGTGGCCTTTGTGCGTTTGGCCGAGCCGCCATGCGACTTCGTCGGTCTTCAATGTGGAAGGTTGAACGCTTCCATCAGGCAGGACGTGTTCCAATTGCGCGCCGCTCAGGCAAATCACCACGCGCGCATGATGCGTATGCTGCGGTTCCCAGGCATGCGCGGCGATCCGGATGTCGTAGGTGCGGCTGTGCTGGTCTTCAAAGAGCGCCTTGTAATTAGGCGCCAAGCCGGTCATGCCCCAGGTTTCGTCGCTGCCTGTGGTTAGAAATTCCACGCGCACCAGCTTCAGCGGTGCGTGGCCGACGTTGGTCACGATGCGCCTTCCAGCCGCCTCGTTCAACACCTCGCCGCGTTGCACGGCGTCTTGCCTTTGCCTGCCATCGACATACTTGCCTTGAACCGCGTCGCCGCTCAGAAAGGTCACCACGCTGGCGTGCTCGCCGGCCACCGTCTCCTGCTCGCCCGGCGCAAGCGTCTCCTCGGTCACAATGACCTTCTCGTTTCTGAACACTTCTGTCGTCGCGGCAATACCCGGCGCGGCCGCGAAGACGAAACACAAACCCGCGCCGATCCATTTTGATGTTCGTTGCATAAGAACTTCGAACTCGCTGAACGCAAAACATTCAGGCGAAGCTGATCTTCAGAGAGATGGCGGCCTCTGGCAGTTTTCTTGCCGGAAGCTGCACGTGCAGTGCGGCGGCAGTCTGCTGGAACTGGACCTTATCCTCGCTACCCAGCCATGCAACTCTCGCGACGCTGGCTGGCGACTGCGGGCTGGATGTGCCCAATGCCCGAACGATGACTTCCTTCTCTGGCCATCCGAGGACCATCGCATAAACAATTGTCCCGCTCTTGTTGCGTGTGAAGCGAATGTCGTTTGAGCCGAGTTGGTTCACGTTGCTTGCGCTCGATGAGGAGGAAGGAGAGATCTCAGGTCCTTCGCCGAACACCTTCCATGGACGCGTGTCGTAAATAGCTTCGCCATTCACCTCGATCCATTCCGTGATCTTGTCCAGCACGGCGATCTCTTTGCAATCGATGGTGCCGTCGGGGCGGCCGGGAATGTTCAGGATGAAGGTGCCGTTCTTGCTCACGGTGTCGATCAGCCAGTGAATGATGTCGCGGGGATTCTGATAGCCGCCGTACTCTCCCGCCTGATTGAAGAGCTTGCGATCGTAATGCCAGCCTCCGATACAAGTTTCCGATTGCCAGGGATAAGTGGAAATGCCGCTGGTGACGCCGCGTTCAATGTCGGCGACGACGGCCTTAGCAAGACGATCGGGAACCTGCTTGGTGGTGACTACGCCTTCCATGCGCCCGCGCGTTTTGAGGATGCGGTTATAGAAATAAGCCGTGGCGTTCATGCCGCCCCAGCCCAGCGGAAGAAGAGAATTGTCGAGGTAGAGAAGATCGGGATCGTGCTGATCGACCAGGTCGCGCGTGCGATCGTAGAAATTCTTCACATAGGAAGCGTCGGGCAGCGCCATCGGTGGGTGCTTGGGAGCGTAGAGTTGTTGCGGATCGAATCCCTGCCACCATTGCCCCTTGCCATCGCCTGCAGTCAAACAGCCATCGTAGGAAACGCCTGCCAGCGGGCCGGATGCATCGGCGCCGTGGGCGGTCTGGAGCCACCACCAGTTACGCGGCTGATGCACGGTAACGCCAAATCGCAGCCCCTGTTTGCGGGCCGCTGCCGCCCAGTCGCCGACGACATCTCTGTGCGGACCAATGTTGATCGCGTTCCATGGGTTGTGCCTCGAACTCCAGGCATCGAAGTTGTCGTGATGATTGGCCAGCGCAAGAAAGAACCGAGCGCCGGCTTTTTTGTAGCGCGCGATCAACGCTTCCGGGTCCCAGTTGAGCAGAGTCCACTGCGGGCACAGATCTTTGAAGCCGAATTTGGAAGGATGGCCGTAATGCTCGAGGTGATACTTGTACTGGTCAGTATCCTGAACGTACATGTTGCGCGCGTACCAGTCTCCCGCCTCCGGAACACACTGTGGGCTCCAGTGTGCCCAGATCCCGAACTTGGCATCGCGATACCATTCGGGGACCTCGTATTGCTGAAAGGAATCCCAAGTGGCCCGATAGGGGCCATCTCCCGCGAGTCCGGGAACGGGAGAGATCATGGGCACGCCGTTCCATGATCCGCCGGGAACCGGGAGGCTTGGCGGCATCTTCGGGCCGGATTCGGAGTTGGGGCTTACCTGCCAGGTTGCGTCGACTAGATGCTCGCGGATGAATTGTCCATTTTGCAGTTCATAAAACACTCTGCGATCGGCAGGCGTGGCGCAGAACTGCGCGTAGTCTTCGCTGGGCTCGAGAAAACCGTTCGGTGCGAACGCTGCGTCGCTCTCTTGGGCGCCGATGGGCAGAGCCCTGGCTGCGGCGGCGGCCGCAACCAGCTTGCAAAAATCTCTTCTGGGTTGACGCATAAAGTGAAAGTCTCGGACCTTATTTCTCAATCATATCCGGCTTCGAGCATCCATAAGGTGAAAGTCTCGACTTCATAGGGCGAGAGTCTCGCCGTCAATTTGCGCATAAGCTGAAATTTCCACTTACACCTACGGCAGCTGCTTGTCCGATACGCAGGGCGGCCAGCAAAACGAGAGAGATCCGGCCCTCGGGTGCGGTCCATGGCTGGTTGACTTTGGCGGCTATCGCGGGTCTAGCTTTCTGACTTGCCAGAAAAGACGTCATCGGAAGTCAGAAGTTGCGTTGGCACGCCCACAGGAGCACGATTTGCGGTGAATGGAATTCGCGGCTACGTGATCAAGGTTGCGATCTCAGGCGCGGCTTCTGTCCGGCTGCCGAACATTCACTCGACCAGTGCGGGTCATTAGAGAGTCTACTGCTTTGCGAATTGTCTTCTCCGCCGCATTGCCGGTGGCCTGGCCCAATGCGCGGTAATTTTCAAAGTGAGCTTCGTCAAACCACTGATTCGCTGTGGTGTCATCGGGAAAGTCATGATTCGTCGTGGCGTAACCGGCGACGTCGGTGGGGTCTCCGGCGACCAATGCGGGCTTCAGATAAACAATGATTCCGTCGTCAACTGACGAGCTGGAGTAATGGATCTTGCCCACGGCAAAGTGGCTCTGAGCCAGGCCGTTTTGCCTCACGGTTTCAGCGGGGTCCAGTTCGATTTCGACGCCGAAGTCGGTGCGGCAACGTTCCATGGCATTTTGCAGGTCGTCAAAACCCGAAGTGGGATCGCAGGAGGCGTCCCCGACGACAATCAACTTGCAACCGCGCCGGACCAGTTCGTAAACAGCCAGGTTTTCAAAGTGACCGCCATCGGAAAGATAGACGAACCCGCTGTCATCGCTGGTCGTACCAAGCAGTTCCCGGAGCAGCCAGAAAAAGCCCATTCGAGGGCCGCCCATCTGCCAATTCTCCTGATTGCTGGGGTTGGCGATCCACCAACCTAGACGAACGTCGAACAAGGTCATAAGGAAAGCCAGCGCGGGCTCCGAATAAAAGCCCATGTTGGGGCTCGCAGCAGCGCCTGAGATGGCGACGGCGGTTCCCAAACTGATACCGTTTTCGCATCCTGGTTGCTTGGCGCCCGACTCGCTCGTGGGCGCATAAGCCGACTGCCACTCCGTGCCACCAACGATCTCCCGCGTGAATCCAGCGTAAAGCGGGGTAAACGAAAAGGAACGGGCTTTGCGGGTTTGCAAGGCCAATTCCTTGCCACGCACTACATTCAAGCTGGTGTTCAGGATCGGCAACGGCCGCGCATCTTTTGGGTCGACAGAGCCGGGAGGGATTTCTAACATTCCCAGCGGCAAATCGTCAGACTCGGAAAATCCGGTGAAGACCTGCGCTCGCCGATTCGGCACCGAAGCTCCCAAATAGCAACGGACCAACCGATTGCGGTAAGCGTGATGGCTGGAAAATTCGTTGATGTTGACGCGCCAGGAAAGCAGGATTGCGGCAGCGAAGAGCACCAGGCATGTGACGAGCACGGAAGGTCCGCTGAAGGCAAGCGGAAGATGGCTCATCGGATTTGAATCGCCCGTGAGAACCAGGGCGACGCTGGCAGCGAGAAGCGAAAGCGCCGAGAGGAGTCCAAGAATGAAGATGTAAGGAGTCAGCCGGGCTGCGCACGCGAGCATCTTTTTTGTCATCGGTGCCTGCGGATTGATCACGCCGGTATCTCCGCTTTTCCCAAATAGAACTCCATATGCCGTCGAGATCAGCCAAAGCAAGGTCCCGGATGTGAACAGCTTATGGAAGTTTGCGGCCCAGAGCATGGAAAGGCCGACGGGGACATAGACTGCCATCAGGAAGAGCAGGAGCCAGCAGATCGCGTAGATCATGAGCCAACCAGCTAAACGTGCCCACCATTCGCGATGAGCGTCGCTCATGCCGCGGCCCATCAGTCCGATGTGCAACGCACCGGCAAACAACATGACAAGAATGAAAGCTGGAGTACCGAAGGCGAAGATATGCCAATTGAAGTAGTCGCCGAGAGGCGGCGGAGGGGGCGTCAGATACCACTCGAAGGGAAGGAACAGATAGCCAACGATTGCACCGGTTACGGCAGCCGTGATCAGCACCAGGCTTGCACGAGGCGTAGCTGGGCCGGACATGCCGCGCTTGGCCCGAACCAATTCACGAATCAGGAAGGCGCCTGCCCACAAACCGAAATAGAGAATCAGGCCAAGCAGAGGGGGATCCCATAGGGGATCGCCGAGAATACCGTAGCCGATGTAGTTGCTGATGCCATAGCTGACAAAGGCGGCGGACATCATCAGAGGTACGACGATTACCAGTTGCACCGCCCACTGCTCTGCATACCAAGGGGATGTCCTGTTTGTTTGTGGATCGACCCAAAGCAGGTTCAGACCCATAAAGGTCACAGCCACTCCGACCAGAAGAAACGCCAGAATCAGGGCGGTGAGCTGCGCCGGAAGAGCCGCTGGCATATAGTTCTCCAGAGCTTCGAGGCGATTGGGAAGGAACACCAGTGCGCGCGGAAGCAGGAGAACAGAAAGAAGCAGGAGAGTGAGAATGATCTGGTTCAGAATGGTGTTACGCAGATAACTGGCTGCAAATGCCCAGAAGTCGGCCCCAAACACACCTTTGCGGGGGGTGAGATAGTTGCTGTAGTTGCGCAGAAAGTGCAGTTCAGGCGGATCGGCCGCGCTCGCGGGCGAGTACTTATGAGGCGAAAGACGCTCTTCTATCTCATGAATACCGATCTTTTGATGATGCATCCAGGCCATTAGCCAACCGCCGATGTAACCTCCTCCCGAGACCGTGGAAACGTAGTCGAATACGTGCAGGAGTCGGGCTTGCGCCAAGGCTTGGAGCACGCCCAGATTAAAGGTTGCACTGCGAATACCGCCGCCCGAAAATGCGAGGCCGATAAGGCTCTTCTGCGCCTCCGGCCGCTCAGGATCCTTCCCAAGCCGCAAGTCGCGGGCGGATTCGACTTGCAAGAGTTCCTGTTGGAGAACATCTTCAACACGGATGGCAGTCATTTTCAACTCCCAGGCACTTAGGAATGAACTGACCTGCCCTTAGAATGCGAATCCCTCAGGCCGGTTAGTTGTAGAGATGGATTCAACTCGCCGTGGTCGTCATGACAGTGAGCCCGGCATTCCCACCATCTGCTTCAGAAGCCGCATTCATCGTGCCGCGGCCAATAGATGTTCGTTCTCCCGGTGAGCCTTCGATTTACTTTCTCGCCTCTGGCACCCCTCGGTATCGCAAAGTATATATCAGCTTTGTATTTTGCTACCGATCTCTCAAGCAGGGGTTGTGTCTCACTAGCGCAAGTAAGACGCTGCACAAGAAATGCGGACACTCTTGTCGCTCAGCCCGATAGGGCACGCCTGCCGGAATCATAGATATCTCCGAACGGCACAAGTTGCTGTATCTCCCGGCGGCGATCGAGGGTATGATCTAGTGTCATCGGGTCCGGGGCTTGGAGAATGCACCCTGGACTAGAAAAGAGTGAGGTCACCTATGGCGAAATCCCCGCGCAAGAAATCCCTGTCCACCAAGCCTCCGCGATTCGCGGATCAGGCACGTGCTGTTCTCCCCGGCAGCGAGAAGGCCCCAGCTCCCAACGCAGTGCCGCACAAGGCTACGCCGGCCAAGTCTCAAGTGACAGTATCGGTCATCGTGAAACGCAAAGAGGCGCTGAAGATCAACGGGCGCAGCGGCCGGGCGAGCGGGCCAGTTCGCGTGAGCCGAGCTGAGTTCAAGAAGCACCATAGTGCAGACCCGGAGGCGATCAAGAAGGTGAAGGCGTTTGCGCGGGAGTTCAACCTGAAGGTCGTGGCCGATCCGAATCAGGTTTTGCGGCGCACAGTACAGCTGACCGGAACAGCTGCGGACATGCAGAAGGCGTTTGGCGTCGTACTGGAGCAAAAGCTAATCAACGGTCAGGAGTACCGCGTGCGCGAGGGCGGGATTAACCTTCCAAAATCTCTGACAGGGGTGGTGGAGGCCGTGCTGGGACTGGATAACCGGCCCCAGGCACGGCCGCACTTTCGTGTTCACAAACCCCGCGCCGGAGCCGCTGCCCCCAGCAGCTATACCCCGCCCCAGGTCGCCGAAGCATACAAGTTCGCCTCAAACTCGAGTGGTGCGGGACAAACCATCGGCATCCTCGAACTCGGCGGGGGCTACCGCCAGGCCGATCTCACCGCGTACTTCAAAACGCTCAAGCTCGCAGCGCCGGCCATCGCCGCCGTCAGCGTAGACGGAGGGAAGAACAAACCTTCCAACGCCAATAGCGCGGATGGAGAGGTGATGCTGGACATTGAAGTGGCCAGTTCGGTGGCGGTGGGCGCAAAGATCGCCGTGTACTTTTCACCCAACACTGACCAGGGTTTTATCGATGCCATTACCACCGCTGTGCATGACACCGCCAACAAGCCGAGCGTGATATCGATCAGTTGGGGCGGGCCGGAATCGAGCTGGACGAAGCAGTCGATGACCGCGCTGGACGCGGCTTGCCAGTCGGCCGCGGCGTTGGGAGTCACAATTACTGTGGCGGCCGGCGATGACGGTTCGACGGACGGAGGTACAGGCAATAACGTCGACTTTCCGGCATCGAGTCCGCACGTGCTGGCTTGCGGCGGAACCAAGCTCAATGCCAACGGAGCGAATATCGTCTCCGAGGTGGTTTGGAACGAGTTGGCCAACAAGGAGGGAGCGACCGGCGGCGGCGTGAGCAACGTGTTCCCTCTGCCAACGTGGCAGGCGAACGCGAAGGTCCCGAAGCCGAGCAAGAGCACGGGCGGACGCGGCGTGCCGGACGTTGCCGGAGACGCCGACCCAACCACGGGTTACACCATTCGCGTGGACGGCTCGACCACTGTAATCGGGGGAACCAGCGCGGTTGCCCCGCTGTGGGCCGGGCTGATAGCAGTAGCCAACCAGCAGCTCGGTACACATGTCGGGTTCATTCAGCCGGCCATCTACGCGGCCAAGGCTGCCTCGGCATTCAACGACATCACCGTGGGCAACAACGGAGGCTTTTCGGCCGGGCCGGGTTGGGACGCATGCACCGGTCTCGGGTCGCCGATCGCCAACAAACTGATTCCGCTGTTGGCGCCGGCAAGTGCGGGCGCCAAGGGTGCATCTTCGAAGCCGCGCAAAACTGGTAAGAAGCCGGCAAAGAAGGCGGCCAGGAAAGCTCGCAAGTAAACTGCCAACCGGGGGACGGCTTGTCCGTCGAGGAACGATTGAAAAATGGCGACAAATTGAAAACCGCCGATCGTTGATTCCTAACTTCGCCATTGGTCCATCGAAGTTGGTCAAGAAGCTAAGTCCCCCAGGTTGTCCGAACGAGGGCTGCCCGTAACTTGCCGGAAGATTGCTTGACACCTGCTTTCGCTGCGCTTAAAGTACGTTCAACCTGCCCGGCGAGCCCGAGAAGCCGTAATCGGCGGGTCTAACCAGAAAATTGAGGGCCTTCCCCGCCATGTATCAAGCTGGTTCGATCTCCACTCCCGGTACGTGTACCCAGGGCAAGCTGCTGCACTATGTGCCTGGGTTCGATGCTGACCAAACGATCGTCCCGCAGCAAGAGTGCGTGGTCACACAGTGCGGCACTCCCTCCATATTGACCGGATCGGACGGCGGTTTGCATCTGTTTGTGGCCGGACAGGCCGGCCCTCCGCGCTCATCTTCCTGTGCGCCGTGGCCATTGTCTCCGCTGTGCCTTCACCTTCGACCGGAAGCTTCTGCCCTGGATTTGACCCGGCTGCCGGATAAGGTCGATGGGATCCAGCGTTTTGTGAGCGGCATTCCGTCTGCGGTCATGAATGACGGTACGATGCTCGCGTACTTCAACGGCGGCCAGTTGCTCGAGTACCAACGCAAGTCCGAGACAGGATGGAGCGTTTCGGCCATCCCTGTGCCGAACCTCGTGGTGGACGCGAACCCCGTAGCAACACTTGCCGGAGGCAGCGTCTTTGTACTGTCGGCGCCCAGAGGCGAAACGCTGTTGCTGTGCAAGCGCGATTTGCAAACGACCACGTGGCGCTTCGTCGAACTGGGCGCCGAAGCATCGGTCTGCAGCGTAGCTGGCGATCCAGCCCTTGCGGAGTTCGGGGGGAAACTGCACGTTTTTGTTTGTGCTGCATTCGCGGATCGACATTTCCCGGTGCAGGAAGCTTTCGAGTTATGGGATTTCGTGGTTGATCTGGACGGCTCTCCGCTGGAGGCGACTCCGATCTCCGCGATTGCCAGCGCTCTCGACGGCGGAGCGCCGATCAGAGTTTCGGGAACTCCGAGTGCCGTTGCATCGCATCAAAGATTACAGGTGTTTGTGCGCACGGAATCGGGCCGGCTGGTCGAGTTTCGCTCATGCGATGGGCAACAGTGGGAGAGTCTAGCGGTTTCGCAGGGCGAGGTTGGCGGTAATGCCGGGGCAGTGCTTTCGGGCGACGAAGACTCCGTGGTCTACGCCAGCGATCCGATGGGTTATCTCACCGAGTTTCGCGAGATCGCAGGCGCCTGGCACGGACGAAGGATTTCGCGCACCAGCGGGGAAGCAGAGCGATGGCCGCGACCTGTGGTGTGCGGGCGGCAGATGCGCATCTTCGATCTGGATGTAGCCGTTTAATGCGGCGCGGGCATTCACAAAGGATCTAAATTCAGCAAGGGGAATACGGAACTATGGCACAGGCTACAGCATCGACGACGAACGATGAACTTCGCAGCATCGTGGTGGAGCTGGCGCGCACGGAGCTTGCAGCAGTGGGATCAGCGCTGAAGTTCTGGGGTGACTGGGTCTCTTCCGCGGACAAATATACGCAACAACTGCGGGCAGAACTCGACAAGGCAGATCAGGGAGGGGAAACCTCGAAGCAGTTCGTCGGGAAGCTCGCCGATCTTACCCGTGAATACCTGCGCGAAGTGGTGGCGCTGCCGGCCGCCGCCGTGGAGCACTTCAACAATGAAGTGGAGAAGAACGCCTCCGCAGCCCGCGCGGCCTCTCCAACGCCCGCCGCTGCTCCTGCGAAGCGCAAACGCCGGGCGCGCGCCAAAGAGTGACAGGAAAGAGTGACCCTGTTAGTCCTTGCGGACGATGCGCCTTCCTTCACGCCGTGGATTCCTGGAGCACTCCCTGCGTACGAGGGTCGGTTCCTCCCCGCGCCATATAATCTGCAGCGCGCAACCATTTTTTCTGAACGTCGAGCGCCCAAGTCGCGTGCCAGACTGGATCATCGCAAACCGATTTCCATGAGTCGGTGAGCCACCCAACGCCTTCAAACATCGCTCGAGTTGCCGTGGTAATTTTGCCTTGCGTCAATTCGGCGACGCTTATCGGCCCCAGTGCGATCAGAGTCTCCGCGGTCTTCTTCCACACCTCCGCGAGGATTCCCACGGGCTGCACCTCGATCCCGCCAAAGCATCCGCCAGCCGTTGCGGCAAAGGCCCTGTCGCTTTGCGCGAGCCGGCAGCCACGAACGATGGCCTTCTTCCACGAAGGCCAGTAGTGGGGGTTGCGCAACGTTGTCGCGCAAAGGTCGGTGAATGCCATCGCCGGACCAAAATAATCGCGGTGCGCCTTTTCATATGCCGAAAGCGCTGAAGCGCTGGGATCGTCATCTCTCAATGCGCTCGTCAAAACGCGTGCCGCGAGCAGCGCGGATTCCATGGCCGGCGTGATGCCCTCGCCGGTCATCGGGTCCACGAAGCATCCGGCGTCGCCGATCAGCAAGCCGCGGTCAAAGAAGTTCGGGCCGGCTGATCCGTAGGTCTTCACGATTCCGCCGATGGCCGGCTTGTAGAGCTTCATCTGGCGGCACGCAGGATGGGAGGCTTTGAGCTTCTCAAAGAACTCGCGGAACAACTCCGGCACGGCGATGCCCTCGCGCTGGCAGGTCTCTTTCAGAATTCCCACGCCGATATTCGCCATGCCCCCGCTCATGGGAAACATCCAGCCGTAGCCGGGGAAGAATTCTTTGTCGAAGAAAAAAGCCGCCTCTCCGAGAGAACCGGAGTAGCCCGTGACGTATGCGCGCTGGGAAAGCGCGATATGCCGTGGATCATTGACCAGCAAGCCCGCGGTGCGCGCCACTACGGAATTGGTGCCGTCGGCTCCCACGATTGCCCGGGCGCGCCAGCTCTTAGAAGTTCCCTTGCTTTGCACTTCTACTGTGACGCCGTCTTTCCCGGAGGAGCCATCCCATGTGAAGCCGGTGACAGACGACTCGTAGTGTACTTCTGCGCCATTCTTCGCGGCGATTTCAAGCAGCATAGTATCGAGGACGTGGCGCGGCACGATGTATCCGTGGGGCAGCAACGTGCGATGCACGCCGTAGAACGGGATTTTGTTGGAGTATTCGCAAACGTCATCCACCCACGTGGAGGAATGCGTAATGGGGAGCGGCGATGTGGCTTCAAGAGCGTCGAGTGCGCCCATCTGGCCGAGTATGCGAAGGCCACGCGGCTCGACGAAATCGCCGCAGACTTTTTCGCGCGGGAATTTCGTTCGTTCGAATACAAGGACTTTCAAACCCTGAGAGGCGAGTTTCCACGCGAGGGTGCTACCGGCCGGCCCTCCGCCCGCGACGATGACATCGTAAATCGCCTGCGCGGACCGGCTTCGCGACCGTTGCGCAACGCGGCCGGCCTTCGTCGATGAGGCTCGACTTTTTGATGCGGCGCGCTTTTTCGGTGCAGAAGTGGATGCGGTCATATCAAGCCCTCGAGAGCAATCGGGTATCGCGAATGAGCGCCAGGAGTCGCTCGGGATTGCGGGCGTTTTTCAGCGCCTCATGCTCGGCTTCGGCGGCGAGCGTGTCGAGGTAGGCTTCTGCCTCGGGCAGGGCCGCCACCAGTTTCGCGGTGAGCGCTTCGCGGTTCGACGGGCTGGAGTTGCGAAACATGAGCGCAGCTTCAGGGTCGCGCATGGCAACGGCCACGGGGAGGGTGAGAATGGCGTCTTCGATGTCTCTCGCCGAGCCGCCACCCAGAGCCGTGGTACCGCGCACATCCGCCACGTCGTCACAGCCGTGATAAAGCATTCCCAGCAGCCGCCCGAATTTTTTCAGGCGGTCGTCGCGGGTTCCTGCGCGAGCGCAAATCTCGAACATCGATCCTGTGTCTTCGCCCGCGATCCCTCGCCAGTCCTCGGTGCCCAGCGGTTGCCGGCGCAGCCGCCATTGCAGGCACTCGGCAACGCCCAGGCGCTGCATCAGTTCCGCGAGCAAATGGACCGAATACGGATCGTCGGCAACCAGCCTTGAAGTCGCGGCCATCACGTATCCCGAGGCCATCAAGGCAGGCAGAAAACCGAAACGGCAGTGCAGTGAAAGCAGGCCGCGACGATAGCGCGAACGATCCAGAATGTCATCGACAATCAGGCTGACGTTGTGCAGCAATTCCACGCCGGCAACGCAGCGAAGCACATCCTCGGGCACCGGCTCGTCACTCATGGCGCGCCAGCAGGCAAAGGCCGTTACGGGACGGAAATATTTGGCCCGCCCCGAGAGCTGGCATTCGATCATGGCACGAACTTCAGGATCGGTCTCGCTGACCCATGAGGCTAGAAAGGCGCGCAGGCGATCGAGATCGGGGACGAGCCCCAGCCGCTCCGGTAACTGCCAAACATGTTGTGTTTCTTGCTGCTCGGCGACTGCTGTGCCCATGAATTCTTACTCCGAAGAAGGACGCCGCCGGCTCTGCGGGCGCGATGCGGATTTTTGAGTTGCCCTGCGACGAGGCCGCGAGGTTTTCGTTTTCTTGCCGGAATCCGCAGCGACGACAGCGGTGATTCTTTGCCGGCCTTGAACCCGGTGCGCGCCGGGAATGCGGCGAAGCACCAGCGGAACCGAGGCGCCAGGGATTCCCTTGACGCGGATTTCACCGGTGTATTTCTCTCCCGTCACGAACTTCGCCGTGATGGGTGCGCCGATCCGCGCCACAACCTGTTGTCCGGGAGCCAGCACAATCTTTTTTTTCTCGAGCTGCAGTTTCGATTTCAGTTTCCGCCCGCTCGGCGTCAACAGCGGCGTGATTTCGACGCTCGCCGATACCTCATGCGGCAGATGGTTCTGGAGCAGAAAGAGGGCGGTTGGCTTGCTGCCGGCTGCGCCCTCGAGAAGAATTGCCGATGGCGCTGCCTGCGGTTGCGGAGGCGGCGGGAGCTGTTTCTGTTGCGCGATTTTTCCGGAAGCGGCGACGGGCCGGTCTCCCCCTCCGGACAGGGTCGTGAAGGCTGCCCCGGCAACAGAGTTGGCGACCTTGGTGGCGAGTGTGACATAGCGCAGGTTGGCCTCAAGCGCCTGCCCCATCATCCTGCCAAGGGACGACCCTTCCGTCATTGCCTGCTCCTGTCCTGCTGTGGAAGGCAAGGATGCGGACAATAGAAATGGTCGTACCAGTGGTGGAGATTCTCGGGACCGTCTTTCACACTGACTTCTTTATCGGTGTCGGCCGAGATCGTTCCCAGCTTAACGATCCAGCGCTGGAAATGCAGCCGGCAACCCTGGATCCAAAGAAGAATCTCAGTTCCGGGATTCGCGGTGGTGCCGGCGGGAATCGTGTAAGTGATGGTGACCTCGGTGCGCGCCATCGCCGCCAGATTCACCACCGTGGATGTGGAGCTGAGACCTGCCATGGGCGTGGTCGTAAAAATCTTGATCGAACGCGTTGCCATCGATTCGTTGGTGATCGTAAAGGTCAGGCTGGCTTCGTCGCCGGCAACGCCGTAGCTAACGACCTGGTGCAGCATGCGCGGCATCCAGCAGGGAGGAGGAATGTGGCAGGGGCCGCAGTTGCCGCTGGGAAGGGCGTTAGCGGCCCAGCTCACTGCGCCGCCGAGCGTTCCGGGAACTCCCGAAAGCAAGTTCAGTAAACTCGTGCTCACGTCCGCGCTGGCATCGAGCAGACACCCCGCAGCTTTGAACGCAGCGGTCACCGCAGTTTCAAGATTGTTGCCCATGATTCAAATTCCTTCCGGAGGTTGCGTCCCCTCAACTTGGATTCCCAAACCGGATTCTCCGAGAAACCAGGCACCATAGTAAGTGCGACGCGGCTTGACGCGGTCGCTGAAATGCAGCTCGACCAACAACTCTCGAAACTCGCCGGGCGCCAGGTCCCCGGCACCTTCTCGCACCGTGGCACGGACAAGGCCGCCGTGTGATTCGGCAATTCCTTCTGCGGCGCGATCGAGCCTTCGCTGATTCGGCGGAGGTTCCTCTGTGAGCGCGTGGTAAATGGCCACATCCACGCCTCGCGGTTCCAGGAGGCAGAAAGTGGACCGGCGTTCAATGGGAACTTTCACGTTGCCCTGATTGACCGCGCTCACATTGATCTCGAGCCGCTCACCGGGGTGCGCCTCGAGCGAGAGCCACGGGGGATAGAAGCGCATCTGCGGACGCGCATGCACCTCAATCCTGATCGGCATCTCGCAGCCACCCAGTTCCACCTTGCCGTCGTAGCGTCCGGGACTGGTGGTCTTGGGAAGACGAAAGCTGAGCTGCGTAACCGATGGATTGGTCTCACGTATGGTTCTGACCCGTAACGGCAACGGAGCGGCGCCCGGGAAAAAGGCGAACCCGGACTTCGGCACCTGGCCAAGCTCGACCGAGGTTGCCGTCAGGCGGAGCGGCGCCCCGCGGAAGTGGAGTGGCTTTGCCTGCGGGTTCATGGCGTAGCCTTCTTCCGCGACTTGGCCTGAACCTTGGGTTCAGCCCCCGTGCCTCCGACTACGGGACTATTGGGCGGAGGAGTGGGCGGTGCAATAAACACCGCGGCCCCACACGGCTCGCAGAGATTAGGAACGTAGGGTTCCGTAATTACCTGCGCTTCACCGCAGAGCTGAATTGCCGCCAACTGGAATCCGAAAAGGGAGAATCCCGCGACAAAGTTCGCGGGAACGTGAGCACGAACCGACGGAATCTCAGTGATCTTAAGAGACAGAGTCAGCGGATTGATAGTCAGCGGATTGATGGTGATGGGGTCGAGTCCAATCTGGATTTTCGGCAGGTTCGTAATATCCAGTTGGTAGGAGCTGGGAATCCCGGCAAGCTCGACGGGACTGACCAGATCCAGAGACATGTCGACCGTGTAGTTGGAGGGGATGCCGCCCACAGTGTGCCTCCTTGATCCTGTTCGGATTCGTGCAACTGCAACTGTGCGGGTTAGCCAACTTACTTGGTTGTTGAAAGATACCCTACTCCTGCTCCCCGATGCAAGCACAAAAACATTGGCCTATCGCAGACAAAGCCCGCACTACCACCGGGTCTGTTGCGGCGCGCATGCGGAGGGTCACTGGAAATCAAAACAGCGAGGGACGTGTCGATCCTCCAAGCAGCGATGTGTTCACATTGGCAATCGTGTGTCTGCCTTCGGGCCCGCCCCAGCAGAAAAGTATGTAAACAAGAGGAAGCCCGCCGGCATGGAGCGTCAGACCTGCGCTGTAGCTGTGGCGCAGGTGATTGAAGGAAATATCGTCGCGATGTAGACCCACCTTGGCTTCGTCTACGCCAAGGAACAGGCCGACAGGAACCTTGCCCAGGCTCTGCTCATAAGCACCATGTATCAACAGCAAGTCTGGCCCGCGGAAGCGGTAATCGGGATAACTGGAGAGTATTGCTTGTCCGTTCAGATCGGAGCCGCCGATAGTGGGCTGAAGAAAGAACGGAACAATGTGCCCCCGATTTGCAATGGATTCCTGGATAAAAAGCCGCGCCGTAAGGGAACCGGTTACATCGCGCGTGGGCGAGATGGGCGGCACAATCGGGGCTCCCGGGACTGGCGGCCGCGAAGTTTCAGGCTTGCCGACGTTCCTGGTATAGAGCACCAGCGTGTGATTCAGATCCGCATTGAAGCGGCGGAAAGACTCGTAGGATGCGCCAGCAGCGACGAACTGTTGAAACTGCGCCAGGTAGTTGAGCTGAAGCTGCTCAAGATGAAGGTTGTTGAGGGGAAGAACTGGATTGAGACGGATGCCCTCGCCCACCTGGAAGTAATTGGACTTCGCGCTCAGGCCGGGAGCAGTAGTGTCGTTGTAAATCTGCTCAACCGAAGGACTGGTGTCTCCATAGCTGCCTCGCTGCGAGGGGAAGCGCCCGTTGACTTCGCCAAGCAGCGAGACACTCGCGGGATCAATCCACCAGGCGCGAAGCGGCAGGATCAGACTTGCCCCGGTGACATTTTCCGTGAGCCCGAAGTCAGCGCGACCCGCTGGCTTGGTATTAGGTCCGAGGCCGTAAAAAAGAATGCGATTGAGA
The DNA here is from genome assembly GCA_031296305.1 of Occallatibacter sp. GTDB lineage: Bacteria > Acidobacteriota > Terriglobia > Terriglobales > Acidobacteriaceae > Telmatobacter. Next base: position 124,194 of record JARLFZ010000002.1, on the reverse strand, counting down.
GAGTTGCTTTCGGAGTAGAAATTGACGGTCGTGGATGGACCGGTAAAGTTACGCACAGGGTGTTTGGGCTCGGGTTCTCCAGGGTGGTGAACCTCGGGCCGTCGCGCGGAAAGGTGAACGGCGCTCATGTAGAATCCGGCGCGCCAGGATTGATTCGAAGTAGCCAGGCCTTCCGCGTTGAAGTTCAATGACCAGTGGCAGGCATTGCGCGTTCCAGCCGCGGCAGGCTTGGTAAAGTCGATCCACGATGCGCAGTAGGTTGGGTGATAGACGTCGGCTCCCGCGAGTCCGAAGCCTACGCCATTCTGCGGAGCAAGGCTGCCCACAGCAATGTGGAAAGGCGTGCCGGTGAACAAAGTTTCAGCGCAACCGCTAATACCGGCCATGTTGCCATGTTTGCAGTTGCCGAGATTCACGCTTTCCTGCACCAGATCGTCATGAAAGTTGGCGGCGAAACTTTCATTCTGATCGCTGGCCTGTGCCGAGATCAGGGCAGGCGCGATGCTGAACGCGGCTAGAACGAAAAGCCAGGTGCGGATCCTTCGAGCTGTCATTGCTTTGAACTCCCGGCGTCACCGCGTGTCGCTTTGGATTTAGGTTTGCCCTGAGAGTTTGATTGGGCTGGCTTGTCTTTCGTCCCTGTCTCCTCGGCCGCTGCGGCAATGTCCAGTGTCATGGACTGCTTGCGGCGAGGGGGCTTGGCCACGAGCCGCGGTGTCGCCTTCTTACGGCTCACATGAACCCCAGTAACTGCCGCGATAAATCGGTCAACACCTTCGCGGTCCTCGTGCGACGGCTCCGCGGGGACCGTGCTGCGAACCTCGGAAGGAAGGTTTTTGGCGATGTGCTTGAAGTGGTCGAGTTGGGCCACGAGCAGATCGTTCAAAGGCCGCTTGGGGTCGTAAGAATCGGTGGGCACGGGATGCCGGCGAATTGTCACCATGGCGCCTCCTAGTGAAAGACTTAAGTCAGTTAAAGTCAGGGCAGTCGGTGCGCATTGCGCCCAGCGTCAAATACTTCAGAAAGGTATTGGCCGTTGCTTCGCGAATCGAACGCTGGCTGTTGTCAAAGTTCGGCATAAAGAGCTCCGTAATCGTGGCTGGAATCGATGCGTGCTCGAATTCATCGGGGATAGCCGAAGCGCCTTGCACCCACGGTGAAATAAGTATGGCCGGAACCCGGACGCCGAGGCGGTCGAAATGGAAGGGCTGTCCCGTTTGCGTTGCATCCGGCTGTGCTACAAACTGAGGGTCCACGCGAGACTTATCGAGCGTCGGCGTCGGCACGTGGTCATAAAGTCCTCCGTGCTCGTCATAGACGACGAGCAGCAGGGTGTTGGGCCATAGTTTCGGGTTGTTGCGAATCCGGTTGTAGATGGTAGCAATGAAATCTTCTCCGGCGCGCACATCGTTATCAGGATGCTGGTCAGTGGCCAGCAGCATGGCGCCGTTCGCATCGGCGTGATCCTTGTAATTCGGCTCGATGAAGCTGTAGTCGGGGAGTTGGTTGGCATCGCATGCGTTGAGAAAATCCTGGAAGGTACCGAACATCACCTGTTCGTTCTGCAGCAGGTTCACTACCTCCAGCGAGGAGCTGGTGGCGTCGTAGTAGAAGAGCTTGGATGTGCGCCCCGCGGCGGTGAGCCGCTCGTAAATGCTCTTGAATTTGGGGGGAATATAGAAAACGTTCATTCCCACGTTGTTGAACGAAGAGCCGTAGTGGGCAAATGCCCGGTTGCAGAGCGTGGGCCCGGGAATGGAGGCAAACCAGCGATTGAATACGGCGAACTCCGTTGCCAAAGTATGCAGCACGGGCAGGTTGTTGGCGCCATCCTCACTAAATGCGAAGGCCACATGATGCGAAGATGGCACGTCCGGCTGTTGTTGCTTCTGGTAGATACGAATGAATCCATCCATGGTCGGCGTGCGCGTGGGACTCATGTCGCCATTGAAAATCTGGTTATCGACCGAGGCAAAGTCGTGGTGAGGGTCGGGCAGCAACTGCCCGCGGAACTCAGCCAACTGCTGAATGGGAACCATCGCGCCGGTTGAATCGGGAATGGGTTTGGCTCCCTTGAGGCCATCGACCTGGGGATGCTTCGCATCAAGGCAGCCCAGCATGTGGTCGAAGGATCGGTTTTCCATCATGAGCACGACAATGTGTTTCAGGGCATCTAGACCTGGAGGCATAGAGCTACACCTTTCGTCTGCGCCAGCCGGGGATCCGCGGTGGAGGCATCCTCATTCGACTGGAACTCCGCGTCGATTTCGGACTCGTCAATCAATTGGAACGTGTAGTGCGCGGGAACTGGGGGGGAACTTCCGGGGAATGCGCCCAGTCGGATAAGTGTACCCCTACCAGGGGCCGTTTTCAATTTCGATTCTGTACCGGGCGGCTGTGGACTCCATGTCGTCTTTTAACGACACTGACGCCTGAGATGAATCCAGGTTCCGCGACGCTTCGCTACTGGCGGGCAAAGATGAGCACGCTCCAACTGGGGAGATTGATCCAGACCTGACAAAATCGGTCAACAAGCCGCGTGACGATCCTCAATCAGATATATGAGGTCGGCTTCATCTCTCCGTTGCATGAATGCTTCGACTCCTAAGAACAACCGGAAGTCGAGCCGCAGCTCATGCAGCGGTAGCAACTGCCGTTGCGCACCATGATCGCGCCGCAGACGTTGCAGCTCGGCGCGTCGCCCATGTCGTACATGTCGCGCATAGCGTCGGCTGCGTGATACAAACCGCGGTCCTGAAGGCTGGGCACGTGTGTGGGTGAGGCCGCAGCCGTCTGGCGCGGTTGCACCTCGGGGGCAATGCCTCCGCCTCCACCTCCAGCCACGCCGCCATGCCCGCTCATCTGATTCAACCGCTTGGCTACTTCCTCAGCGAGGTGCGCCAAGTGATCATTCGACGAGGCAGCCAGCTCTTCTTCGACATCGCTCTCCTCGAGCAGGCTGGGCGATGCGGGCAGTGCCGGCGCCTTGGGTGCCAGGCCCGCGAACAGCGTTAACTGCTCGCCCGAGAGGAAGCGCAGGTTGAGCCAGCGGAAGATGTAATCCATCAAGCTCTTGGCATAGCCAATCTGCTCGTTGCCCGTCCAGCCCGAAGGCTCGAAGCGCGTGTGTGCGAACTTCTCGCAGAGCACCTTGAGCGGCACGCCATGCTGAAGAGCGAGCGAAACCGAGGTGGCAAAAACATCCATCAGGCCGCTGACCGTCGATCCTTCTTTGGCCATGCGGATGAAAATCTCGCCCGGTTGGCCGTTGGGATAAAGCCCGACCGTGATGTAGCCCTCGTGCCCGGCAATGGAGAACTTGTGGGTGATGGACGCGCGCTCCGCTTGCAGACGGTGGCGCACGGCGCGTGGCGGAGCCTTGAGGTCCTGCTCGTTCTTGCTTGTTTCCTCGGCTCCCAACTCCGTATCGACCGAAGGCGTCGCTGTCAATACCGGAACTGCGGCGGCCGTCGCGATTTCTTCAATCGCTTTCTGGAAGGCCTGCGAAACGGCGAGCAACTGCTTCGCGTTTACTTCCAGCTTTTCTGTTCCGTGTGCTTCGAGCGTTTTCAGATCGGCTTCGGCGACCGGTTGCGACGCCGACAAGTGGCTGAGCACGCGGCTGCCCACGGCGTCGAGTGCGGAGGGTTCCTTCTTCGCGTCCATGCTGGTGTTCAGCGGCTGCGTTCCCTTTGACCCGTCGCGGTAGATGGCCACTGCCTTGATGCCCTGCCGCCAGCTCTCGGCATAGGCCTCCGCAACTTCTTCAACGGTGGCTTCATGCGGCAGGTTCACGGTCTTCGAGATCGCGCCCGAAAGGAACGGCTGCGCCGCAGCCATCATTTTGATGTGCCCCATGTAATGAATGGAACGCGTGCCCTTGGACGGCTTGAAGCTGCAATCGAATACCGACAAGTGCTCCGGCTTGATGCCCGGCGCGCCCTCGATGGTGCCCGTGGCGTCGATGTAGCTGACAATTGCGTTCACATCGTCGTTTGAATATCCGAGCTTGAACAATGCGGCCGGCACAGTGTTGTTGACGATCTTGATCATGCCTCCGCCCACCAGCTTCTTGTACTTCACCAGCGCCAGGTCCGGCTCGATGCCCGTGGTATCGCAATCCATCATGAAGCCGATGGTGCCCGTGGGCGCCAGCACCGTGACCTGCGAGTTGCGGTAGCCGTAGCGCTCGCCATAGAGCAAAGCCATATCCCAGCACTCACGGCTGCTGTCGAGCAGTGCCTCGAGTTGCGGCACCATGAAGGGCTCGCCCGAGCCGCCCGACTTGCCGATGTTGTTGACCTCGGCGCGGTGCATGCGGATCACGTCGAGGAATGGCTCGCGGTTGACGTAGAAGCCCGGGCAGGCTCCGCCCTGGTGTTCCACTGAGGCGGTGAGCGGCGTGGCCGAGGCCACCGGCGGGCACTGCGAGGCGATGATTGCCGACTGCAGGTACGACTGCCCGCACATGATCGCCGTCATGGCCGCTGCCAAGTCGCGTCCGGCTTCGGAATCGTAGGGCAGGCCGAACGACATGAGCAATGCGCCCAGGTTGGCGTAGCCCAGGCCCAGCGGCCGGTAGTCGTGCGAGTTGCGCGAGATGGCCTCGGTCGGATATCCCGAGTTGTCTACCAGGATCTCCATGGCCGTGGTCATCACCGAAATCGCGTGCCGGTAGGCTGCGATGTCGAACGTTCCTGCCGGCGATACGAAGCGCATCAGGTTCAGGCTCGCCAGGTTGCAGGCTGAGTTGTCAAGGAACATGTACTCGCTGCATGGATTGGACGCATTGATGCGCGCCGTGTTTTTGCTGGTGTGCCACTTGTTGATAGTGTCGTCGAACTGCATGCCCGGATCGCCGCAGAGCCACGTGGACTCGGCGATCTTTTGCATGATTTCGCGCGCCTTGCGGGTCTCGACCGGCTGGTGGCCCTTCACCGTATAGGTGGTGAAGTCCCCATCGGCCTCGTAGGCGCGCATAAATTCGTCACTGACCCGAACTGAGTTGTTGGCGTTTTGAAAAAATATCGATGAAAACGCTTCGGAGTCCGGCCCCGATCCGTCGTAGCCTGCCTTGATCAGCGAGTGGGCCTTGGCTTCTTCTTTGGCCTTGCACTCGATAAACTCCACGATGTCGGGGTGGTCCACATTCAGGATCACCATTTTTGCAGCGCGGCGGGTCTTGCCGCCACTCTTGATGACGCCGGCAAAGGCGTCGAAGCCGCGCATGAAGCTCAAGGGGCCGCTGGCCTGTCCACCGCCCGACAGCAGCTCGCTAGAGCCGCGCAGCGACGACAGATTCGTTCCCGTTCCTGAACCCCATTTGAAGAGCATGCCTTCGGTCTTGGCCAGCGTCAGAATCGAGTCCAGCGAGTCTTCAACCGCGTTGATGAAGCAGGCCGAGCACTGCGGGTTCTTGTAGCCCGTGGCCGAATACTGCACGCCGCCTGTCACCGGGTCCCAGTGCCAGTTCTGTCCGTCCGCCTCCGGCTCCAGCCGGTCGCAACCCACGTTGAACCATACCGGTGAGTTGAACGCCGCCTTCTGCGTCAGCAACAGATGCGCCAATTCGTCATGAAAGATGGCTGCATCCGCGGGCGTGGCAAAGTAGCCGCCGGCAATGCCCCAGTCACGAACCGTCTCCGCCACGCGCCCCACCAGCTGGCGGACGCCCGTCTCGCGCTCCGGCGTGTTCATCTGCCCGTGCAGGTACTTCGAAGCCACAATATTGGTGGCCGTCATCGACCAGTCCGCCGGCACCTCCACGTCCTTCTGCTCGAAGATGGTGTTGCCCTTGGTATCGGTAATGGCCGCGGTGCGGCGCTCCCACTGGAGCTCGTCATACGGGGAGACGCCTTCGGTCGAAAAACGGCGCGTAAAGGTCAGTCCCTGCTGGGTGCGGGCGGTGGATAGGAAGGCAGCCGTCGAAGTCTGTAGTTGAGCCTCGTTCATCTTGATCCTTTCCATGGGGCAAAATCGGTGAAAAAACCCTCGGTCCGGCGCGGACGCCAGAGCATGCAACATCTTACAAGACCTTGAAAACAAACGGAGAAAACGGGAATGAGTAAGGCCGCGAGCTTCAGGATCATTGCGGCTCCCCGGCGTTCCAGAGCGCCAGTTTTTCTTTACAGTCCGTTAACAGCCGCAGATGAAAAAATACCGCTGTCCGTGGTACGTGTCAACAACAAACCACAACATCTTGTATTTTGTTGGCATTTCGCGCACCTGCTCTCTAAACACCGGCATTTGCCTGTGGAAAGTTGCAAACGGCCTTGTCTGACGCGGTGTCGCGCGGTTTGTTTTGCACTCAAATCGGGGCAAAGGACGGGTCCTTGTCCGACCTCCGTACCACTATCTAAGGTTAGCCCTTCACGAGCGCTCTCACAAGGCGCAGGAGTGGTGCAGAATCGCGCATCTCCTGTGCGAATTGTGGACATCCGGGACATCACAGAGCTAAGGAGGCGATATCTGCTATCTTGCTGGTGATTTGGAAGGATCGCATGAGCACCCGGTGGAATTTGCTCTGCCTTGGAATCGCCCTGGTTTTCGCGGCAGCCCTTTCTCACGCGCAGACACCCGTGACGGACGGAGGAATCGATCCTGCACTAATGGAGAAGGCGAAGTTGGGAGATCCTGCCGCCGAATTCCTTGTGTCCGTCGCCTACAGAGAAGGCCTGGGCGTCCCAAAAAATCCGGCGCTTTCCGCTTCATGGGCTCGGAAGGCAGCCTAACAGGGCCTTCCCGTTGCTCAGTATGATCTTGGGCTTTGCTACGAATTGGGCCAGGGGGTGCCGCGGGATGATAGGCAATCCCTGCAATGGTATGAGAAGGCCGCGGAGCAGGACCAAGTTGACGCACTATGGGCGCTTGCGAAGATCTTTGATACGGGCCGCGGCGTTCCCAATGACCCGAGGCAAGCTTTGGCTCTGATGAACCGCGCCGCCCAACTGGGGTCGCTGGGGGCCGAGTTGCAGTTGGCGGACGATTATTACGCGGGGCATGGCCTCGCGGAGGATAAGAAACAGGCTGCAACTTGGTACGCCAAGGCAGCCGACCGCCCGAGGAACTTTATTTTTGGTTGGGCCTAGCTGCCCCTCATTTGAAGGGCGATCCTCTCGCCAAACTGATCCAGATTCGACACGTAGCCGCGGGCATTCTAGGCCCTGACAAGTGCGCGGATATCGATACCCGCGTGAAACGGTGGCAGGCCGACCACCCAGACCGGCCCTGAGTTAACCTTCACCATACGAACTCGGGATTGGAGATGGTAACGGCGCCGCGCCTTATCGGCCGAACCGTGCTCTGAAGGGTAGCATTCGTTGATGGAGAACCCGGACGACGCGAATGCCGTCGGCCACGATCCGATAAAACACTACGTGCTTTTCAACCTCATATCGGCGCAATCCTGGTTGAATCGAATCGCAAGCGCGGCCCATGAGTGGGTTTTGCGCCAGGAAATCCAAGCCAGCCTGCAATTCTGTCAGATAGACATCGGCCTGAAGGTGTCCCCAGGTTTCAGCGCTGTACTTGGCGATTGAATCGATATCGGCATCAGCCCGAGCCGAAATTCGAACCATCGGCATTCCTACGCTACTTTCTTAGACAACCCATACTTCCTTCGAATGCGATCGAAAACGCCCGGCTCGGCATCTCTGCTGGCGTCACCTTCGGCAATCGCCCGGCGCAGCGCCTTCAGCTTCTCCTCGTCTTCACGCTCTTCTTGCAACAGCAACCGCAACGCGGATCGCATCACCTCGCTGGCATTGGCGTAGCGGCCGCGCTTCACGCTTCTGGCGACAAAGCGATCGAGTTCTTTGGTCAAATTCACATTTCTGGTCGGCACGAGAGACTCCTTAAAGGCAGTATAGGACGATTGGCAAAGTATGCCAATTCTTCGACTCGCCTTTTTCGATCATTGGGGCAGGGCGCAAACCGCGAATTACGTCGACGCCCCCGCCCGTTGGCTCAGCATTCCTCCATCGGAGTGGGAGCGGCTCAGCGCCAGCGCGACGTCTGAACCGCGGCGCTGAAGCCTGGCTGCCAGAGCGAGGCATTACCTGCCAGTGCGGCGGGCGCGATTGGCGGCGGGGCGGGCATGTCCGGTGGCGGGAAGCATGGCAATGGCGCATATTGCACGGGTGCGGCGCCAAGTGGGCTTGACGGTAGATAGCTGCCGTGGCCGAAGTTCCAGCCGTCTGGGATTTGCCAGTCGGCGTGAATATTGTCTGGGGATGGATACGGCTCAGCGGGGCCTTCGCGGCCCATCGCCTCGTGAATATAGGGCACGCCGCGCGAGAACAGTCCGCTGACGAAGTTGCCGGCCGGGAACGCCCACTTGAGCACGTCGTCGGAATGCGATGCGAGCAAAGAGATCGATTGCACCTTGCTGGCTGCCGCCGCGTACTCGCTGGATAAGGCTGTGTTGTCGATTGCGCCTGCCATCAAAAGCAGACCGCGTACCGAACGGCTGAGACCGGCGATGGTCTGCAACACTACGCGCGCGCCCAGAGAGTGCGAGGCAAACGAGAGCGAGAGCGCCCCGGAAAAGTTGGTGTTGATGAAACTGGCCAACGCATTGCCCGCTGACATGGCTTCATTGCCTTCCACCGGGTAATCCACTACGTGAATCCATCGCGCGTCGCCTGGCCACAGCATGCCGACGCACACCGCGTTGCCAAGGTTCAGCAGCTTCGCCCAGTTACTGAGGCCCTGCAGACCGTCCATCTGGTTCACGTTGAAGCCGTGGGTAACCAGCAGCACGTCGTGGCCGCGCACTGCTGACGCAACGTCAGAGAATGGGTGAACAGCGTTGGTTTCATCGAGCACCTTGAGAGGCCCGACGCCGCCGCCTATGGGGAGCGCACGCGTACTCAGGAAGTACATGGCAGGTTAGCCTTTCACCGATCCGACAGCGTCAGAAGCTGTCTGGATCGCGTTGGCGATGTCCTTGGCCATCGGAGCGAGCGGAGTGGCAACGAGTCCGACGATCAGAGCCTGCCACCCCGGAATCGTCCAGTTCAATTGCGCGTCTCCCAGGAATGCCAGCGCGACCGCAAAGGCGCAGGCAAGCGCCTTGCAGGAATTGCGGTAGAGCTGGTCCGCTCTCTCGTAGGCGCGATCGACCATCGCCGAGAGGCCGAGGTCGAACCTGCCGTACGCATCCGACTCCGCGGGAGTAAGCGATGTTAAAGAAGCGAGTTTCTGCGCAACGCTCTTGAGCGCATCTGGATCGACATTGGTTTGGGCGGCCAATGCTGCGGCGGTGCTGGGATTGAAATGCAGTTTGATAAATGACTTGGCAATCGCTTTCTGCGCGCCGGTATCCATGCCATTCATCCAGTTGGCTAGCAATGTATCGAGAATGTCCCCGGTAGCCAAACCCGCGCCAGGCTGCGCGTCGCTGACTCTTCCCACGGTGCGCACAATGAGTTGCTTGATGTAACCGAAGCCGGCGCGGCTCACGCCTCCGGCAACTACTTTGGTGCTGTCTACAAGGCCAGTCGCGGCCGTTCCCAGCGCGCCGATGGCAAGAGTGGCTTCATACCAGTTAATCGGCATTTGTTGTTCCTTTCTCGTTGGTCATGTGGATTTTTCCCGTTGCGCCCATCCCTACGGTTGGGACGGGCGTTCCAAGCGGCACCTGCCCTTCGAGTCGACAACCCATCAGGCTGACCCTAGCTCTCCATCCGAAGGATTGCCACCCATCTCCCAAAATAAACTCCGTCCCCATCCAGCCGCGTTAGACTGCAATTACCTTTGCGGCCAATTGTGCCCCAAGCGTCACCACGTTCGTAATGTCATTGATCGTAGTGACGATGTTGCCCAACTGCTGGACGGCGTTCGTGAGCTGTTGGTTTGCTGCGTCAATCTGGGTGGTCAGATTCACAACCTGCGGATCGTCATCGTGAAAGGCCTTGTTTACACAGGCCCAGTAGTTTAGGCGCGCCTGGACATATTGCGTACTTATTGCGTCTCGTTGTTGCTGCGTCTGGCAGGCTTGGCTCAGCATGTTGATTTGCGACTGTAACGTGAAGTATGTGGTCTCCAGTTCCTGAAGCGGGCTCTGCATCTGACTCTCCCTTTCTAATTGCTCTTTGTTCCTGTTGACGCCGGTTATTTCGCTGCAGTTATGGCGGCCGGCGCAATCTGCGGCACCAACGAAATCCAATTCTGCACGTCGGCCAGCGTAATGGGCGCGGAGCGAATCGCCATGGGCTTGTCTGTAGCCACAAGGTGAATACGGCTCGCCATCTCGCCCAACGACTTTTCCATGTTCGTAGTGGCCGTCTGCTGCGCCGTCGCCAGCGCAGCAGATTTCTGATCGATCTGCAAGGCAAGAGCTGCCAGCACCTTGCTCTTGAGCGTGGAGTCAGTGAGCTGCGGGGTCAGCCCATAGGGACCAAAAACTGCGCTCAGGAACGGGGTGGGATCGACCTGTCCCTGGCTGATCATTGCCTGGGCAAGTGACTTCGAGACGCTCGCGTAGGCTGAGCCAATCGTGTTGTAATAGGGCTCCTCGCTCTGGAACCATGTGTCCAACGCGGCCGTGAACTTGTCGATCGCTGCAGCAGCCTCCCGTTCCTTGTGTTCCTGGATCGCCTTCACGATCAAGTCCACCGCGTCCTTCATCACGTTCACGTTGCTAGCGCTCATCGACAGACCAGAGATTTTCAGTCCGGCCACTGCAGTTTCCAGATTTCCGGCCGCCGCGGATGCGTCCGTCGCGGACGTCGACCCGCTCAGATTCGCGAACTCCTGTGCCAGCGTCGTCAGTGCCGCGGCAAGTTTTTCGCGCTTCTGGATTTCGGCCGACGTGTCCGTCACTAATTTCTGGGTTGACGTGTCGTAGGGTGCTAGGGGGTTGATCGCGGCCTGAATTTGATAAAGCTGATCCAACTCGGTATTAAGCGTATCGAGGGCGAAGTAATAGTTGGTCAACGTGCTGGCCGTTGCGGTCAGTTGCGTAGCCGCTGCCGCGGCGTCGTCTGAAGTCTTGCAGCCGCTCGTGAATGTCAGGCAGAGGAGAACGGGAACGGCTGCGGCGACGTAGGCTCTGCTGCTGAGTGACTGGTGACGATGTTGGAATGAGAGCACCGGCGTCACTGAAGCAATGCGGCGAATGTAAGACACCTTTGAACACATCATGACCGACCTCCAGATCTATGGAATGCTGAACAAGCTTTAAGCACCGCTACGGCCGGATGCCCCAGGTCCCGATTCTCAAACCTGGGATCGCGCGAAAACCAGCCACCGTCAAAGAACACCGACCTGGCCGGAGATATCCCTCTTCCTGCCTCACGCTCGCCACATCGTCGTCCCCGAGTTGCTCAATTTATGGTGAGCCCCGAAGTCATTTGTGCGAGCACCAATCGCGCCTCCGCTCCTTCAAAAGATAGGTGCCGCGAGAGACACATTTTCAGAGGTGCGCCCGGAACGGGAAGCTTCGTTACGCACAGATGTTGAATGCAGGGAAGGCCGCGCCCCATTGCGGACAGCAGTATCAGCGTGCCCGATGAACTGGGGATGGCTGGAGAATAGCTTGGAAATCAGGGAAGTCAAGGAGAAAATACCTGAACTTAGAGAATAAATGCATTACGAGAGGAAAGTGTCCTAAGTAAGTAATCGATAGTTACTGACATTAAGATAACCGTGCGGTGCAAAGAAAACGCCACCCGCTGCAAAATGCGCAACGGGCGGCGTTTTTGTTGACTTCGACGACAGGAGTTAGTCGCTCGACTTGGTTTCGATTCTCATGCCGTAGAAGGATTTGTGCACGAAGAAGACTGACACCAGGAAGAATACGACGGCCAGGATGTGTGTAAGCAGCGGGTTGTTCGAAGTTAGCGTCACGGCAAGCTCGACGGCAAGTAATCCGAACAATGTTGTGAACTTGATAATCGGATTCATGGCCACCGAAGAGGTGTCCTTGAAGGGATCGCCAACAGTGTCTCCGATAACGGTTGCGTCGTGCAGAGGCGTGCCCTTTTGTTTCAGGTCGACCTCTACGATTTTCTTGGCATTGTCCCAGGCGCCACCGGCGTTGGCCATGAAGATGGCCTCATACAGACCGAAGATCGCAATCGAGAACAGGTAGCCGATAAACAGGAACGGCTCCATGAATGCGAACGCGAGTGTGGCGAAGAAGACGGCCAGAAAGATGTTGAACATTCCCTTCTGGGCGTACTTGGTGCAGATTTCGACCACCTTCTTCGAGTCGGTAACAGAAGCCTTCTCCGCACCTTCCAGATGGATGTTAGCCTTGATGAACTCGACCGCGCGGTAAGCGCCCGTAGAAACCGCCTGCGTGGAAGCGCCTGCGAACCAGAAGATGACGGCTCCGCCGCAGATCAACCCGAGCATGAACGGCGCGTGCAATAGAGAGAGGTTCTGCACGTTCACCGTCAGTCCGTGGGTGAGTGCCATGATGATTGAAAACGTCATCGTGGTTGCGCCCACTACGGCGGTGCCAATGAGCACCGGCTTGGCCGTCGCCTTGAAGGTATTGCCGGCTCCATCGTTCGCTTCGAGCAGGTATTTTGCGCGTTCGAACTTGGGTTCGATGCCGTAGTTCTTCTTCAACTCGGCTTCGATGCCGGGAACATTTTCGATCAGCGAGAGCTCATAGACGGACTGAGCATTGTCGGTAACCGGCCCGTAGGAATCGACTGCAATCGTTACCGGACCCATGCCCAGGAAGCCGAAGGCTACGAGGCCAAAGGCGAAGACGGCTGGAGCCAGCATCATTCCTGCCGGACCATCCTGCAAATTCGGAATGCCCAGGCTGAAGTAATAGCCCATTCCCATGAGGGCGACCATGCTCAATCCCAGCCAGTAGGCTGAGAAATTGCCAGCTACGAAGCCGGATAAGATGCCCAGGGAAGCTCCGCCTTCCTGCGCGGATTTGACGACTTCTTTGACGTGACCCGATTTGGTTGAAGTGAAAACTTTCACCAATTCGGGGATGAGGGCGCCCGCCAGGGTTCCGCACGAAATGATCGAAGCCAGCTTCCACCACAGCGTTCCGTCCCCGAGATCGGGAATCATCAGATAGGAGACGAAGTAGGTGAGGATGATGGAGGTGATGGAGGTGATCCACACCAGCGAGGTCAGCGGGGCTTCAAAGTCCATTTCGTCGGCATTCGCGTATCTCGCCTTGGCGATGGCGCCATTGAGGAAGTACGCCGCCGAGCTCGAGACCAGCATGGCCACGCGCATGACGAAGATCCAGACTAGAAGTTGCACTTGCGTGGTGGGGTTGGGTACCGCCAGCAGGATGAACGTGATGAGGGCAACGCCGGTGACGCCGTAGGTTTCAAAACCGTCGGCGCTGGGGCCAACCGAGTCGCCCGCGTTGTCGCCCGTGCAATCGGCAATGACGCCGGGGTTGCGGGCGTCGTCTTCTTTGATCTTGAAGACGATCTTCATCAGGTCGGCGCCAATGTCGGCGATCTTGGTGAAGATGCCGCCGGCAATACGCAGGGCCGCAGCGCCCAGGCTTTCGCCAATCGCGAAGCCGATAAAACAGGGGCCCGCATAACTGGCCGGGATGAACAGAAGGATACAGAGCATGATGAGCAGCTCAACCGAGATCAGCAACATTCCGATGCTCATGCCTGCCTTCAGCGGAATAGCCATGCAAGGATACGGTTTGCCGCGCAATCCGGCGAATGCTGTCCGCGAGTTCGCAAAGGTGTTGACGCGAATGCCGAACCACGCCACTCCGTAGCTGCCTGCTATGCCGACGAGCGAAAACGCCAGGATAATCGGCAGCGTAACCCAGATTGGTTTGTCTGGCACCGGCGCCAGCCAGCCGAAATACATCGAAATGACGACCGCAATAAACGCCCAGAGCAGAAGGATGAACTTGCCCTGCGTCACCAGATAGGTCTTGCAGGTCTCATAGATCAGGTCGGAGATTTCGAGCATGGTGCGATGCACCGGCAAATTCTTCAACTGGACATAAATCGCCAAGCCGAACAACAGGCCGCCGACGCAGAACAACAGGCCGATGGTGAGAAGGGCGTGTCCGTTCAAGCCGAAGAAATGGTCGAAAACCACGCTCTTCAAATCCGGCAGCGTGAGATTGGCTTCGCCTCCGCCCGCGTGATCCTGCGCGCCGGCGAATGCGGGAAGCAGCAGACCCATGAGGGCCGCCACGATACGGTATTGCCGCTTTAGTAAAGCTGCGATGCCTTGCTTCATAGCTGAAAAGCTCCTCAATAACGCGGCCGCAAGCAGTCCGAGGACACTCACGCCGAGAAAGAAAATCACACAAACCTGTACCGTCACATACCCTCCATATTCAATGTTTTGAACCGCGAGAACCACGGCCCCGGAACGACCTCACGAACTGCCCGTGGGACTTGCCACGGGAAGGCTATCATCCGGATACACGGCTGTCGAGTGACTGCTGTCACGGGAAAAACAGGGAGCGAGGGAACAAGGGAAAACGGGAACGAAGGACCAAAACGGAATGGGGCGTATCGACGAGCCAGGATCTCACTCCGCCGAAACTCAAACGACTTCGAAGTGGGGCAAGCGGGAGCTGCTATCGAACGTCAAGGTCGAGGAGCAACCGGCCCAAGTTCCGAGCGCGCAGATCAATGCATCCGCGAACGTTCCTTCGCCGGCCTTCAGCGCGAGCATCGCCTCATAGACCTGCTGCTCGTTCTGAACTTCAAGGCTGTCACAAGAGAGAATTCGCTCCATCGCAGTGGCGATCTCCTGGCCCGTGGCTTTGTACCTGGAGCGCAGCACCCAGGCGACCTCGGCGATGGTTACGAGACTAACGAACCCCGGGGTCTGAGAGGATAAATTTCGATCTACGATTAGGTTGGCGCGAAGCGACTGGATCGGGTCGTCCTGAGTGAGGTAGCGGATGAGAATGCTGGTATCAAGGCCCTTCATCGGCCAAATTCCTCGGCGGCGGCGTTTTCGGCTGCCACTCCCATCTCCTCCGCAGGCACCGGCCGATCTACCCTGCCGGAGAACATGCCTTTGAGACAGGAGACAGGCAGTTTGGGCAGGAGCACGACGGAGCCATCGGGATGAAGGAAGATCTTGACCCGATCCCCAGGGCGGACTTTGAGGTGCTCACGCGCCGGCTTGGGAATCGTCATTTGGCCTTTACTGGTAAGGGCAGAATCCATAATCCACCATTCTTGCTCTTTGATCACTAAAAGTATTACATGATACCGTCGGCTGCGCAATGGTAATACAAAAAGGTCTGCTCCCAGCCGGTAAATTGATCCCTTTGCTCGCTGTTTTTATTCGATGGGGGCATCGATCTTGTCGCCGGGCAGGGCAATTCTCAGGTTCTGTTTACTGGGGTCGCGGACCTGGCCGTTGGGCAGCGGATGCAGCTTGAACAGCACGAGAAGGCTGCGGTCCGGGTCATCGAAGGCGGGAAAACTGGCCACCTGCTCGAGCGAATAGAAGGTATGCAGGTCTTCGAGCGTGCCGGGGTCGAGATCGTCCCAACTGGCGTACCAGCCCGGCTGATAGGCGGCAAGCTTTGGCGCAAGATCCTGGGTGCCGAAGTCGTCGCACAAGCTGGGGACGTGGGTAACTAGCGTGATTTCATCGCCGCTGATCGAATCCAGCAGGCGATTGCCATTGGGATGCGTATCTATATATAGCGCCAGTTGCGTGGCGGCGTTGACCCATGTGTATTCGGGGTGGGTGGCGTAGCGGAGGGTTTGGGCTCCGTGGACGCCGGCTGCGGCTGCGGCCACTATGGCGACGGCCCAGCCTAATCCACGTGCCGAGATTGATCGGCCTGGCGGGTTGGGGTGGTCTGGGTGATCCAGGAACGACTCGGCTCCCAGCGCCTCGACTCCCAGCACGACCAGGAAGAAGCAGAAAAACGCCGGTACCGCGAAGTAGCGGGGCTGGGGATGGTTCTGGATTGCCATGAACAGCACGTATCCAGCGACGGCCCATAACGAAGCACCAAACAGCGGATCCCGCCACAATTTCCTGCCCCACGCGCTGCGGCAGGCGATGGCCGCGGCCAACACGACCGCACCCGCAAGCGGAATCAAACTGTGATCGATCCATAAAAGACCATGAAACGACCACCAGAACGACACGAGCGGCCAATAGAACTCCGTTGGCTTTTCGTAGGTGTTCACGAAAAAGTAGTATTTGTAGTCGCCGAGCAGGCCAAAAGAGGCGATCAGCGCTATCCAGATGCCGAACGCGGCGCAGGCGGCTCCCGTCATCGCCAGGGCACAGCGCAATGCCAGCTTGCGCCGCTGCCACAACGGCACCACCATCGCCCAAAGCAGCGCCGGGAAGAGGAAAAGTCCGGTTGTCTTGGTCAAAACGATGAGCGCAAACAGCAGGCCGATCGCAATCGACCGCAGCACCGGCCGCTGACTTCGAGGCAACCGCACGGCCAGAATCAGCGCGGCTAGAGTCAGTGTGACCTGCAACGGCTCGAGAATCGCCAGGCGGCTGAAGCAATAGAGAAATGGGCTGGTTGCGACCAGTGTGACGCCGAGGAGCGCGATCCAGCGCGGACTGGGGCTGCCCACGCCCCGGTTTCGCAGCAGCAGATAGCTCAATACAAGGTTGAGGAAGAAGCACGCAACCGCCAACGCGCGCGCGGCCTGCACCGTCACGCCGGTGAAGAAAAACAGCAGACCCTCGAGAAACGGCCACACCGGAACCGCGACGGCCGGGTTAAAGTCCCCCGCCATGTACCAGTTCCCGAACAGGTGTGCGCGGATGGCCGCGTTCCCATACCAACCCTCATCGGTGAACTTGGCCCAGTCGCAGACCCACGGGGAGCCGTTGGGGAAATCGGCGCGCAAATGCCAGGCGTGCAAGAGCGCGAAGCCGGCGATGGCGGCGATCCACACCGCGTAGCCCCAGCGCCGCAGTCGAATCGCCCGATGGGTCACAGTTTCTTTTTGTAACATTCGCTCCTTGGCACTTTCGGCCCGACTAAACAGCTTGCTGAAAAAGTCTCTCTGAGGTCTTCGAGTGAAAGGCCCGTGGCTAAAGCCACGCTCAGTCGATGGCCTTTAATCGGGAGGCTGAAGGCTCCCGCTCCCTCCGACTACGAAAGGACGAATTCTTCGGCGAGCAGTAAAGTCGCGTCCTTGTTACAGGACCGTATTTCCGAAACACTCTCTAAGTGCCGCCGAGAGATAGGACAACGCCGGCCTGTTTCCAAAACACCAGGGAAACTTCAGGCTGCGCATAAAATCGCCGCGGCGGGGATGCCTTTGAGTATATCGTTCGTTGACGGCAAGCCCAAGCCGGCGCAGCCCCTTTCGGCATTGGTCTCGCATTCTCATTCCGTCTTTAACGTCTTGCTTTTATACCGGAATCAATGGCGCCTGGTTCATGTTTTCTGAGGCGTCGCCGATGAACCGTGTGTCGGATCAGAACAGGGACCTGGCACAGAGGCGAGGCACGTTGAGTACTATGCAAAGCTCGGCTCAGTTGCATACGCAGCCTTCCGCCTCCGGCCTCACGCTTGTGGAGTTGGACTCGCCGGCCGCCGCGTTCCACGTGGTCGGCGTCAGCGCGGTGTGGCGCAAGCTGCTGATGCAAGCAGAGATGGCCGCGCCGCACCTTCAGGTTGCCTCCATCGAGGGTGAGCACGGAAGCGGCAAGTACACCCTCGCCCACTATTTGTTTAGCCGCTCACCACTGGTCTCCACCAGCTTTCAGCGCCGCGACGCCCGGGAGTGGCTGGCCACCGACGCCGATCCTTCATCGCTTGCCGGCTTTACCTATCTTGATCGCGTTGACTTGCTCGCCCCTCCTGGACAGGGGCTGCTGCTCGGCGTACTCAAAACGCTTCAGGATCGCCCGCCTGGCCGCGCCGTTTTGCTTGCCTCTTCGCAAACCCCGCTGCGGCAAATGGCTGGCCAGGGGCTTCTTCTTCCCGATCTCGCGTTCCGCCTGACCGCCATCCGTTTCGCTATTCCGCCGCTGCGCCAGCGCCGCGAAGATATTGCTCCGCTGGCCCAGTTTCTGCTCGATCGGCTCTGCGTCCGCTATCAGCAGCGCCCCGTCGCGCTTGGACCCGGCACGCTCGCCCGCCTTCTGCAGCACACGTGGCCCGGCAACGTGCGGGAGTTGCTGAGCGTCATTGAGAATGCCCTGCTCGAAGCCGATAACGGCGTCATCCGCCCCCTCGACCTCGCTCTGCCCGATGGGCCGCAACCCTTTTTCGATTTGCAATCCGGGGCGCACTCGCCCCTTAGCCCCGGCACGGGGGCCGGAGCAGGCTTTGGAGCGAGCGGCTTTGATGCGAGCTTCGACCCCAAGGCCGCTGTCCTGGCTGCCGACCTGTCCCTCGACGCCGTCATCCGCCGCCATGTGCAGTACGTGCTCGACCTCAACCGCGGCAACAAGCTGCGCACCGCGCGGCAGCTCCAGATCAGCCGGTCGACGCTTTATCGCATTCTTGCGAACGAGAACTTTCTGGCGCGGTGAGCGGGACGAGCGTCTGACTCGCGCTTGAGGCGTGGCTCTACAAGCGGTTTTTGCAAAGCGTGGGTCGGGAAACCGATGCTTCAGCCGCCTTGGAAGCCGGCGCTACAAGGCGATCGCGTCACAGGCCTTGCGCAGCGACGGCCCCGGAGTGATCGGCAGCTTTGTGGCGCTTGGTACCGGCGCTTCCGCTGCCGGCCTGGGTGGCGGGGCGCGGCGTGCTTGGCGGGGTGTAGCTCTTGTACACCGTGATGTGGAAGCAGGCTTGGCGAAACTCTTCTTCCACGTCGATTTTGTCGGCGGCTTCGAGCGCCAGCAGCCGGCTGCGCATCCAGGCGAGTTCTTTGCGGCTCAAGCCATCTTTCGCAATGTCAATGGTCGCGCCGGTCAAGTGCGGGCTCACAATGTCGCCTTCTGCTGGCGCTGCGTTGCCGTTGATCTCCATCAAGCGCTTCTGGTATTCCATGGTGCGCACCGCCGAGCTCACCTCGAGCGGCCGGTGGAATGCCGCGTTGTGCGCCCGCGCGAGGTCAGCGAGGAAAAGCGCTGTCCACGGCCGGCAATAGCGGTGGGTCGCAGACAGTTCGGCATTTACCGCCAGCGCGCTCGATGCCGGGATGGGCACGAGCAGCTTGCGGTCGATGCGATCCGCGAGGTCGGATTCGTCCTCAATGCGCTCCAAACCGTCGGCATCGAGGCGCGCATTCTGCCGCTCTAAAGATTCGTGGGAGCCTCGCAACGGCGCTGGATTGGCGCGAAGCGGAACCCGCAGCGAGGCTTGCTCAGTCTTGGCGTTGGGGGTCTTGGCGTCTGGGGTCTTGGCGTCTGGGGTTTTGGCGGCAGGCTGCTGCAATTCTTCTGGCGCGGGTTCTTCTGCCTGCGCGGGCCGCGACAGGAAAACTGGAGAGGCCGATGCAAATTCCATCGCCGGGGCGGCGCGAGTTTCCTTCGTTGAACGAAGCGCGCGTTCGCTCACCGGGCGGGAGGTGGCATGCGATGGATCCACGTGGAAGTTCACATTGCGCCGCACATGCTGTTGATGCGCAAGCTTGCGCCGGGTGGCGAGTCCCGCCGCCCGGGACGTGGGCTTGCGCGTAGTGCTGGCCTGGGTTTGAGCGCGCGTGTGCGCTGGCGCGGTGCGATGGTTGCCGGGGGCGAGCGTGGCGTGATGCGTTGTCTGTGCGCGGGCCGTGGCGGAGGGGTGCTGGTGCAACTTCGCCGGCGTGGAAGTGGACGCGGCATGAACGCCGGCCGCGGTCAGAGCCACGAGAGCAATGGCGAGGGTTGCCTTACGGCACATGAGGGAGAGTGCGGACAATCGAGAGCTTCTCCAGTGTACGTCGAGCCGCATGCGCCACAAAGTGCCTTGGTGGATGCGGATTGGTCTGATAATTAGACCGTTTCTGGAGCGGATAGTTGCTGTCCGGGCAGCGGAATCAATCTATATAGGTTGCATAGATCATTCGAGACGGCTGAAAACGTCCCTCGGGGGTTAAAACCCCACTATCCATGCGCCTTCCATGGCACGGCTGAAGCCGTGCCCTTTCAAAGTTCGATTGATGTAACCGGTCCTATATTCCTGGCGCCGACGGGGCCAGCCCCTCCAGTGGGGCGACGGGTTTGGCGGGCGGGGTTAGGACAAAGCCCTTGCGCACGAGGGCAAAGCCCTCCTCCGGCAATTCCGCCTGGAGAAGTTGATTCTCCGGACCGGAAAAGAGATCGGTATTGGCTCCGGCGATGGTGGCGACAAGATGATGCACGGTGATGGGCTGGCCGTCGAGAGTTCCCTGCTGATCGGCGTAGGTGGCCAGTTGCACTGGCTCAATGGAGCCTGCGTTTTTGGGGAGAATCACCCACAGGTCGCGATTGTTTTGCAGCACAGCGAGCGCCAGAAGCGTTTCCAGGGCGCCGGGATCGAAGTCGGCAAGGAACACCGCGCCGGGATGCGCAGCCAGCCGCGTGGTGGAGCTCTTTCCGCTGGCAGAGATATTCAGCAGGAATTGCGCCGCATCGGGAGCCGCCACTACGTTCACTGCCTCGCCGTTCACGATTGCGCTCAACTGCACGTGCTCGAGCTGGTTGGCAGGGGAAAGCTGCTCGGTCTTCGAAAGCGCGTAGTCGAGGCCTTGCATGGTCACCTTGACCAGCGAGGTAGATTCGTAACCCTGGTTGGTGGCTGTGAATTGAAAACTGGCTGTGCCCACTGCGTGACCGTGCTGCGCGATCACAAAATTGCCGGACTCCGGCGCCGACGGCGAACTGCCGGCGCTGTGGACAGAAGGTTGAGACCTTACAGAGGTCGACAACGCCGCCAACACCAAGACAAGAAATCCCGCAGATCGGGAAAAGCGAAATAAGACCACTTGGAATCTCTGCTCCCTGATCAGATTAGACACCGATCCAGTCAAAGAGTTACTTCAGCCGTGGCCACGGTCCGGATGAGGCATGGGAAGTTGTGCCCGTGATCTGAGGTCACGCGTTCGATTTCGTAACCCGGAGCTCTTGAGTTTTGCCGTTTGATGCCGGCTTGCGGAATCCTCCGGCGACGGACCGGCGGTCCCCGCGGAGGAACTTTATGCTTTTTTCTTCAAAGTATTCTTTACTTTACGGACTTAGAGGTGCTAATTTCTTAGGCACCCCCGAACCCCAAGACAGGAGATCACTATGTTTTGTCCCCGCTGTGGAAAGGCAACCGATTCGGAGCACAAGTTCTGCCAAAGCTGCGGCGCTCCAGTAGGCGCCGCGGGCAGTGCACAAGCCGCCGCTGCAGGCAGTGCACCAGCCGCCGCCGCGCCGGCCGCCCCATGGACCGCGCCCGCGGCTGCGCAACAGCCGGCCGCCTCGGCGGCCGCTTATCCGGGTGCTTCGGGCGTGCCTCCGGGCATGGTGCCCATGATGTACCAGTCCTACCCCGGCGGTCCGCAGCAGGTGTACTACGTCCCCGCGGCGCAGGGCGCACACCCGGGAGCGGCGGGAGCAGCAGGCGGACTGATGGCGAGCATCCGGGAAAAGATCCGGGACCTGGCCTCGACCGACAAGCTGGAGGGATTCAGCTTGAAGGAGCTTTTTCAAGAGACTTTCACGAAGCGCGGGCCGGAAGCGGTGGAGGAATACCTCTCAGTGGGCTCGCCGCGAACCACGCCACCACTCGAGATGGTGGACACCAACTGGCCCAAGCCGTGGATGTTCTTCCGCGTGCTCGCGGGTTTAGTGCTTGCCTATGCTGCGATTTACGCACTGTTCCTCTATACCCTGAATGAAAAGCCCATGATCGCGATCATGGTGTTGGCGACGTTTGCGGTGCCCATTGCGACACTGACGCTGATCTGGGAGTTGAACACACCGCGCAATGTTTCGATTGCCGAAGTGATCCAACTATTTGTCATCGGCGGCGGGCTCGCCGTGGTGATGATTACGCTGTGGTATTTGATTCCTATTTTCGGCAATATGCCGGGCATTGTGGAGGAGACGGCGAAGCTGCTGGCGGTGATTGTCGTGACCTACCGCGTGCGTGGCTCGCGGTTCCCGTACCAACTGAACGGAATCCTGTTTGGTGCGACGGTGGGCGCAGGTTTTGCGTGCTCTGAGACGCTGGGCTACGGGCTGGACCAGTTTGCGCAGGGAATCATCGCGTTCGTCGGGGGTGGTGGGATGGCCACACTTCCAAATGGATCGCCTCTGGCGGCCGCGCTGATGCCGGCGATGAAATCCACGATCAGCGCGCTGAACATGCGCGGGCTGCTTTCGCCGTTCGGACACATCGTATGGACCGCGATCACGGCGGGCGCGTTCTGGCGGGTAAAAGGGGATAGAACAGCGACCGTGCAGATGCTGTTGGACGGGCGATTCCTGCGGGCATTCATCATTCCCGTGGCGATGCATACGATTTGGGATGCAGGTATCCTCATCCCGAATATCAGCGATGTTGTGATGTATTGCCTGTGGGCGGCTACGGGACTGACCTCGTATTACGTGCTGTTCGGTATGGTCCAGCAGGGCCTGCACCAGGTGAGGGACATGCAGAAGGCGCAACTGGAGCACACATTGGTCCACGTGGAACAGACGCTGGGGCTCGGAGCGAGGGTTCCTGCGGTAGTGCAGCAGCAGGCTCCGGCAGGGATGTGAGCTGCGGCTGACGGGACATGATCGGTAGTGGCATTGATCTTGCTTAAGAGTCTGTTGACGGACTTGCAGATTCGGGTTGCGGTTTTGAAACACGACCTTGTTGCGTTGGGCGATCAAACACGTGCAGGACGCTCAACGCAACTGGCGGTTCCCCAGTTTTTTCCGGGGCGATCACGGCTCGGTCAGTTGCTTTCGGTAGCCGAAGGTTTGCGCGCGCCGGCCGGATTTTCTGGCACGGCTTCAGCGATGTCGAAAAGTTTCTTTACTTTGCGGAGGTTGTAATGCTACCTTGCATAACATCCCCCGGCCAAGCGATACAGGAGGTTTTGTGAACTGTCCCCGTTGTGGAACGGCATGTCTGCCGGAAAACAAATTTTGCAAGAGTTGCGGAACTCCGATGAGCGCCGCGAGCAGTCCGCAAGCAGCCGCATCCTTCGCCGCTGCGCCCCAACCGTCAGCAACGCCGGCCGCTTATCCGGGCGCGTACCCAGGTGCGCAGGCGCCGCCACCGGGCATGGTACCCGTAACCTACCAGGCCTACCCCGGGGGACCGCAGCAGGTGTATTACGTTCCCGCGCAAGGAATGCAGCCGCATGGTGGGGTGGGTCTGCTGCAGAGCATCCAGGCGCAGATTCGGCACATCGCGTCAACGGATCAGCTGGAAGGGTTCAGCCTGAGCCAGACGTTCAGCGAAACATTCAAGCACCACGATCCGCGCGCCGAGGAAGAGTACGCCATGGTGGGCTCGGCGTTGACGACGCCGCCCATCGAGATGGTGGACACGAGCTGGCCCAAGCCGTGGATGTTCTTCCGCATGCTGATGCTCCTGGGGGTCGCGGCTTTGGTATTGTGGGGCGTTTTTTATTTCACCGGGCAAAAGGAATTGAACCTGTTGCCGGCTCTGGTGTTCATGGGAGCGTTCGCGATGCCGCTGGCGACGCTGGTGTTCATCTTCGAGATGAATACGCCGCGCAACGTTTCGGTGATCCAGTTGGGCAAGCTGTTCCTGGTAGGGGGCGTGGTGGGATTGTGCATGGCTATCCTTGAGTACCAGGTTCAGGCCATCGCCAACTTCCCAGGCCCTATAGAGGAGAGCTCGAAGCTGCTCGCGGTGATCCTGGTGATGTACGGCATGCGCGGCGCGGGCTACAAGTTCGAGCTGAACGGAATCCTTTTCGGGTGCGCGGCGGGCGCGGGTTTTGCGTGCTTCGAGACTTGCGGCTACGCGTTATTCAACTCGGGCGCCGGCTTCGTATCGGTTTTGCAAACAGAGACCATCCAGGCGGTGGCGAAGTTGGCGCAGGGTCAGATCACCCAGACGCAGGCTGTAGCGGCGGTGAACCAGGCTACCACGGACGCTGTGGCATCGATGGTGAGCTTGCTGGAGTTGCGCGGGGTTTTGGCTCCATTTGGGCATCCGGTGTGGACGGCGATTGCCGCAGGCGCCTTCTGGCGTGTGAAACAGGACAGGCCGACGAGCTTAGGAATGCTTACGGATGGACGCTTCCTGATGGCGTTCCTTATTCCGGTGCTGATGCATACGCTTTGGGACATAACGGTCACCTTCCCAAATCTCTTCAATCCCACGACCGACTCCCAGCAAACCACGGACAACTGGGTTCTTTACGGAATCATGGCTTTTACGGCGGTGATCTCATGGTACGTACTCTTCACCATGATTCAGCAGGGTCTGAACCAGGTGAGGGACGTAAAGAAGGCGCAACTGCAAGCCACGCTGAACCATGTGGAAGCGACATTGGGGCTTGGACAGAAGCGGTTTGCGGTGTAGGCGCAGGGGCCGTCCGACGCTGGAATAGCGGCTGGGCGGATCTTTGCGGCACTGAGATGAAATCTGTGTGATGAGAGGAAAACGCTATGGCATTCTGCAATAGTTGTGGTGCTCAGTTGGATGGGGATTCGCGCTTCTGCGCGAAATGCGGAGCTGACCAGACGGCGAAGGCGGGAGGTGCGCCGGCTCCGGCGGCTGTTCCAATGACCCCGGCTGCTCACATGCCGTTTGTGGCGCCGGGGCAAGTTCCGATGTCGGTAGCGATGCCGCCGCCGGCTCCGGCGAGGAAGAGTGGGATGATGTGGGTGGCGGCCCTCGTCGTTGCAGCAGGAGGGTATTACTACTACACGCACTACGTGCGGCCCCAGCCGCAGCCAACGCCGACCGCGCAGACTCAGCCGGGGAACCCCGGGCAGCAGCCGGGTAACCCCGGGCAACAGCCGGGCAACCCCGGGCAACAGCCGGGGCAGCAACCGGGAGGGAATCCGGGACAGCAACCGGGAGGATATCCGGGGCAACAACCAACGGGGTATCCGCAGCAGCAGCCGGGAGGGTATCCGGGGCAGCAGCCGGGGCAACAACCGGGAGGACAAGGTGGCGCGAATCAGGCCCTGGTGCAGGCGCAGCAATTTGCCTGGAAGGGGCAACCTTCGAATGGGCAAATCCAGATCACGCAGGCGGAGTGGCGGAACGGCTCGAATGTCACCATCCAGGCGGCGCAGCTGGAATGCATTCAGTACGGCGCCAACAACCAGCCCCTTTCGCAGTTGACGAAAGTCCTCAATGGCCCGGTGCAGCCGGGGCAGACCATCAACATCCAGCCATTCACTCTGGGAGCCGAGGCACAGGGTGCGGCCAATATGAAATGCGGCATCGTGGCAGTGCAACCGGCAAACTAAGGACGAGGCATATCATGGAGGTGCGGATTTCGACGTGCGGATTTCGCATTCTTCAGGACAGGTTTTGCGCAATTCGGTGAATGCAATCGCTTCGGCGTTGATGCGCGGGCTGCAACAGACCGAGTACGCAGCGGTTTCGATGCTTGAGCGGCGACTGGCCTGAGCAAGGCGGCGTCGAGATAAATTTTGTTGAAGGAGAAGGAAAAGTCATGACATTCTGCAGCAGTTGTGGCGCTCAGTTGGAAGGGGAATCGCATTTCTGCGCGAAATGCGGAGCTGACCAGACAGCGAAGGCGGGAGGCGCACCGGCTATGCCAGCGGCTGCTCCGCAAGCACCGGCTCCGCAAGTGGCAATCCCACCGCAACCTGTGCAGCCGTTCGGGGGGATGCCTCCACAATATCCTCCGCCGCCGCCCGCGCAACCGTTCACGGGGATGCCTCCGCAATTTCCTCCGCCACAGGGGCAGATTCCTATCATCATGGGCGCGCCCCCAGGTGCGCTGCCGGCGAAAAACAACACACTGCTTTACGTGGTGATTGCCGCTGCCGTCTTGTATGGCCTCTATTATGTCGGCACCCACGATCAGAACCAGACTCCGGGCGGGACCCCGGCCGGGCAGACTCAGCCGGGACCGGGCGGCGGCGGCGGTGGTGGGGGTGGTGGGAATGACGCCATCATCGCGGCTCAGAAGTTTACTGAAGGCGGCTACAATGCCGTGAACGGCCAAATCCAGGTCACGCAGGGACAATGGCTGAACGGATCGAACGTCCCCCTCCAGGCGGCAAGGCTGGGGTGCTCGCAGATGGATGCCAACGGGCAAGAGCTTACGCAAGACCAGGTCACGCTGACCGGACCGGCGCCGCCGGGGGCAACCGTGACTCTGCCGACATTCTCGATCGGTGCCGAGGCCCAGGGAGCGGCCAAGGTGAATTGCAAGATTACGGCGGTGGAAACGGAAAACTAGCCGGAGGAAATTCCCGATCAACAGCATGACTCGCAGCCCCACCTACCAGGTGGGGCTGTTTGTTTGAGGCTGTAGCGGGCGAAATGCGATCGCTCAGCCGACCAGGACACTTCGCAAAGTGTCACAACTTCACCTGCCGGTCACTTTTCTGCGCGCTAGAATATCCGCCATGAAAGTCACATTAAGAGCCGGGATGATCCTCGTCTTCATTTCCTTCTTTGCCACGCTAACCGACGGACAGTCCTCGACGACCTCTTCAGCGCCGCTCGTCCCTGCTCAAGTCCGGCCGGCTCTCTCACCTGACCAATTGCCCATTCAGCTGAGAAATGACGCTGCCCCTCCCCAGGTGGAGGAAGCAGAAAAAGCGCGGAGAGAGACGCTGGAGCAAGAGCAACTGAAGCTGTCTGAGGAGACTCAGGCGCGCGGATATTGGGTCGATCTTTCGACCGGACTCATGTGGGCCGCGAAGGACAATGGGCAGCCGGTCACCTGGCGAAAGGCGGAAAGATACTGCCGCGATCTGCGCTTGGGCGGGTTCTCCGACTGGAGGCTGGGGACGCTCAACGAGCTGGCCGGCCTCGTTGATAAGAGCGATCCCGCTCCCGAGCGTGGCGGCAATGTGGAGGTCTTCTCTATCAATATCGGACGCCGCGTGAAGGGGGGCCTGTTATTGAGAGGCGATCCCTGGAGCAGCAATCGCGAGATCGATCGTTTTGGGCATCCGTACGGGGATGGGTGGTTCTTCGACTTTGTGAATGCAAAGCCTTCGGGAGATCTGCAGTACTTTCGCAACACGAAATTGGCGCTTTGTGTGCGCGGCCCCCAAAAACCATAGCGACCGTTGACTTGTAACAGGACATTTGACGAAATCGGCGATTGGGGCGATATTAATTATATCGTTAGTTAATTACTGAAAGACGAAGGCGATGGCGCGGACGGCACGCAAACCCAAACGCAGTCCCGGACGGCCGGTTGCCAGCGCTGACGGCGACGCGCGGGAGCATTTGCTGACCGCAGCCACGGAGCTCTTTGCACGGCAGGGGGTGGCGGCGACAACCTTTGCAGCGATTGCCAAGCGGGCGGGGTTGACGCCGGCGATGATGCACTACTACTTCAAAGACCGCGAGCATCTGCTGGATTCCGTGGTGAATGAGAAGATCGCGACTCTCATCGCGTCGGTGTGGAGTCCGGTGGACGCTAACGCCGCTCCTGAGGAGATGATGCGCGGGGTGGTGGAGCGGCTGGTGGCGGGGATCGAACGCATGCCGTGGATTCCATCTACTTGGATGCGCGAGGTGCTGAACGAAGGCGGATTGCTACGCAGCCGCGTGCTGCGCACGCTGCCGTTCGACAAGGTGCGCTTGGTGAGCGCGGCGGTCGAGCGCGGACAGGCGAAGGGCGAAATCCAGGCGGATCTCGATCCCGTGCTGATCGTATTCTCCATGCTGGGCCTGGTGATGATGCATCTGGCTACGGCGCCGTTTTTCGCCGAGGTCTTTCATCGCAAGGAGCCGGACCCGCAGGCTATCGGCCGGCACATTACGGCGTTGCTGCGGCATGGCCTGAAACCGACGAGCAATAAGGCCCGTAATAGAAAGTGAGATCGGAGCAAGATATGCCGATAGAGAGACAACGCAAGCCCCTCCCCCTCCTGGGCGCGGCCTTCCTTGCAGCGCTCTTCGCCACGGGATGCTCGCATCAGCCGACCAACACTTATCAGGGCTACATTGAAGCCAAATTTGTTTACGTGGCATCGCCCCAGAGCGGCAGGCTCGATCATCTCGCGGTCGCACGCGGAGAAACTGTCGCCGTGAAGCAGCCGCTTTTCGCTTTCGATCGCGAGCCTGAAGCGTCGGCTGTACGCAATGCGCAACGCCTGCTCGAAAGTTCGCAGTCGCGGCTGGCCGATCTTGAGACCGGCAAGCGTCCGCCGGAGATTGAGGTGACGCGGGCGCAACTGACGCAGGCGCTCGCGCGAAAAAAACAAGCCGACCAGATTCTCGAGAGCGATAAGAAGCAGTATCAGGCCGGTGGCATTGCGCAGACCGATCTGATTACCGCGCAAGAGGCTGCCGACGCGGGTGCGGCGCGGGTGCGGGAGCTCGAAGCCGATCTCGCCGTGGATGCGCTGCCGGCGCGCGAGCAACAGATCAAGGCGCAGCAGAACCAGGTCGCGGCTGATCGCGCTTCCCTTTCCGAAACAGAGTGGCGGCTCGATCAAAAGAACATTGCCTCGCCGCGCCAGGGCCTGGTCTTCGACACTCTGTATCGCGAGGGTGAGTGGGTGCAAGCGGGTAATCCGGTGGTGCAGATTTTGCCGCCGGAGAACATGGAGGTCCGATTCTTCGTGCCGGAAACAGTGGTGGGCAAATTGAAGGTGGGCGAAAGCGTGCAGGTGCAATGCGATGGCTGTGCTGCTGCGGTACCGGCGTCGATCACGTTCATCTCGCCGCAATGCGAGTACACGCCGCCGGTGATCTACAGCAATGAGAACCGCTCGAAACTGGTTTTTATGATCATCGCCAAACCACCGGACGAGAAGGCGCTGCTGCTGCATCCGGGCCAGCCGGTGGAGGTAACGGTCGAATGACGGCGGTTGCCAATCCGGAGTACGCCATCGACGTGCAGGGACTGAACAAGAGCTACGGCGAAAAGCACGTGGTGCGCGATGTTTCGCTGCGCGTACGCCGCGGCGAGATTTTCGGCTTTCTGGGACCGAACGGCAGCGGCAAAACCACGACCATCCGCATGGTGTGCGGACTGCTCAAGCCCGACTCCGGCAGCGGGACGTGCCTGGGCTACGACATTGTGCGCGAACGCGCGGAGATCAAGCGCCGGGTCGGATACATGACGCAGCGATTTTCCTTCTGGGAGGATCTCTCAATCGTCGAGAACCTTGATTTTGTTGCGCGCATGTACGCGATCCCCGAGCGCAAGGCGGCGGTGCGTAAGGCGCTGGACAATCTGGGCCTGACTGCGCGCGCGCAGCAGCTTGCGGGCGAGTTGTCGGGAGGATGGAAGCAGCGCATGGCGCTGGCGGCGTGCATGTTGCACGAGCCTAATCTGCTGCTGCTGGACGAACCCACAGCCGGCGTGGATCCGCGCGCCAGGCGCGACTTTTGGGACGAGCTGCAGAGCCTTGCGGCGAAGGGCATCTCGGTGCTGGTGAGCACACATTATATGGATGAAGCCGTGCGCTGCCACAAGCTGGCGTATATCGCCTTCGGAAAACTGCTGGCGCAGGGCACGGCGGGGGAAGTGATCGCCAGCCAGCACCTGACGACTTGGGCGATACATGGCGATCGCCTCTCGGAATTGCAGGACGAGTTGCGGAAGCGGCCTGGCGTGGAGCAGACGGTGACGTTCGGCGACGTGCTGCACGTGAGCGGAAGCGATGCGGAGTTGCTGCGGCGCACAGTGGAGGCCAGCGCGGGTGGGCGTCGCGCCGAACTTATCGACACGAACCTGGAAGACGTCTTCATTTATTTGATGGGCAAGACTCCGGAAAACGGCGGAGGCAAAGCATGAAGCGGTGGGGCGGATTTTCGGGCACGCGCTGGTGGAGCATGGTGCTCAAGGAGTTTACGCAACTCAAGCGCGACCGGCTCACCTTCGCCATGATTGTGGGCATACCGATTATGCAGACGGCGCTGTTCGGCTACGCCATCAATACCAATCCAAAGCATCTCG
The DNA here is from genome assembly GCA_031296305.1 of Occallatibacter sp. GTDB lineage: Bacteria > Acidobacteriota > Terriglobia > Terriglobales > Acidobacteriaceae > Telmatobacter. Next base: position 94,273 of record JARLFZ010000002.1, on the reverse strand, counting down.
ATACCGCCATCATCAGCGCCGACGACACCGACATCACGCGCAGCTTTATTGCGGCGCTGGAAAATTCTTCGTACTTCAACGTGGTGGCCACGCTGCCTGATGAAGCGGCGGGGCGCGAGGCACTGGCGCAAGGGAAAGTGCTGTTTGTCATCAACATTCCGGCGGGATTTACGCGACAACTTCTGCGGCACGAGCGGCCTTCGCTGCTGATTGAGGCCGACGCAACGGATCCAACGGCAACCTCGAGCGCGCTGGCCGCGGTAAACGGCATTGCGCAATCGGTTGTCGACAAAGAGATCACCGGGCCCCTCGCCAGTCTTCGGGGCAGCCCCGCACCGTTCGACGTGAATATTCATCAGCTCTACAACCCCGACAACATTACGCAGTACTTCGTGGTGCCGGGACTGACGGGAATGGTGCTGACGCTGACCATGGTTTTGATGACTGGCTTGGCCATTACACGCGAGCGCGAACGCGGGACGATGGAGAATCTATTGGCTATGCCGGTGACGCCGCTAGAGGTGATGACGGGAAAATTGATTCCCTACATCGGCATCGGTCTTATTCAGGCGACCATTATTCTGCTGGCCGCGCGCTACGTGTTTCAGGTGCCGTTTTTCGGAAACATCGGCGCAGTTTATCTTTCGGCGCTGCTGTTTATCGCGGCCAATCTCACGGTGGGCATCACGTTTTCATCGCTGGCGCAAAACCAATTGCAGGCCGTGCAACTGGCCATTTTTTTCTTTCTTCCCAACATCATGCTCTCGGGCTTCATGTTTCCCTTCGAGGGCATGCCGAAGTGGGCGCAGACGATTGGAAACCTGCTGCCGCTTACGTATTTCCTCCGGCTGATACGAGGAATTCTTCTCAAGGGCAACGGCTGGGCCGATTCCTGGCCGAGCGTGTGGCCCATGATGGTCTTCATGGTGGTTCTGATGTTCATTGCGTCTGCCACCTATCGCAGGACATTGGATTGATGGAGAGGGATTGAGAGGCGAAGGTATGGGTTTGCCGACGGATTTGAATTGGGCACGACGGCGTCAGCAGGGGCTAAAGCCCCGCATCTATTTTGGAGCGGTTTCGGCACGAGTAAACTCGTGCCCTGATACAAAACTTCTCGCAGAAGCGGCGATCGCATCGCTTGCACTGTGTTTCATTGCCGGTTGCAACGTTGGTCCGAAGTACAATCCGCCGACGGCGCCGGCGGTGACCGCCTATACGCCGCAGCCGCAGCCGCAGCCGGGCGAAACGGCAAGCAGCGCGGGGCCCGCGGGCGTCGCGCAGCGCTTCGACTCTGCGGGATCGATTTCCGCGCAATGGTGGACGCTGTTCCACTCGCCTGAGCTCAACGGCATGATGGAGCAGGCGCTGGCCAATAGCCCGACTCTGGCGCAGGCGGCTGCGCGGCTGAAAGAAGCTCAGGAGGAACTGAACGCGCGTACCGGGGCAACCAAATACCCGACCGTCACTGGCAGCGCCGCCATCGAGAGAGAGCAGCCGAATCTTTCCTCGTACGGCATCCCGTTTCCCAATCCCTCGCCATTCGCGCTGCTCAACGGATCGGTCGCCGTGTCGTATGCTCTGGATATTTTCGGAGCGAACCGGCGCGCGATCGAGGGGCTCGGGGCCAATCGCGATTACGAGAAGTGGCAACTTGAAGGAGCGCGGCTGATGCTGGCCGGCAACGTGGTCTCGGCTGCGATACGCCAGGCGCAACTTCGCAGGGAGATCGAAGTCACCAGGCAGTTGCTCGCCGTGGAGCAGCGCGAACTTGCGATTACTGAAGCGCGGAATCGTGCCGGTGGGACTTCCGAAGCAGATGTCGAGAGCCGGAAAACCACGATCGCCGAGACGCAGGCTACGATTCCTCCGCTCGAAGCTCAGCTCGATGTGGTGAATCACCAGCTTGCAGTGTTGATGGGTAAATCTCCCGCCGAGGCGCAGATTCCGGATCTTTCGCTCGACGCACTGCAGCTTCCGCAGGAGTTGCCGTTGACCCTGCCCTCAGCGCTGGTGCGGCAGCGGCCCGACATTCGGGCGGCCGAATCGCTGATGCATCAGGCGAGCGCCAACGTGGGCGTGGCCACGGCCAACCTCTATCCGCAAATTGTGTTGTCGGGGAGTGGCGGCGGCACTGGGACCAGTTTCCTTTCAGGCGGCGACGTGTGGAATGTGGCAGCGTCACTTACGCAACCTATCTATAACGGAGGCGCGCTGCGCGCGGAGAAGCGCAAGGCCGAGGCGGCATACGAGGCAGCAAACAGCGTCTACCGGCAAACTGTGCTGGAGGCGTTCGGACAGGTGGCCGACACGCTCACTTCTATTGACCACGATGCGCAGACGCTAAAGGCGCGCAGCGATGTTGCGGCCGATGCGGATGCGAGCTATCGGATTGCGCAGGGACGTTATCAGGCAGGAGGGATCAGCGAATTGGTGCTGCTGGAGGCCGAGCGGCAGCGGCTGCAGACCGAACTGGACCGCACGAGCGCTGCGGGGGCGCGCTATGCGGATTCCGCCACGCTCTTTCAGGCGCTCGGTGGAGGCTGGTGGAACGCCGAATCAGCTTCCAGCTTCCAGGTGCCAGCTCGTTAACCGTACGCAAGCTACGTGCCCTGGCCACGCCGGCGCCGGTAACGCAAATAGAGATATGCAGCCTTTTCCTTGAGGCTGACCATTTCAAACCAAGGAGCAGAACCCGGCACAAACGACACTCCTTGCACGACGGCCGGTCGAGTTGCATCGCCGTTACGGCCGGCGATTTGCGGCGACAGCGTCAGAAAGAATTCGTCTACGACTCCCGCGGCCAGAAATTGGCCGAAGAGTGTAGGGCCGCCTTCGTGGAGAAGCGTCTTTACTCCAAACTGCGACTGGAGCAATTGCAGGATCGCTCTCGGAGCGATACTGCCGCCACTCGACTTCAAAGCATGGACCTCAACGGAGCCTAGTTTCGCAGCGCCCCGGCGCGTGAGCTCATCTCTGCCAGTTGAAGTTGTGATGATCACGGCCGGGATATCTGGCGTGCGGAAAATCGTTCTCTTCAACTCCAGCCGGCCGCTACCGCTAACGATCACGAGCAGGGGATATTCTGGCTTATGCTGCGCGTTGACCCGGTATTCCTTATATAAATGCTTGGCATCGGGGTAGGCGTATCCGGGAGTCCAAAGACTTTTCGCGCTTACGTCGCGCAGAGTTCCAGCGCCGACCACGATGGCATCCGCAGAGGCCCGTAACAGGCCCATGATGAACCGGTCCGCTGGATTGGAACCACTGATGGTTGAACCGCCAGACAACCCCTTCATCTCGAAACTGACGACGCCGTCAAGAGTGGAAACAAAATTCGCAATGACAAACGGGCGAGCAGTGGACGATCTGCGAAAGTGCAGATCGCCGTCGTACAGCGCTCTCAATTTCTGCTGGAGTGCTGATTCAACGTACTCCCTGTCACGATCGATCAGCGTACGTACGAGCCCCATTTGCTTCCTTTCCAAAAGCCTGCGCAGAGGGAGTGGCTACCGAGTACCCTGCGCAGATTTACCTGGCCGTAGCGTCAGGTGACTCGAGCCGCGACTGCGCCTCTCTCAGGCCTTCCTCGATTTCTACGAGCCAGCCGACGTCCTCACCGCGCGCAGTCCGCACTTCGCTGATCAGGCGAAGGTTGCGGGCGGTGGTTTCCGGCTCGAAGGCTTCGCGGACAACTGCGAGAGCTGCGCCGCAATAATCCTGCGCTTCGCTGACGTTGCGGGCGAGCACGGCTAATTCGAGCAGGGTGGCCTGGTCCCAGTAATCGCCATTGGCCTTGGCACGCAGCAGCGCCGCGTAGCGCACCACGGGCAGCATGTCGGCCTGGGCCGGATCGGGTTTCTCCTGCAGTTCCATCAGCGTGACGGCGTTGATTCCGGGATACGGATCGCGCCAGTCGGTTTCAAAGCCGGCGCGATAGGCCTCGATGGCGCGTTTGAGGTAGCCTCGCGCTTCCATCGCGCGTCCGGCTTTCAGAGCGTTCTCCCAGCGATCCTTATAGACGCGACCCAGCAGTCCGTTGGTCTCGCTGCTCTGACCGAACTTCTCAATGGTCTGCTTGAGAACCTGCTCGGCTTCATCAGACTTGCCGAGCCGGTTGAGAGCGAAGGCGAGCTGCTCCTGCACCATGCGGGTGTTTTGCAGGGTGCGCGACATGCGCGCGTAAAGATCGACCATCTGCTGCCAGGCTTTGACGGCGCGAAAAGAAAGAAACAGATCCACCACGATACCGGCCTCGACATTGAGAAGATTGGGGAATTCCGCGGCCACGCTGCCGACCGCATCCGCGCCGGCCTTGCGCGCCACCGTCAGCCGCTGCTTCGCTTCGCGCGAATAGGTTACCCGATCGCGGAAGAGATCGGTCTTCTCGTGGTCCACCTCGATGCGTGGCATGTCCTGGATGAGCGTGAAAAGCGGGCTGTCGTCGTGCGGTTCCTGGTTGGCGGCCTGCAAGCGCTGCATGATGTTTTGCTTGTCGCCCTCGGGATTGGCGGGATTGCCGGACGCGTCCAGGCGATAAGGAAGGCCGCGCAAAAGGGCGATGTCGAAAGGCAGAGAGGTGCCCTCTGCGAACAGGATCACCGTGCTCGAAGGGCGGACGGCGTGGCGAATGCCAAGTTCGTAATAGACATTGGGGTTGGCGCCGGTGACGTCGGCCACCGCAAACTCGCACAACATCAGGCGTTCGTACATCGGCTTGTGAATGGTGCCGCCGACCTGCTCTTCATCGGCGCGGATGGGTTCGAGGCCCGCCGCGGTCACTGCCGGCGAGATGATCTGCTGATAGACGGTGTCGAAATCAATCAGCCGGCCGGTGCCATCCTGTTTGCGCCCAAAAGGCATGAGCACGAAGCAGAGAGGTTTCATCGCGTTCGCGGTGGCATGCACCAGAAGATTGTAAAAGACAGGGAACAGGGAGTAGGGAATAAGGAATAGATAGACGGCTTCATGGTCCGCACTCAAGCCAGTCGGGAGTCCGGCGGTACAGGATTTCCTATTTTCGCCTTTTGTTCTCCTAACACACTCTGGATGACCTGTCCAGTGGGGGAATCAAAGCAGTAAACCCCATATCTTGTGGTGGCCGAAAATTTTCCGCCTATTAGTCGGCTTTCCTGAATAAAGCCAAGGTTTTCGACAGTTTCCACCGATTTTTCTCTTTCAATCACAAGAAATCAGGGGTACTATCGTCAGGAGTTGGAAATTTTTGGAACTTTATGGCACCGTTTGGAGCAGTTCAAGCCAAACTTCCATCGGAGCCAAACAGCGGGTTTTCCCAGGCGCTTGCATTTCCAGAGAAAGTGTACTCCTTTGGGTGCCTGCGGAATGAGTTTCCGGAAGCAAAAGCGGCTGGTGAACCAGCCTGGCTAACCCGGACAGGCCAAAAGGCAAGGGCTACGGCGGGGAGATTGAAAGAAGCGGAAGGCATTGAGGCAGGCAGATGTTTCGTGGCAACCATCCAGCGAAGATCGAGGAGAGCGGGCGACTCAAGGTGCCCGTCCCTTTCAAGCAGTTGCTGGACGCGGCGAACATCACAGACCTCTACGTGACGACCGCAGACGGGGAGCGCGCACAGATTTGGCCGCTCGACGAATGGAAGAAGAACGAGTCGCGGCTGAAGAAACACAGCGTGGGTAACAAGGCAGTGAAGAATTACCTCGATATGACGGGCTATCACGGCCAGGAAGTGAAGATGGACGCCCAGGGACGGTTTGTGCTGGGGCAGATTCTGCGCTCCAGGACGAAGCTGGAGGGCGAGCTGGCGGTGATGGGAAGGATTACGCATCTCGAGGTAGTGAGCAAGGCGCGGTTTGAAGAGACTATGCCGGACAGGATTCCCACGGCAGACGATTTGAACACGGTGGATACGATTCTCTCCGCGGAGAGCGAAAATTAAGCCCCTCAGGGGGGCCGCATGACGCAGCAAAAAGCACGCCATGTGCCGGTTCTTTATCAGGACGTATTGGATTTCCTCTGCGTGAGGCCCGAAGGGACCTACGTGGACTGCACGCTGGGTTTGGCAGGACATGCCGAAGGCATTATGAGGCAGCTGGGACCCGGTGGACGGCTGATTGGTTTCGATCGCGACCCCGAGGTGCTGGAGTTAGCAACGGCGCGGCTCGTAAAGTTCGCGAAAGAAATGGGCAGTCAGGCGCCGCAGCTCACGTTGATCGGCGAGGCCTTCAGCCGGATTGAACAGCACGTGGAACTGGCATCGCTAGATGGATTGCTGGCTGACTTCGGCGTAAACAGTTTGCACTTCGACGAAGCGCGCAGAGGATTTAGTTTTCAGGCGGACGGGCCTTTGGACATGAGGATCGATACCCGGTCCGGGCCGACCGCCGAACAAGTGGTGAATGAGATGGAAGAGCGCGAGCTCGCAAATCTCATTTACGAATACGGTGAGGAAAGGAGGTCGCGGACAGTCGCCAGAGCAATTGTGCGGGGCCGTCCGATCGCTACTACGGGGCAATTAGCACGGATCGTAGCATCGGTGGTCCCGCGCATGAAACACATTCACGGAGCTACTCGCACTTTTCAAGCACTGCGCATCTATATTAACCGCGAATTGGACGAAATCCGGGCATTGTTCGAGGCCGCACCGAAGTTGCTTAAGCCCTCCGCACGGCTCGTTGTTATCAGCTTTCATTCTCTTGAAGATCGCATTGCGAAAGACAGCATCCGGGAAGGCGCGCAGCAGGGAATCTGGAAGGTTTTGACCAGAAAGCCCGTGACTGCGGGCGAAGAAGAAATGGATTTGAACCCGCGTTCGCGCAGCGCCAAGCTGCGGGCCGCGGAACGGCAGTAGGTAGTTCATAGTTCACAGGGAGAGCGAAGATGGCGGCAATCGCAACAAGCTTATTCGAGTCGGGCCGCGGTTGGGGAGCGCGGATTGCCGAGCGCAACGCCGAGTTGATGGCGCAGCAGGCGCTGCTCCGCCGCCGGGTGCGCACCCCGGAGTTCTACTTCGCCATGAACATTGACAACTCGCGGCTGGTGAAGGCCAGCGACCCGGTGCGGGTGCGCGAGATGCGGGTGTTTTCGGCGGCCGTTGCCGTGCTGTTTTCACTGATTATGATTTACGGTTTGCAGCACTTCTCCGCCATCGAGAGCAGCTACCACGTGGAGAGCGAGAAGCAAACCCTCGACCAGTTGCGTGAGGAGAACCGCCAGCTTCATCTGAGCGAGGCCGAGCTGACGCAGCCGGGCCGCATCGACGAGATGGCGCGCCAACTTGGGCTCGACCAGCCGCAGCCGGGGCAGGTGGTGTATCCCGGCGCCCGCGTTGATACCGGCGCTCCGGCGCTGGCTCAGGTTGCGCCTGCGAAGCCAGCTTCCAGCTTCTAGATTCCAGCGCGCATGAATTCTCACTCAGGTGTCTCGGTTTCCCCGGTCCCCAAAAACGAGGGACCGGGGAAACCCCTAGATCGTGCGAGATCGATCGTTCAGCGATCCAGGAGCTAGAAGCTGATGTCCGCAAACGTTCAATCCATCCGCAGCCGCGTTGCAACCACACGAGGTTTGCCTCTGAGGCGATCGCGCTTCTGGATCGTCTGCCTGTTCTTTTTGCTGTGGGCTGTCGCGATTTCGGGACGCTTGTTCTGGCTGCAGATTGTGCGCCATCGGGAGTTTGTGGAGCGCGCGGCCAAGCAACAGCAGCGCACCTTTGAGGTAGCTCCGCGGCGCGGCGTTCTCTACGACCGCAACCTGCGGGAGCTGGCCATGACCGTGCTGGCCGACTCCATTTACGCCGATCCTACTGAGATTGCCGACAAGCCGGCCGCCGCACGTGCGCTGGCCGCGCTGGTGCACACCGATCCCGAAGATGGGTTGACTACGCCGGATCAGATAGCCGCGCGCCTGAACGCGGGGCACAACTTCGCATGGATTGCGCGCCGTGTGACGCCGCAGGTTGCGGTCACGGTGAAGGCCCTTAATATGAAGGGCGTCTATTTTCAAAAAGAGTTTCAGCGTTTTTATCCCGACAACCAGATTGCCGCGCAAGTGCTGGGCTACGTGGGTGTGGACGACAACGGATTGGGCGGTCTGGAAGAAAAATTCGACGGCGACCTGCACGGGAGTCCGGGGCTGATGTACACGGCCATGGATGCGCGGCGCAAGGTGCTTGGTTCCACCGAGCGCGAGCCTGAAGCCGGCCGCAACCTGGTGCTCACCATCGACGAGAATATCCAGTTCATGGCCGAGCGCGCTCTCGACCACGCCATGGAGAAGACACAGGCGCTCAACGGCACGGTGGTGGTGCAGGATGTGCACACCGGCGAGATTCTGGCGCTCGCCATTCGCCCCACGTTCAATCCCAACCAATTTCGCCACACCACGCCCATCCTGTTGCGCGACCACGCCGTGAGCGACGTGTATGAGCCGGGATCGACCTTCAAGCTGGTAACGTATGCGGCGGCGATGGACGCTAATGTAGCCACGCCCGACGACATGATTGATTGCCAGGGCGGCCAGATCACGCTCTTCGGCAGCGTGATTCACGACGACAAGGCCGATCGCGGCATGGGCACGGTAACGGTGGCCACGGCTTTGGCACGTTCGAGCGATGTGGGCGTGATCAAGCTGGCGCTTAAGCTCGGCCCCGACCGCCTCTACAACTACATTCGCGCCTTCGGCTTTGGTCAGCGGTCCGGAATTGAGTTGCCCGGCGAAACGCGCGGCTTGCTGCGGCCGGTGGGCAGATGGCAGCCGGCTTCGATCGGATACGTCGCCATCGGCCAGGAAGAGGCAGTCACGCCGATTCAATTGGTTTCGATGGTCTCGACGATTGCGAATGGCGGCGTGTACTTGCCGCCGCACGTGCTGATGCCGGAGCCATCGGGCGCCACACCCCCCAACCAAAAGTCTGCCGCACCGTCGGCGCCGCAGTTGAGTGCATTGCCAGTCAAGCTCGGCGAGGAGTTGCCCGATCCGCTGCCGCCTGGCGCGCATCGTGTGATTTCTACGATGGCCGCGGCCGAGATGCGCAAGATGATGGAGGGTGTGGTGCTGTTCGGCACCGGCAAGTCTTCTCAGCTCAATGGCTATTCGTCGGGTGGCAAGACGGGGACCGCGCAAAAGATCGATCCCGCGACGCACAAGTACACCGGGTCGCTGCACATTGCGTCGTTCGCGGGCTTTGCGCCAGTCAACAATCCCGTCATCGCGGTCTCGATTATTCTCGATTCACCCAAAGGCGAATACTACGGGGCCGCAGTCTCCGCACCGGTTTTCGCTGAAGTGGCGCAGCAGGTTCTGGAATATCTCGGCGTGCCGCACGACATTGATCTTCGGCCCATGACCACCGCGTCGAAAAAAGAGCCTCCTGCTAAGGAAGACGATGCGGCGGCGCAGGGCGAAAACATTCAGGCCCTTTACGAAGCTGCCAATGATTTGCCCAGCGACGATCCGCTGCGGGGTGAGCCTGCAGCGCAGACTGCCGCAAATCCGCAACCCACGCCGGGGGTCGTGCAGACTGCAAGTTCACCGACCAGCAAGAATTCCGGCGCGCCGCCCGGCAACTCCCCTTCCCTGCCGACGCACGCCCCAACGCAGCCTGCTTCGCGGCCGGCTTCGAATACAGTGGTCGTCGCCGATGCCGCGCAACTGCGCGTGCCATCGCTTCTGGGCCTCTCAGTGCGGCAGGTGATTGAGGAGGCAGGCAGCGCCGGCCTTGAAGTGGAGATCACCGGCAGCGGCACCGCGCGTGAACAAGCGCCCGCGCCCGGCGCCATGGTTACGCCGGGGACCAAGATCGTGGTTCGCTGCGCGCGTTAAATGCGTTAAGCTCGCAGCGTGGCGGATTTTTCCTGGCATCGATTCGAAAACGGCGGCACGCTGGGCCGGGCGGGCTCAGAAGAAGGCACGATCATGCGCGATGAGGAGTATTCTCTGGGCGCGCGTATTTCGCTGGAGCGCGACTGCCGGTCCGCGCCCTTTGCGATCACCTGCGGCATCTATGGCTGGATGATGCACACGCGCTTCTTCAGTTCCAAGTACGAAGCGGAGATGCAGTACGAAGGCATGAAGAGCGCTCTTGCCATGCTGCTTGAGGTGGCTCAGAAAACTGCGGAAATCGATGGTGGACGGCAGGTTCTGATGGCGGGCGTGAGCAAGTTTGTCGAGATGTTTCCGTAACTCTACGCACTGAAAATTCCGATTGCAGAGAATCACCTTCCTCCGCAATCTACAATCAAACCCAAGATGATTTGGAACGAACTCATTGCTGAAATGACTGCCGACGGCTCCGCGGGCAGATCCGACGCGCCCATTACCGGAATTGAATACGATTCGCGGCGGGTGCGTCCCGGCGCGGTTTTTGTTGCCATGAAGGGCGGATCGACCGACGGCAATCGTTACGTCGACAAGGCGCTCGCCGCGGGTGCGCTTGGCATTGTCACGGACTCCGCGCAGACTTTCGACCATCTCACCGTGTATCAGCCCGGCCTGCCTATCCTTCATGTCGAGCACGGCCGCCGCGCCCTTGCAGAGGCTTCGGCTGCGTTTTTCGGCCATCCCGAACGCGCGCTTGCCGCGACCGGCATCACCGGTACCAACGGCAAAACCACCACCGCGTACCTGACCGAAGCTTTGCTCAACGCTGCTGCCCGCAGCACGGTGCTTATCGGGACGATTGAATATCATGTAGCCGGCGAAGTTCGGCCTTCGATTCACACCACGCCGGAGTCGCGGGACGTTTTCGAGCTGATGGCTGAGGGCGTGTCGCGCGGCGCCACCGAGCTTGTGACCGAAGTTTCGAGCCACGCGCTCGACCAGGGGCGCATGATTGGTATCCCCTTCGACGTCGCCGTATTCACCAATCTGACGCGCGACCACCTCGACTATCACCACACGATGGAAAATTATTTTGCCGCAAAGCGCCTGCTCTTCGACGGCACGGTGTACCCGGCGCCGCGTATCGCCGTGCTGAATGCGCACGATCCACATGCGGAGGAGCTTGCACAGGCCGCGCGCAAGGCCGGCGCAGAAATCCGGACGTACGGAATTGGTAAGGGCGATTGGCGCGCCGCGAGCTACCGGCTCACGCCCTCCGGCGCCACCATCGAGCTCGAGACGCCAGCCGGAAAGGCTTGCCTCAGCTCGCGTCTCGCCGGCGAAGTAAACATTCTCAATTTGCTTGCGGCCTTCACCGCCGCAGCCGCGCGCGGCGTCGCGTTCTCGCATCTCGCCGCGGCCGTTCCCACGCTCCGGCCCGTTCCCGGCCGCTTCCAGCCCGTTGATGGCGGCCAGCCCTTCAGCGTCATTGTGGACTACGCGCATACCGACGACGCTCTGCGCAATCTGACGGCGCTGGCGCGGCAGATGGCCGCTGCCGCGGGCGGGCGGGTGATCACGCTCTTTGGCTGCGGCGGCGACCGCGACCGCACGAAGAGGCCAAAGATGGGCCAGGCCGCCGGCGAGGGCAGCGATTTCGTCGTCGCCACCAGCGACAATCCGCGCTCCGAGGATCCGGCGGCGATTCTGGCCGAGGTAGAGCCCGGACTGCAATCCACCGGCATCCAATACACCGTGGAAGTGGATCGCGGGGCTGCCATTCGCCTCGCGCTCCAGGCTGCGCATCCCGGCGATGTGGTGCTGCTGGCCGGCAAGGGTCACGAGAAGGAACAGATCCTGGCCGATCGCACCGTGCCGTTCGACGACGCCGAAGTTGCGCTTTCCATTCTGCGCGATTTGGGCTATGGTGAAGGGCAATGAATCTGACATTGGCAGAAGCGGCGATGGGCGCCGGAGCGGTTCTCGAAGCGCCGACCAGCGTCGAGAACGCGGGTGCGCTGGTCGCGACTGGCTATTCCATCGACTCGCGCACTGTGGCGCCGGGCGAGCTTTTTTTTGCGGTGCGCGGCGAGCGGCTGGACGGTCACGACTTTGTGACGGCCGCGTTCGAGCGTGGTGCCGTGGCCGCCGTGGTGTCGCGCGCGCGCATCGCTTCCCTGCCCGATGCGGCGCTGGCCCGGCCGCTTCTCATCGCAGAAGATCCGCTCGTCGCGCTGCAATCGCTGGCTGTGCATGTTCGCCGCCAGTGGGGCCGTCTCGTGGTCGCCATTACCGGCTCGGCGGGAAAAACCACTACCAAGGAAGCCGTGGCTGCCGCGCTCGCTGCAAAATTCAACGTGCTCAAGTCTCAGGGCAACCTGAATAACGGTTTCGGTCTGCCCTTGCAGCTCTTGCGCCTGACGCAGGAACACGAAATCGCGGTCGTCGAGATGGGCATGAATCACCTGGGCGAGATCGCCGCGTTGGCACGCATCGCCACGCCCGACTGGGGCGTGATTACCAACGTGGGCACGGCGCACATTGAGAACTTCAAAGAGGGCCAGGCCGGAATTGCTCGCGCCAAATTCGAATTGATTGAGGCGCTGCCCGCGAACGGCGTTGCCTTTTTGAATTGCGACGATGCATACGCCGCGCAGTTTGGCCGCGATTTTCATGGCCGCGTGGTGTATTTCGGCAGCGGCCCCTGCGCCAACCCGCAGATTCTTTCGGTCGACGAAGACCTTGAGGGCCTGCAAGTGCGCTATCGCGCGCGAGAACGTGAGGGCGATTTCACGCTGCACATGCTCGGCGCGCACAACGCATTGAATGCCCTGGCGGGTCTCGCCGTGGCGCTCGAAGTGGGCGTCGATCTCGATGCAGCGGTGAAGGCGATCGCGTCCCTCACGGCGGGCGACAAGCGCGGCCAGGTGATCGAGATCGGCGGCGCAACGATTCTCAACGACAGCTACAACTCGAATCCCGAAGCTCTGCGGTCCATGATCCACACACTGGCTGCACGGCCGGCCGCGGGCCGCCGCATCCTGGTGGCCGGTGAAATGCTGGAGATGGGTGAGCACGGCCCCGCGCTGCACATCGCATGTGGGCGCGCTGCCGCCGAGGCTGGTCTCGATCTGGTCGTGGCCGTGCAGGGCAATGCGGAACATCTGGCCACGGCTGCCTGCTCCGGCGGCGTGCCGGCGGTATTTCTCCGCGATGCCGAAACCGCCGGTCAGTGGCTCGTGCAGAATCTGCGCGCGGGCGATGTGGTTCTAGTGAAAGGCTCGCGCGGCGTACATCTGGAACGGGCCATCGAGGCCGTGCAGCGGCATTTTGAGCAAATTGAATAGTCGTTCCCCGGCCATTGTTTCTTTCGCCCGCTGAAGCGGGCTAGATACGCTCAATGCGCATTTGATCCCCAGGCTCGCGCCTGGGGCTACCCTCTGACGCCCCTCTGGGGCTATGTATGGGCGGCGAGTCTCAAATCCGGATCTTAACGGCCAGCACGGCCATTGCGTGTGGCAGCGTGACGCCGTCGAGCAGAAAAACTTTGCTGCGCGACACCTCTCCGGAGATAAGTTTGACTGCGTTCTTGGGAATGGCGAATGTCTGGGCGAGAAACGCGATCAACGCTTCATTGGCGCGGCCTTCGAGCGGTGGTGCCTGCACGGCGATTTTGAGTTGCGCGGCTGCGCCTTCGCCGTAGATTCCGAGGATGGTGGTCTTTTTAGCGCCGGGCTGGGCGCGCACCGCAAGCGTGACTCCGGCCGCGGCGGCGCGCAGCATCAATCCAACTCCGATGTTGGCGAGGGCAGTGGCGAGCGTTTGCCGAATAGCGCCGTGCCGATGCGAATGCGCGTCGAGCCTTCAGCAATGGCCAACTGAAAATCGCCGCTCATGCCCATGGAAAGCACATCGAGATGCAGATTGGGGTGCGCCGCGGCCCAGCGATCGCGCCACGCGCGCAAACTGCGGAAACAGGCGCGGGTTTCTTCCTCGGGCGCGCCCCACGGCGCGATGGTCATCAGGCCGCGCACGTTCAGGTTCAAAAAATCCGGCAGGCGCTCGAACAGTTGCGCGGCCTCTGCCGACTCCGGCGTCAAGCCTGCTTTCGTGGCTTCGGGGCTGAGCTTTACTTCGATCAGCACCGGCAGCCGTTTGCTATAGCGGCCCGCGGCCTCGTCCAGGCGTTCAGCGAGGCGCAGCGAGTCGAGAGAATCGATGCCGTCAAAAAGCTCTGCGGCGCGCGCCGCCTTGTTCGATTGCAGATGGCCGATGAGGTGGAAGCGCAGCGGCCCTGCCGGCGATCCCTTCCAAAGGTCTGCTGCATGCAATGCTTTGTTGGCAAACTCCTGCACGCGGTTTTCGCCAAAGAGCGTGAGCCCCAGCGCCGCGGCTTCAGCAACGGTTTCGGCGGGGAAGGTCTTGGAGACGGCCATCAATTCGACTTCGGCGCGCGAACGTCCGGCTGCGCGGCACGCCGCGGAGATCGCGTCTTCGAGCCGCTCGAGATTTTCCCGGAGCGCCGTCATCGCGCACTCACTCAGCGCCCGCGCTCTTCGAGATATTTCTCCACCTCTAGCGCGGCCATGCAGCCGGAGCCGGCCGCAGTGATGGCCTGTCGATAGCGGCGATCCTGCACGTCGCCGCAGGCAAAGACGCCGGGAACGATGACGCCGCCGCGAGCGGTGAAGACATTGTTGGTGGTTTTGATGTAGCCCTCGTCGTCGAGATCGATCTCGCCGGCGAGCATCTTCGTATTCGGCACGTGCCCGATACCGAGAAAGAGGGCGCTGACCGGCAGCACCGTGCGCTCGCCGGTGCGCACGTCGCGCAGCAGCAAACCGTTCACTTCCTTTTCGTCCACACCCAGCACCTCTTCGACGACGGTGTTGCTGCGGAATTCGATCTTGGGATGCGCCACGGCGCGCTCCAGCATGATTTTGGAAGCGCGGAAGGCGTCGCGGCGGTGGAGCAGCGTGACCTTGGAGGCGAAGCGGCTGAGGAAAATTGCCTCCTCCATTGCAGAATCGCCGCCGCCCACCACGGCGATCTCCTTGTCGCGGAAAAAGAAGCCGTCGCATGTGGCGCAACTCGACACGCCGTGGCCGATCAGCGCCTGTTCGCTGGGCAGGCCCAGCCAGCGCGCGCTGGCACCGGAGGCCACGATCAGCGTGCGCGTGTGGATCTCGCCTATCGAAGTGTGCAGGCGGATGGGATGCGCGGCGGCATCGACATGGCTCACCAAGGCGTGCTCATACGTGGCGCCGAAGCGGGCGGCCTGCTTCTTCATGTTCTCGATCAGCTCCGGCCCCTGTATGCCCTCGGGCCAGCCGGGAAAGTTCTCGACCAATGTGGTAATCGAGAGTTGGCCGCCGGGCTCGTGGCCCTCCAGAACAAGCGGTTTCATCCCGGCGCGCGCGGTGTAGAGCGCGGCCGTCAATCCGGCGCAGCCGGAACCTAGGATCACGGTGTCGCGAATTTCGGTCATGAGATATCTCGTGTTGATTTTAGCTGGAAGGGCCTTGTTTCCCACACCGGCATGTCTTTTTATGAGATGACGCGGAGGGCAGATTGGACTCTGGGGCGAGGTGGCATCGCCCAGCAGCGGCGACAAGGGTTTTCCAATTTTGCGGCCGGCATTTCTTAGAAACTTCCAAGAATCGCCAAATACGTTTGGACCTTCCAATGCCCCTGGAACTCCGTCCGGGGGATTCCGTGCCTATCACTATTCCAGCGGGGGCGCGCAGCGCCTGGCCCGATCACCGCGTGTCCGGGCGTCTCCCGCTATGCGTTCTCGGTTTGGTGGTTCTTTTCGCGCCCTCTATGCTTTTCGCGGGCGGGCCTAAATACATTGCCGGAACGACCTACTTCAACCCCGCGTTTCTTGGGGTACCGCTGTATTGGGCCGGTGGCCAGGTGAATTACTACGTGGACCAGGGCCCGCTCTCTAGCACGGTGACGAACGCACAGGCCACCGCGATGGTGGACGCCGCAGCGGCCTTGTGGAGCGCGGTGCCCACGGCGGGTGTGACGCTAACCGACGTGGGTCCTCTGAACGAGGACGTGAACGGGGCCGACATTCAAGTGAACTCGTCGGGGCAGATCATTGCGCCTGCCGACATTACGCCCGCGGCCACCAATTATCCCGTTGCGGTGATCTACGACGCCGATGGCTCGGTGATCGATGCTATTTTTGGCGCGACGACGAGCAAGCCTGACGCCTGCCAGAACAATGGCGTCTATGTGTGGCTGGACAACTTCAACGCCAATGCGACTTTTGCACACGGCGTCATCCTTCTGAACGGACTCTGCGCCACGAATGCCAACATGATCTTGATGATGAGCTTTGAGCTGGAGCGCGCCTTCGGGCGCATTCTCGGGCTCGACGATGCGCAGGTGAATCCCAAAGCGCTCACGGACGGCGAAAACGGGGGCACGCTGGGCTGGCCGGTGATGGAACCCATGAGCGGCGCCTGTGGCGCAAGCGGCGGCGCCTGCATTCCCAACCCCACGGTGCTGCGCTGGGACGACATCGCCGCCGTCAACAGACTCTATCCGATTGCTGCGGCCAACGTCGCGAGTTTTCCCGGCAAGGAGATCACCGCGACGAACACGATCTCAATCCAGGGCACAGTCAGCTTCCGCACTGGCTACGGCATGCAGGGTGTGAACGTGGTGGCGCGCCCGCTCGACGCCAATGGCAATCCGCTTTACCAATACACGGTGACGGCCGTGACGGGCTCGCTGTTCAATGGCAATCACGGCAATCCCGTGACGGGCTGGGACGACGCGAACGGCAACCTGCTGACCAACTGGGGATCGAACGATGTTTCACTGCAGGGATTCTTCGACCTGAGCGGCATTCCTCTGCCGCCCGGCGTGTCCACGGCCAACTACCAGGTCAGCTTCGAGGCCATTAACCCGAATTATATTCTGGAAAACTCCGTTGGCCCTTACACCCAGGGGCAGGTTGCGCCCTCGGGCACGCTCAATGCCATCTCGCTCGAAAATCTTTCCGTGGGCAGCACGAAAACTCTCGCGGTCACTTCGGCCAACTCCGCCGTGGGGGGATATTCCGACGCCATTGGAACCGAGGCCCAGCCGCGTACGATGCCGGGGGGCGGATTGTGGTGCGGGCGCTTGAGCCAGGTGGGCCAGACGGACTGGTTCACGTTTCCGGTGCGCGGCAACCGCATTTTCACCGTCGTCACGCAAGCCCTGGACGAAACCGGCGCACCCACCGAGTCCAAGGCATTGCCTTCGATCGGCGTGTGGGACGCGTTCAAACCCGTGGGGGCGACCGCAGTGGGCGCGGCGCCCGGCCTGAATGGCTACGCCACAGGCGAGACCTGGCTGCGCGTGGCGACCAACGGCGACGACATGGTGCGCATCGGCGTTGCCGACCTGCGCGGGGATGGCCGGCCCGACTACGCCTACTGCGGATGGGTGCTTTATGCCGACACGGTTTCGCCCACGCGTCTGCCCGAATCGGGCGGTTCGATCACGATCGAGGGCATGGGCTTTCGCCTGGCCGACACCGTAACGGTGGGGGGGCAAGCGGCCGTTGTGACCAGCATCTCGCCCAATCAAATTACCGCCGTGGTGCCGCCGGCGGCGACGGGCGTTACCGGATCGGTCGATCTCGAGGTCGACGACGAACCCGGCATGTACGCAGCCGCCATTATTCCCAGCGGCGTCAGCTACGACTCGGGCAACGGCGACGCGCTCACAATCAATACTGCGCCCGCGAATACCGTGCCCATCGGCGAGCCGCTTCCCTTCTCCGTGACGGCGCTGGGTTCGAATATGACGCCAGCCGGCGGCGTTGCCGTAATCTACACCGTGACCAGCGGCACGGCTACGCTGGCGTGCGGGTTGCCCGTCTGCTCGGTGGTGGCCACGGGCGACGGGCACGCCACCATGAACGTAACCGCGACGAGCACGGCGTGGTCCACTGTGACCGTGGCGCTCACCAATGGCTCGAGTTTGCAGGCTCAGTTCGTGGGCGGAACTCCCGCTGTGCTTTCTGTGCTAACCCGGCAGCTATCGCTCGCGGCCGGCGCTAACTTCACGTGGACGGTGCAGGCTCTGGTCGAGAACAACGGCGTCCCGCTGAGCGGCCAGACCGTGACGTGGCAGAACCCCACCTCCGGCATCGGGAACCCAAGCCCGGCTTCGGTCACTACCAACTCCGCCGGCATCGCCACACAAACGCTCACTGTGGGTCAGCTCGCCGAGGGACAGACCGCGAGCATTCAGGCGTGCCTGAACGGCACCAGCCAGTGCGTTGCATTCACCGCATTCGGAGCGCGGCCGGAGTACGCGGCGCTCGAACCCATCTCCGGCACCAGCCAGAGCCTTGCCGCTTCGGGCACTCCGAGTCAGATCGCGCTGCGGCTTTTGGACATGGACGGCAACCCCATGGTTGGCGGCACGGTGGCGCTCTACCAGGCGCTCTACGCGTGGACGCCGCCTTGCTCGCCGAAGGTGGTGTGCCGGCCCGGAGCGCTGCTGGCTACCGAGGCCTCCACGGCCACTTCTGCTGTGGACGGATCGGTCACGTTTTCGCCCGCGGCCCTGCCCGGCGTGGCGACGAACCTGATGGGCTTGGCCGCCTCGGGAAACACCTCGACGGTGAATGTTTCGATCGAGCAGAATCCGTGAGACAGGGACCAAGGGACCGAGGGAACGAGAGGACGAGGGAACGAGGGAGCGAGGGAGCGTTCAGATTCGCGCGGTGCGGCTCCGCACCCTACAATGAGAACGGAATCCAAAATCCACGAGGAGAATTATGCCGCTTTCAGGAGAAGCCATCCGGCTGATGAATTACATTGACGACGTTGCCGTAACCCTGCGCCGGATACTGGCTGCCGCGCCCACGCTGTCCGCTGAGGAGCGGGCGAAAGTTTCGGAGCATCTGCTACGCGCGCGACCCAGCGCCGAAGAAGTGGCTGCGGCCCTGGGCGCAAAGTAGGCCCCGGCCATGCCCAGACCTCTGTGACAACTGTTGCCATCATCGGTGCCGGGCCTCTGGGGCGCTGGCTGGTGCTGGGCGCAGCCCGCGCTGGCTTTCGCGTGCTGCTTGAGGACGTGATGCCGGCAAATCTGCATCACGCGCGCGAGGCAATCCGCGAGGAACTGAGCCCGCAGGCGCTGCCCGCGGTGGCTTTCGCATCGAGCATTGAAGACGCGGTGCGCGAAGCGGACCTGGCTATCGACTGCGTGCCCGACGAGTTGGAGTCGAAGCTGGAGATTCTGTGGCTTGTGGACCGCATGGCGCCGCCGAGTACCGTGATTGCTACGCCGACCACTAACCTGTCGATTGCCGACCTGGCCAGTTGCACTTACCGGCCGGAAAAATGCATTGCCATTGCCGTGGCGCCTAAGGATCTTGCGGCGGGCGTGGGACCAGGCATCACGCTGCGCGCGGCCCCCGCGACAAGCGAGGAAACCGTGGCTCTGGTGTGCGATTTCTGGGAGAGGCTCGGGTTCAGGCCGGTGGTGGAGCGGAGCCAGACGTAGGGCCTTGACCCGGTGATTATGTAATGATCTTCGGACGCGTGCGGGCGTGGACGCTCGCACTACAGCCGGTCAGGAGACCGGCGGTACAAAAGCCCGAGGACCGGCGGTACGTTACAACCGGCAGATCAGCAGTTCGCGCTGGTAGATCATCTCTGGCGGCAGGTGGTCGTGCACGTCGATGAAAAGCTCCTCGTGGCCGAGGATCTCTTTGCGCCACGCGGCGCGGCTCACTTCCTGCATCTTTTCGAACTGCTCGCGCGGGAAGTCGAGCCCGGACCACTCCATGTCTTCGTAGTAAGGCGTCCAGCCGATGGGCGTTTCCCTGCCCAGGGCGCGGCCGTGCGCGCGGTCCACAATCCACTTGAGCACGCGCATGTTTTCGCTGAAGCCTGGCCACAGGAATTTGCCTTCGTCGTCCTTGCGGAACCAGTTGACGTGGAAGATGCGCGGCGTCGAGCTGAGGGCGCGCTGCATCTTGAGCCAGTGGCGGAAGTAGTCGCCCATGTGATAGCCGCAGAAAGGCAGCATCGCCATGGGATCGCGGCGCACCAGTCCCACAGCGCCGGCGGCGGCAGCCGTGGTTTCAGAGCCCATGGTGGCGCCCACGTAAACGCCCGCGCCCCAGTTAAACGCCTGGTAGACGAGCGGCATGGTAGTGGAGCGCCGTCCGCCGAATACAAATGCGCTGATAGGCACGCCTTCGGGATTCTCCCACTCCGGATCGATCGATGGGCACTGTGCAGCCGGAGCGGTAAAGCGCCCGTTGGGATGCGCGGCCTTGGCGCCGGTCTGTTTGGCGATCTCCGGCGTCCACCGCTCGCCGCGCCAGTCCAGACATTCAGCGGGCGGCTCGTCGGTCATGCCCTCCCACCACACCCCGCCATCGGGCGTGAGCGCCACGTTGGTAAAGATCGAATTCCGGCTGAGCGTGGCCACGGCGTTGGGATTGGTCTTGTCGCTTGTCCCCGGCGCCACGCCGAAAAATCCCGCCTCGGGATTGATGGCGCGCAACTGGCCGTTTGCGTCCGGCTTGATCCAGGCAATGTCATCGCCGACCGTCGACACCTTCCAGCCCTTGAATGCCGGAGCTGGAACCATCATGGCAAAATTGGTCTTGCCGCATGCCGAAGGAAACGCTGCCGCCACGTAGGTCTTCTCGCCTTGCGGCGACTCCACGCCGAGGATGAGCATGTGCTCGGCCATCCAGCCTTCGTCGCGCGCAATGTTCGAAGCGATGCGCAGCGAGAAGCACTTCTTGCCCAGCAGCGCATTGCCGCCGTAGCCCGAGCCGTAGCTCCAGATCTCACGCGTCTCAGGAAAATGCACGATGTACTTGGTCTCGTTGCAGGGCCAGGGCACGTCCTTTTGCCCCGGCGCGAGGGGCATGCCTACGGAGTGCATGCACGGCACCACACGCTTTTCGTCTTTATCGATTTCGGCCAGGACCGGAAGGCCGATGCGCGTCATGATGCGCATGTTCACGACAACG
Source organism: Occallatibacter sp. (assembly GCA_031296305.1). Lineage (GTDB taxonomy): Bacteria > Acidobacteriota > Terriglobia > Terriglobales > Acidobacteriaceae > Telmatobacter. The sequence continues at coordinate 73,470 of JARLFZ010000002.1, read as the reverse complement.
TAGGGGGAATCGGTGAGCTGCACGCCGATGCGCGACATGGGTGAACCCACCGGCCCCATGCTGAAGGCCAGAACGTACATGGTGCGGCCGCGCATGGCGCCGTTGAACAGATCCTTGAGCTTCTTGCGCATCTCGAAGGGGTCAAGCCAATTATTTGTGGGACCGGCGTTGTCTTTGGAGAGCGAGCAGATGTAGGTGCGGTCTTCGACGCGCGCCACATCGCGCGGATCGGAGCGCGCATAGAAACATCCCGGCCAGCGCTTCTGGTTGAGACGGGTGAATGTGCCCGACGCCACCATTTCTTCGCACAGCCAGTCGTATTCCTGCTGGCTGCCGTCGACCCAGTGGATCGCGGCCGGCTGGGCGAGGTCGGCCATCTTCTCCACCCAGCGGATGAGGTGCTTGTTGGTCGTCAGAGGCTTCGCAATGCTGGTTTTTCCCTGCTTCATATTCGTTCCCTCTTCTTCAGACGATGGTGGTCCGGCAGCAGAGTCTATGCGACTAAGGATACACATTCAGCTTCGGCCTGGCCGTCCGTCACAAAAACCAGACAGGTCCGCAGTAACCAGGTTTTTTACTGGGCTTTTGAATTATTTATACGTGATTGTGCTTGAGGCGGCAAGACGGCGAGTCGCCGAAGCCCGGGATTTTAGCTGGCAGCGCAATCTACCCAGGCAGCGCAAGCGTGACCTAACGTATTGAGGGCGGGAAAGAATTTCGTCTTGGGATGGCAGTTCTGTGTGGGTCCCAGGAAGGAAATACTTGGTCAATTGCGATGGAGCGAAGAGTCTGGGATGGAACCGGGCTGAGGCTAGAGCCCATTCCAGAGCCTGTGATTGACGGTCGATTGCGCCAAGCCCATTGAGAGGGTCCAGGCCGGGGTCACCCACTCGCGCCGGTATCTGCCTCAGCACGAAATGACCGCGGGAGATCGGTGCGATTGAACTCTACTCCGTCGGCAGCCAGTTTCTTCGCCGTCTCCGCGAGGGATGCCCGTTTCGTCAGTAATTTGTGCTCGGCGCCCTCGCGATCCTCTGCCGAATCGAACTGGGCATACTTCTCCACATAGGCGAGCTTGCGATCGTAGAGATCAATTTCCTGGTGAAGCGATTTGAGGAAGTATTTGTCGTGCGGCACTTCCTTCTTCTGCGGTACTTCCTTTTTCATTGGAACTCCTCGGACAAAGCTGAAAAGCTGCAAGTTTGAGCGTGAGAACGGGGACGAACGGGGGAGTTCCGTCCTGTAACGCTGGCCTGTGACGACTTCGTGAGCGAACCCGAACAGGCGCATGTCGCCCGGAGGAACCCGAAAGCCGCCACATCCCTGAACGCCAAATCCCAGAAATCGGGGGAGGGCCTTATCCACGCTGCTCGAAATACGAAGTACTAACGGCCCCTGCCGCCACCAAAGCCGCCACCGCCGCCTCGCCGATTGCCGCCGCCACCAGCGCCGCTGGTTTTGCGCGCCTGAAAGCAGTTCTGGCAATACACGGGACGGTCCCCGCGGGGCTCGAATGGAACCGTGGTCTGCTGTCCGCATCCGGCGCAAATCACGCTTGTCCCTTGCGATGTACCGCGGCTGTAACCACCACCGCCACCGCCCTGTTGCTCGTTCTTCTTGGCCTGACGGCACGGTTTGCAGCGCTTCGGCGACGAATATCCACGTTCGCGGAAGAATTCCTGATCCTCGGCGGTAAACGTGAATGCCTGCCCGCAATCGCTGCACATGAGTTGCTGATCTTCAGCCATATTTCCCTTTCGTCCATGCTGCTGGTGTGTAGTGCGTTCGAATAACCATCGAACTTTGCTGTTTTGCCTCGGCCGCTTGCCTTCGCGGCCGACGCATCCGCAGCAAAGTCCGTCGAACTCATTGACCGGTTTCGTGCGATTGCGAAGTCAAATGAATTCCGCCTTGAGTTGCCAGACAGGGATGAACTCTGTTCGCGTAGAAGGCAAGGGGTGCAGAGAATTTCCGTGTCATTCGAGTTGTCCGGGGGCCTCAGCACGCAAGGAGCAGCGCGAGCGCTGCCGTCGAGCGTTGGAATCCTCAAAAAAACCGGCAAGAACCGGGAAGATATCGCGGACGACCTCTACCCGGCGTGTCATTCGACTAGACAGCGACTAGACAGCCCGGACGTTCTCGGCCTGCAAGCCTTTCGGCCCTTTTACCACGTCGAACTCAACCGCCTGACCTTCCTTGAGCGAACGAAATCCTTCACTCTTGATGGCCGAATGATGCACGAACACGTCTTCGCCGTCTGCACGGCTAAGGAAGCCGAATCCCTTCGCATCGTTAAACCATTTTACTGTTCCCTGTTCCATGACTTTTCCTTTGTTGCGTGATGTATCGCTGAACTCAAGTGGAATTGTTTGCTAGTTGAGCGGGAAGCAGAACAGGCAAGAACACCAAGTCGGATTCGACGACCAGCTAACAGTATATCACTTCCGGGAGGTAAAACCCCGCCAGCAGACAATTTGAATCCAAAGGGGTTGCACGCCGATTCACAGCAGTTGCGGGTTTTGTCGCAGCGATTAGGAGAAGAGCCTGAACAAGCGTATGCTCACTCTAGAGGGGACTAGCAGCACAAACTCTCTCCAGCCCTTCTCATCCTTGTGTCTCCGGCGTGGCACTCGACCAGCACCAAGCCCGGTTCTACGGACTACACCAGAACGAGCCCGGCTCTAAAGCAAACGTACGACTACCGAGATGGGTACCGAGAATTGGGGCACACATGCGATCAAAACTGGTGTATTCGGCTGGGCTCAAAATAGAAAACCGCTTCTTGTTATCCGCCACGGTGATGCGCGCGGTGCGCAAACTGCACGTCAGTTCCTCGAGGACTGAAGACACGCTCAATCGCGTGTTCGCCGATGTGGCTGAAGGCCGCTATATCGACGTGACAATGCCGGAAATTGCGCCTCCTCCCGCCATCGATGAGCTGCTGGTAGTGGCTCCGCTAGTTTGATCCAAGTAGGTACCGCCAGTCTCCGGACCCGCATCCGTGAGCGGGCGTGCAGCGCTTCATTAAGTCCACTCGCGGTGATGGGCCATCGCTTCCAGATCATGACGCGTAAGCTTTCCAGGTCCAAGCTGCCTGAGTTCCCGTCTGCGGCAGACGCAGCGCCCCCATCCGTGGAAACCGGCGAGCAGGTGTAAAGCCGGCAAAGCGGACAGAACCGCTCCCATCCATGGAGGGTTGGCTTCGGTTACGCAACTATCCGCCCAGCACGCCTGTCAATGAGCGCTTTGGCCTGTTCTCGCCAACTGAGGCTACATTTCTACGCCTGTGAATCAGTTCCATCCAAACTTCTGATCTGATGCAACCTTCGCTCTGCCCGGCAGGCAACGCCCGCCGAGCAGAGCGATGAAGGATCAAGTACCTATTCGCTGATGGCGACGCCATTAAAGGAAGCCACGCCGATGGCACTCGAGGTTGCCACATGCGTCAAATCCCCATGTCCGTCGATGGAGAATACGGCGACATAAGCCTCGCCGCCGGTGCTGTAGATTACGGCAAGCCATTTTTTGTCTGGCGACACAGTGATGTCGGTCGGGGAGCCCGGCAGGGAAATGGATTTGTAAAACACCCCGCCCTCTTTATCGCTGAAGAATTCGGAGATAGCGTGGCCGGGAGAGTTGCCTGTGTACCAGACGCTCAGAGGTCCTTTGGCTACCCAGCAGGGAGCATTGACGGGAAACGATGGTGTTGGGCCTGCGATGGGATTGACGGTTCCATTCTCGTCCACGATTGCGAAGCTGTCGGGACTGTGCGCCGGAGTGAAGCCCAGAGTATTTCCCCAGAACGCGGCCCCCAGGGGAACCATGTTCGCGTCGCTGGGAAGCGTGAGTGAGTTACTGATTCCGCTCAACACCCCATCTTCCCTGGCGAGCGGCAATTGAAGGAGCGATCCCGAACTCATGGTGACCGCTGCCCACGTCTTGCCCACCGCAATCTGCGCAGCCGAAGGATCGGAGAGATTCACAACGGGTCCGTCTACATAGCCCCAGGGCCACGCATGAGTCTCGGCGCAATTGGCTCCCACGACAAAAAGATGCCCTTGGGTCAGCGCCACGGAATCGGGTTTTACGCAGTCACTCGCGAGCGGAATCGCCTTCCCGATGACGATGGAATTGTAAGCCCTCTCTAACAGGCTCACAGTGTTTGATCCGTAGTTCGCTACTGCCCCGAGATCATTCTCGAACTGCAGAATTCCTGCGTTGGTGCTGGCGCCGCCTTTGCCGCCGGTGGGCAACGTGTTCTCATGCGAGAGCGACGGCGTCCCTTCAGTATTGACGGCGAAGACTACCACCGCGTTGCCGCTTGCGTTGTTGGTGCTTGTGAGCACCAGGATGCCGCGACCTGGCTGGCCGGCAGTCGCCAGTGCGCTGGTGAAACCGATGGCAGCCAGCACCAGGCCGGAGCGCCACAGGCAGGACTTCTCGAGATTTTGCGTGTTCATTGCGATTCTCCTTGGAGTTTGTGGTGAAGATCATGCCCCGGTGACGCGCCTTTGGGGCCCGACGAGGAAATCGAGTAGTTTTTACTGGTTAGTATTCGATTTGCATCTGCGAAAAGTTACGGTCTCTTGTGCCGATGCCACGAAAAATTAACAATTCAGGATTTATAGCGGGGAACGTAACTTTCTGTCGCAATCCAGCGAATTAAACTTATCGGCATTGAAACTGCCGGGCAGGCGAGCCCTGGGATTGCGCGAAGCGGTTTGCACGAACCGGCTCGAATCGATCAAGATTGCAGGAAGACGATCCATTGCATGCCCGCGGACAGCAATCTCGAGAACCTCATGGCCCACTATCAACAGGGCGATTTCAATGCTGCCGCGGATCTGATCGCCCAACTGAGCCCGCAACTGCAGCGGTTTTTCGTTGCGCAGTTCACGAGCCGCGCCGACGCCGACGACCTGTTGCAGGAAACCTGGCTTCGCATTCATAGGGTGCGCCACACCTATCGTCCCAGCGAGCCGGTGCTTCCATGGCTTTACGCGATTGCCCGGCGTGTTCGCGTGGACCACTATCGAAAATCCAGCCGCACCACTGCCCACCATTGGGAGCAGGAAGATGTGTCGACGATTGCCGCACCGGTTTCACTGGAATCAGGCCAACTGGATGACCTGGCCGCGTTGTTGAAGCCACTTTCCGAAGGCGAACGTGAAGTGGTTGAAATGTTGAAAGTGGAGGGAATGTCATTGCAGGAAGTAGCACGGGCCACGTCTTCCACTGTCGGATCAGTGAAGCAGAAAGCGCATCGAGCCTATAAGAAGTTGAGAGAAACCATGAGCGCTACGGCGTTCAGGAAAGGGCAAAGCGGAGGACTATCGTGAAAGATGAAGAGATTGACGATGTCCTGAAGGGCGCCGCGCGCGATGCGGATGTTTTGAAGGCAGAGACACTCGAACGCATCTCTGACGCCATCAAAATATCGCTTCGTCCCGTTCGCCCGTTGCCGCCCACATGGATGTTGGCGGGCGGGCTAGTCCTCGTCTGCACGGCCGTTGCACTGACAGGCGCAGCTCATTCAGGATTCTACGGCATCGAAAAAATGCACATTTTGGAGCGTGCGCTGATCTTCTCTACCCTGGTTGTCTTGGCCTGGTTGGTAGGGATCGGCTTGGTCCACGAAGTGATTCCCGGGAGCCGGCGCCGTGTGGCTCCTGGCGCACTCCTGGCGATCGTCTGTGGCCTTTTGGCTGGTGTATTTGCGTTGCTGTTCCGCGATTATCAGATCAGCGACTTCTTCTCCGCAGGGATTACTTGTCTTTTTGCCGGCCTCCTCTTTGCCGTCCCCACCGCATTGTTGGCGTGGCTCTTGCTCCGGCGAGGCTTCGCAGTCAATCCTGCATCCGCGGGCCTGGTCGCAGGCACGCTTGCGGGCTTGGCGGGTCTTGGGATGCTGGAGTTGCATTGCCAGAACTTCCAGGCGGCGCACGTGCTGGTATGGCACATCGCTGTCATACCTTTGAGCGCTGCGGCGGGCGCGTTCGTAGCATGGGCGCTGCGCCTGACGGCAAGCTCGGGCGATCGAGGACGCGTCACTCGCAAGTGAGTTAGAAGCTGCCGTGGAGGGCCACAACAGAACTTTGGACGCAGTCGCCGGAAAGCCGTACGCCGGCGATTCTAAATGCAATTCTCAGTTGGCGACAAACCGCCATGCACTTATCGAGCCTCGAAAACCGCCAGGCAGCGATCCGAAAGGATCGCTGCCTGGCGTTGAATGCTGCGGCTTGCACGAACGTGAATCTGTGGTTAAGCCGCGTTCTCGTTGGCTGCGCCTATGTTCACCCCGCGTACGCGGAAGTGCGTCATGCGAATCGAAAGTGCGCGTTCGATTTTGCGTAGATCGTTGCGCTCGGCTGGTCCGGCAAAGGTGGATGCGATCCCCTTGGCCGACGCGCGACCCGTGCGGCCGACGCGATGCACAAAATCTTCCGCCACTTTGGGCAAATCGAAGTTGACCACTTGGGCAACGTTGGCTACATCGATGCCGCGGGCGGCTACGTCGGTGGCCACCAAAACGCGATGCCGGCCCTCGGAGAAGTTGCGCAGAGCCGAGTTGCGTTGCGATTGCGAACGGTCGCCGTGAATCTGAATGGCCGCGTGGCCGGAGCGAATCAACCTTCGCGCAACCCGGTCTGCGCCGTGCTTGGTGCGCACAAAAACCAGGAAGCTGCCCTTGTCGGCATTCAGCAAATGCTCGAGGAGCTCCTGCTTTTTGTCGGTATCCACGCTGAAGGCGCGCAGTTCGACGTTCTCGGCCGGCTTTAAAGTCGATCCAATTTCGATGCGAACCGGGTTGTTGAGATAATTGCGCGACACTTCCTTGACCGTGCCTTCCAAAGTGGCCGAGTAGCACAGGGTTTGGCGCTCTTTCGGGATCATGGACACGATGCGGCGAATGGCGGGTTCGAAGCCCATATCGAGCATGCGATCCACTTCATCGAGCACCAGAATTTTGACGCCCGCGAGCCGGATCAATTTGCGCTTGAGGAAGTCTTCGAGCCGCCCCGGAGTGGCCACGATCAACCGCGCGCCACGGCGGATGGTCTGTAGTTGATCCTGTTCCGACATTCCGCCCACCACCAACGCAACGGTTTGCGTCTGGCTGGTACGGATGGCGCGGAAGGATTTCTCGATCTGCATGGCGAGTTCGCGCGTGGGCAGCACGATAAGTGAGCAAGCGTCGCGGCCTTCGGCTTTTTGCATCATTTCCACGATGGGAATGAGGAAACTGAGGGTCTTGCCGGTTCCGGTTTGCGCCGTGGCCAGCACATCGCGGCCTTCGAGCGCGGGAGCAATGGCAGCAGCCTGCACCGGCGTGGGGATCTTGAATTGGTTGGCTTCGAGCCGGGCCATCAAAGCTGGGGAAAGTGAAAACTGTGAAAACTGGGTCGTCAAAATAGACAATCTTCCTATTGACTCCGGGAGCCCCGAGATTTCATGGGGGCCTGCAAACGGAGCCGGACACAAGAAGCGCAGACCCATCAAAGGGCGCGAGCGTTCTATAAAAAATTGCGCGTAAGGAAGAACCGAAAACGTCCCTGGGACTGGCGGCAAGCATTTTAGAAATGCTCGCGGCCCGGAACTGACCCACGCTACACGAAACGCCAAGCGGCACGCTGCCGATCGGCACCCTTTTGTTGCGCAGTAAATGCGCTGTCCTGGCGTCGCTGCCAAGCCACTTTGCAGTGGAGAAGCAGTACTTTGCTCCTGATCCTTATGGGGATCAAAAGCTGAGTCACCGGGACGGAGACTCAAGGGTTACGCTGTAGGGGCTTGGGGAAATCTGTGCAAGGCAGAGTTGCCTTCAGGGGGCAAAGCGCCGCTCACGACCAAATCACTGAGCGCAAGCTCAGTATAGCATGGTTGCGCATCTCCTTCGCTGGGACGGCTCTTCCAATGCCGCTCTTCCAATATAGATGGAGCCTGCAGAAAGAAATCTGAAAAATCCGATTGGGATTGGTGTGGGTTCGGCGGGGTGGATGGGTGAAGCGACTGGCGATGCTTGAGGATTTGGCTCCTCAGGTAGGACCCGAACCGTCCTGCCTCATCAAGCCCCTTGCGCAAATCCACCAACATTTTGCCACAAATATTTGGAAAAACAAGAGCTGCCTTGGTTCTCTCTCGGCGCCGATTACATCCTCGGAAATCGCGGGAATCGCACGAATCGGCAGCTTGGCGGTACAAAAGCAGTACATTTTCAAAGGCCTCCACTATTGTCTCCGCACACTGAGGCGCGGAGTGGGAAGCATGCTCAGCATGGCTTCGTATGCGAGCAGGGGGCGAGCGCTTTCGTGCCGCGAATATAGCCTTTGGTTTTCTCAATAAGGTCTCAAGATCGCGCAAGGGCGGGACCAGAGAGTCTGGTTTCGTGCATAGTATGACTCCATAAGTTGCAACGAAAGAAGGAAAAGAGAGCGGGGGGCTAGAGCAGGATGGGGAGTGCTCTTCGGTTGGATATATATATAGATATACGAATCGTCACTGGACGGGCGCCTTCTGAGGCGCGGTCGTGTGCGGCCGATGAGAGATAATTGCGACTGTTCAGAAGCTGCGGAAAGACTCGGTGTTCTCTGAAAAAGGCACTCGATCGAGTTCGGAGATGCAGCGAAAGCAGGCCGGGTACGAGACCTTCGTCCCAGTCAAGTTCGAGCCGTGAGGCCGGATGGCCGGGACATGCGGAAAGATGCAGAGCAGAAGAATCGGTTTGGGGCATACTTCAAACTCAACGGCTCAGGAAGGGCGAGCGATGAGCATTTTGCAGGCCGCGGCTAGATATCAATTCTTGTCGTTGCGCCGCACCTCGACGCGAGAAATGCGCAGGGGATGGTGGATCAACAAGTTGGAAACGGATGTTTTTTACAGTTCACAAGCCCAGGAGAATATCGATGTCGCCGTATGCAGTCCTTTATCATCATCTCGTGAATAAACTGCTTCGTATTCGCCCTGATGTCGTGCGATGCAGCTTGTCAATTGCCCTTGGCATCTCGATCTCGGCGGCTCTCCCTGTCGCGGCACAGCAGATGCCAACCCCCGAACCTTTCCCCGAAGTGCCCGCGACGCAGCCTCCTGACTCGCTCACCATGCAGGAGCCGGCCACGTTTCCCGAGGTCAAGATGGACTTTCCCATCGCTGCCGGCCCCTATGAGCCGACGTGGGATTCCATCGCCAGGAACTATCCCGGAGGCCCGGCGTGGCTGCGCGATGCGAAGTTCGGCATTTGGGTGCACTTCGGACCGCAAGCCGCGGGCCAAAGCGGCGACTGGTACGCGCGCAAGATTTATCAACCGGGAACCCCGGCCTATGACAACCATATCCGCGACTTCGGCCATCCATCCGAAACAGGTTATAAAGACGTGCTGCATTCATGGAATCCGAGCAAACTCGACCCTGCCAGGCTGGTTCAGATTTATCACGACGCGGGTGCACGATTCATTCTCGTCCAGGGCGTGCATCACGATAACTTCGACAACTGGAACTCAACCTATCAGCCCTGGAACTCGGTAAACATGGGACCGCACCGCGACCTGATCGGTGAATGGTCAAAAGCCGCCCACGCGGCCGGCATGCGTTACGGTGTAGCGTTTCATCACGAGTACACCTGGTGGTGGTACCAGCCTGCCTTTGGCAGCGACACCACCGGACCCAAGGCAGGCGTACCTTATGATGCCCACCAGACCCTCGCCGACGGAAAAGGAAAATGGTGGGAGGGCTACGATCCGCGCCTGCTCTATGGGATCGATCTTCGCGCCTACAAAAACGTCGCCAATGTGAAGTTCAGGCCGGAGCAGGGCATCTTTTATGAGCATCTTGACTATGCGCACTGGTACGCAACGCGCTGGGCCTTGCGCATCATGGATGTCATCAATAAATACGATCCCGATTTCATTTACACCGACGGCGACTCGACTCAGCCGTTCAGCGGAGACAAGACCGGCACTGGCTACAAGTGCGATGCCATTGAGCGCGTCATCGCTGATTTCTATAACCGCGCCCAGGCGAATCGCGGCAAAGTGGACACATTCAGCATCGTAAAGTTCCATGCAGGCACCAACGGCATCGTAAACACCGCCGAAAGCCGCATTCCAAAGGCCATTCAGACCAACGGGCCGTGGATCGGCGAGAATGCGGTGGGCGATTGGTTCTACCGGCCCAACTTCGTCTACAGTTCGCGCGCACTGATCCTTTACATGCTTGAGATCGTCTCTCGCGATGGCAGTTACCTGGTGAATATTCCGATCCGGCCAGATGGATCGCTGGACGACGGCTTGCTTCAGATGCTTCACGAGGTCGGCGTCTGGATGGAAATCAATGGTGAAGGCATCTACGGGAGCAAAGCTTGGGTCAAATTCGGCGAAGGCGTCACCAATGCCGACGGTACCCTGCGTACTCTGCCCGGGGGCGCACTCGGCAGCGCACAAGCCGATTTCCAATTCGGCCCCAGCGATTTTCGATTCACATCCGGCAAAGACGGCTCGATCTACGTTTTTGCACTGCAAGTGCCACAACCCGGTGCGCAAGTCACCATCTCCTCGCTCGGCGCCAACGCCGGCCTGCTCACCGCGCCTATTCACTCGGTCACGATGCTGGGCAGCCCAGAGAAACTCGTCTGGAGCCAGCATCCCGAAGGCCTGATCATTGTCTGTCCATCGAAGATGCCATCACAGATCGCCGTGGCGTTCAAGATTCAATAGCAACTCATTGGGTAGAAAGGACGCCTGGCTGATCGCGTCCTCCAGCTTTTGAATCCCAGACAGGCCAACGCAAGGGTGCGATTGGTGCGGCGGCGCGGCCTAAGGTGTCACCTCTCTTAGAGCCCTGGCGGCGGAGTAATGATCGGGACTGGCTCTTAGGGCGAGCGCAAACTCCTGCCGTGCCTGGTCCCGGTGGTTCAACCCCAGGTCGCCGAGGCCGACGAGGTAGTGGGCGTCCGCGAATAGTGTTCGCTGGGTCTGGCTGGCTGCCGACTGGATCGGCATCTCCGGCGCGGCCGCAAGCATCTTTGAGCCAATATCGAGAAGCTGTGTGTAAATTGCCGCAGCATCATCTGGCTGCCCGAGCTTCTGGAGAGCCAAGGCCTGATAGTAGAGCGTGTCTTGCTCTACGCGCACACCGGCCGCGAGGCCACCCATATTGCCTCGCCGGCGGAAATGGGTGGTGGCTCCGGGACCGTTTGCCTCTGAGTGTGCGTCTCCCGTATCGCTGGATGCGCTGTGCCAAAAGCGCTTGGCGTTCGCCGAATCGCCCAGGACCTGATATGCGTTTCCGATGAAATAAGAGATCTCGGCTTTGCGGCTACCCACATTACCAGCGGCTTCCTGCAGGTTGGCCGGAATCTGAAGTGCTGCCTGATAGCTAGTCAGCGCCTGGGTATACTGCTTCTCGGCCATGCGTTGGTGACCGCGAGCGAGGTTGGCATTGATCCATGAGTCGCCCAGAGAGAAGGCGCCGCCGCCTTCCCAAGAGCGAAAGAATCGCGACTCCATGAGCTGAATCGCGGCTTCGGGTTTGCCCGCGAAGATTTCGAGGTTGATCTCGCGGGCGATCACGTCGTCACGATCGATGGCTGCCTGGTGCGCTTCCATCAGCGCCAAGCGCTTTGCCGGAGGGACCCCATTCTCCTCATACAGCTTGTCGAGATCGTTGAAGACCATCGCGTTACCGCCGAACTTAACTGCTTTCTCAAGTGCGGTCAGCTCCTGGTCACGCTGATTGCCATTGCGCGCATAAACCATGGCGAGGTTGCGATAGACGACCGGGAAGTCTGCTCCCAGCGAGGCGGATTGCTCCCAGAGAGCCTGCGCCCGTTGCGGCTGCCAATCGAACAACAGGTTGCCGAGGTAGTACGGAGCGCGTGCGCCGGATGGGTTCGTGCTCATCGCATTTTCCAGCACGGCAATCATCTCCATCTGGAAAGGGAAGGCATAGTCCGGTGAAGCTTTTTCGCCCAGTTGATCGTACTCGCGAGCTTTGCCTTGCTGGTTCATCTGTCCGGCGAAGTAGGCCAGGTAGTAGTAAATGAGCGGAGACACCCTGGACTTATCGGGAGCCGCGTCGACGATGTGCCCCAGAAACCTGGTACCGTCCTGCCACAAGCCCGCATTCATATCGTCTGCCGCCACCTCGAGCGCTGTCGCGACATGCTCGCTCACCGTCGTCCACAGGACGGCATCGTTATTGGTCGAGGCGGTGGAAAGCCATTGCTCCACCAGACCGTGCACGTCGAGCGGATCGATCTCGCAGATGAGAGCGACGGTAGAAAGTGCCTCTCTGTTTCGGCCGGTATGGCGGAGCAAAGCGGCCTTCAATGCCAGCGCGCGAATGTTCAGAGCATCGGCCTGGAGCGCTCGTTCATCATCCTTCAGAGCCGCATTGAAGTCGCCTTTTGTCGAGTCAATCTCTGCCAGTGCAAAGTAACCCGGAGACCGCCAAGCCGAACTCCATGTTGATTTGAACAATTCAGCGTACGCTTCATCCAGCCTGCCCTGTGCCTTCAAAGCGAGCCCGAGGTAATATATCGGCTCACCATCCTTCGGCGATGTATAGCTCGCCGTGGACCGCTCCAGCGCTTTGCGCAGCAGCGTCTCCGCCTCGGCATAACGGCCTGCCTTGATCGCGTCAATTCCCAGGACTGTGTTCACGCGGATGTCGCCGGGGTCACGCCGCAATGCCTCCTGCCAATATTCGTTTGGATCGCCGCTGGGAGAATGGAACTGCTCCATTCGCAGCCCGGTCAGGTACAACTCTTCCGTGGTCTTGATCTCCGACGGCGCGGGCGGAGCCAACACGGGCGCCGGCATTTTTTCAGGCTGAAGCTTGACCGGCGCGTATGCAATCAACTCGCGGCCATCCGCCTCCATCGCAGCGCGCAGATCATGCTCGTCCGTGCCGGCGGGCAGATTGACCGTCTTTACGAAAGAATGGCCAGGGCTGATTGCGACCGTCACATCGAGCAAGAACCGATCCTTCAGTTTCAGTGTGACGCGCGCCGCGGGACGCGCTTCGGTGGAGTAGAACCCCACCACAGCCTTGCTGTCTTTGACGTCGAGGTTGACTGCGGCGTCGAGATTTGCGTTCTTCACGCCGTCGATGTCACGGAACGGATACCAATACTGCGTCCACTCGCGGGCCTCATACGGTTCCAGCCAACTGTAGTCGGGCTGATTGTCCGAATAGGCGCCGACCATGAGCTCAATGTAGGGCCCGTCGGAGTCGGTGAGCAGATGGTCCTCTGCGCGGCCGTTGGGGCCGTTGCCCCACGTCCAGAACTTCTTGCCGGGGACTACGTTGTGGTCGGCAATGCTGAGGATGCCCGCATTCTTCCCGTGGTCGTAACCGGCGAGGAAGTCGTCCTGATAGTTCCAGGCAAACATGGAGTTTGCGCCGGCGTGGTTCTTGTACCAACTCACGTCAACGCCGGAGGTAAAGTCCGCGCCGTTGAACTTTGTCGTCGCGATCGGCCAAGTAGTGAAATCCCGCTTGCCGTGATAGGTCACGAACTGCGTGCTCGGAGGGAAGATGACCTGGTACGTATCGTTGACGTGAACCGCAACGTTGGAGAAGCTCAGCATCGAGGCAGGCACCGGCGTCCGGTTGATCATACGGAAGGCGGCTTCGAAGTAGGACTTGCCGGGGCGTACCGTCACCCCGACAACCCACTCCATGCGATCGCGCAACTCCAACTCACCGATCCAGACGGTTTTTGAGCCGTCGGCGTTCGCCTCAATCTTGTATTGCATCGGCAGGAAGCTGGTGGCGCGATGATGGTGCGGCAGGTCCCATTCGATTCCACCGGAGATCCAGGCGCCGAGCAGGCTGATCAGCGCGGGTTTGATGACATGTTGGTGGTAGATGAAGTCATAACCGTTCGTCTTGTCGACCGCTTCGAAGATCTTGCCACCAAGCTCGGGAAGAATGCCGATCTTGATGTACTCATTTTCGAGATAGACCATGGTATAGGTCTTGTCTTTCTTCTCCGTGGTCAGGTTGTCGTAGACAGAATACGGGTAAATGCGGTGTTGCGCGCCCTGCGAGTTGCCGCCGAAGTAGAACTGCGGGTTGGGGTCCGGGGGGCCGATCAGGTAGGTCGGGATGGTGACCTTTTCTTCCCAGGCATTTACCGGCGCTGCTGCGGCCAACAGCGGCGAAGTTGCCGCGAGAATCAGCGCAACCGTGAAGATAGATTGGCACATTCTCCGTTGCATGGGTATTCTCCGAATATTTGATTCAATCCAACGGCCACGGTGAGGATGGCGCACCTGCATCCGACGCGAGGGGATGTTGCGCAAACGGAGACAGGTCGCCCGAATGCACGGCGAGTAGTCTCTTGTGCGTCGTCCTGGCCGCTTCAATCAGCTCCGTATACGGCCGATCGGTCACGTCTACAAAACCGATGTTATAGTTCTCGCCGTCCATGCGGCCCAGTACCGGCTCGTCGCGCCATGCGAACCAGTATGCGCCCAGAAACCATTCGAGCGACGCTGCCTGTTCCAGGAAGTAGCGATACGCAACGCCGCGCTCATGCTGGTCTTTCGCCTGCACCAGTCCCGCGGCGAGACCGTCAGCCGGAACACCAATGTGGTACTCCCCGATCAGGACTGGCCGGCCAGTGAGGCGGCCAGCCCGAATGATCTGTTTCGTCGGCTCATACTCGTATACGTTGATACTGCAAACGTCGAAGGCACGCGCGAGCATCATCGCCTCATCCGACATTTTGCCTCCGAATCGAATTCCCAGCAGAAGATGATTCGGATCGTATTTTCGTACAGAGCCGCAGACAATTTCCAGATATCTGGCGAAGGCGTTCAGCACAAATTCGCGCCGCCGCGCAGGAGTATCTCCCTCCGACAGATGTTCCTTGAGCCTGGCTCTTGTGGCGGTATCCGGCCCGGACAGAATCAGCTCGCAAAGCTCGCTCTCGCGGTTATTCCAGGGCGGTTCGTTTCCAACGAAGTAGCCGATCAACAGAGGGTCGTTTCTGTGTGGCGTGCACTGAGTGTTCGCGGCAGCATCGATATCGTCGGAAAACTTCTGCGAGTAGACGTCGGGTAATCCGAGATAGGTTGTGCCCAGCGGCCAACGCAGCATTACAGTGCCTGGACGATTCATCCCGCCAGTGGTCATGCCCCATGAATCCAGCCGACGATTGGTTCGCTCAGTCCCCGTGTCATTGCCGCCGAATCCCGCACCGCCGCCTGGTGTCCCGTTGATCCCCGTGGACAAGAAGAGATGACCTTCCGGATCGACGAACCACCAGCGGCCGTCGATTAGCTCAACGCGGAAGAAGCCGGTGGCCTTCGCGCGGGTACCGGCGTAACCGTTGTAACGGCCGTAGCCGAATTCCGCAGCGCTACCGAAGCTCCTTTCCTCCGCAGCGAGCTCTCGCGTCAATTGTTCGTGACTCTTGATCTTTCGCGGCCAGTCCGCATACGCCCACTGTCCAAAGGAGTCGAGCATAGGGCCAGCTTCGAGAAAATCCGACCCTTCGTCCTTGGTTGACAGATGCACGTTGCGCAGTTCGACCGTCGGCTTGTTCAGCGGATACTCCATCGCGATCGAGATCGACTCAACGGATGTCAGGTCCCCGAACGGTCCCCATACGGAATACCAACAGCAATTCGTGCGCCTGTTCGAGGCCGAGGCCAGATCGTTGCCCCGCGAATCCCGGCCGATGAAGTACTGTAACGGAATCGACGCCCGCAGCCACGCGTTCTGCCCGAACCCGATGATCGATACGGAGCGCGGCCCGTGGCTTGTGTTGGCCCAGAGAGAGAGCCGTTGTGGAGAGCTCATCCGCATCTCCATCACCAGGTGTGAGTACGCCGACAAGTTGGTGGGCGACTGCTGGCCGAGTTCGGTCATCGCGATCGGGAACTCGGAGAAGACACTGTCAAAAGCGAAACGCATGATCGCGTCCGTTGCCGATTTGCGCACTGACGCCTGCGGAGAAGCGGCAAACGCGCTGGAACTGGCGAGTGCCGGTACGGCTCCGGCGATGATTTTCACTGCCTCCCGGCGATTAAGTTTCATAGTTCCGTTCCTCTGATTAGTCGATCGTCGTTACCGACGCTACGACTCGGCTTGAATTGTATACCGACTAAAACGCCCGTGATCTTGAACGCAATGGTGTGTCAGCGGGGGTGTTTCACGGGAGTTTCCTGGTCCTGGACACTCCTCGGCAACTGAAAAATGGCAGTTGGCTTCCGGTCACCACGTATCCGTGCGGAACGGTGCTGCGGGAAGGCCATCTCCGTTATAGAGATTGCAGCCTTCGGGATAGTTGTCCCAGGCGTAGCGGACGGCTGCCGGCTCGGCAACATCGCGGCTGGAGACGAGCAGCGTGTCGTGATCGATGCGGGCGGTCGCCGGAACGAATTTGCCATCCTCACCGGCGATCATGAAGGTCCTGAGTTCGCCGCCCCTGGCCACGAGACCGGTACTGACGTGAGTGAACTTGATGCGGATGGCGTTGCCTTCAACTTTCATCGAGTCATACATGGGGCCGGCGAACTCGATCTTGCGACCGTAAGTGTTGGCCAAAGCAATGCGCGTCAACCGGTCCGCCACATCCTGCTTGTCCTTAGGATGAATGTTGACCGGGTCGCCGATGTCGATGGTGACAGCCATGCCGGTGTTCGGCAGAGACAGCACCGTCGCCTGCGCTTCGCGGACATCGGGGTTGTTGTACAAGGTGTCCGGCCGATTAGGCCATGCCTTGAGTGGTGCAAGCTGGCAGATGTAGAACGGGAAGTTGCCTTCGCCCCAGCGCTGGCGCCAGTCGTTGATCAGGGTCGATTGCAGGAGCGGGTAAAGCTTGTAGCCGGTGGGGCCACCGTTGATGGCTTCGCCCTGATACCAGAGGACGCCCCTAATGGCGTAGGGAATCACCGGAGCGATCATGCCGTTGTACATCACGGTGGGGTTGTGTTGGTCTCCGACCGGGTCGCCATTGCTGGGTCGCCGGGGTGGTCTCTGCCCGGCAGCCTGAGCTTTCGTGACGGCCTCCTGCCATGCCTTCAGGGCTGCGGTGATGTCGGGTGGGTTGGTCTTGTAGGCGGCTACCTTGGCGTCGAATTTGTCGATCAGCGGCTTCAATTTTGGATTGGCCACGAGCGCATCGCTGCTGGTCCAGGCCTCAGCCGTGCTGGCGCCGAAGGCTTCAGTGATAATGCCGAAGGGCACCTTCAACTCTTTCTGCATGTCGCGCGCGAAGAGATAGCCGATGGCCGACATCTCTTTGACGTTTTCCGGAGTGACGACGAGCCAGGTACCGGAGATCTCGGTCTGGGGCTCATAGCTGTTCTTCCATGCGCCGGTGAACATGCGGATGTTTGGGTAGTTTGCGGCGGCGATTTCCTCGGCTTCGTTCTGGACGCCGGCGAAGTAGTGTCTCGGGGTGGTAGCGACGGTGAAGTCCATATTCGACTGGCCCGACCCGAGCCAAACCTCGCCCACAAGAACGTCCTGCACAACGATTGGGGTTTCACCTGGCTTATTGCCGGCGATCCTCATCTCGAACGGGCCGCCGGGATGGAGGTTGGCGAGGCGCACCATCCATTTGCCGGAGGCGTCGGCAACAGCGGACTTTCTTTGGCCGTTGAATTGGATGGTCACCTTCTCTGCGGGCTCGGCTGTGCCCCAGACCGGTACCGCCATGCCGCTCTGCAACACCATGTGGTCGCTAAAGAGCGCAGACGGCTTCACCTGCGCGGTGGCTGCCTGCGCGCAGCACAGAGTGAGCGAGAGCGATGCGAGGAACGAGTAAGTCTTGAGCGATCTCATCAATTCGCGACCGGCGCCTTTCTTTTGGCAGCTATGCCGCCGGCAAGCCATTGATCTTGAGGGTCACGGCGTGCTGACCTGGCGACGTCTCCGGCAGATTTACCGAGAGGGCTTGCTCGTCCTGCGTCCAGCTCAGCTTGCCGCCGTAACCGAGCAGCGAGATGTTGGTCGCTTTGGCGCCACCGGAATAAGCCGAGCCTGTCCCAAGGCTCTTGATCTTCACAATGCGCGATTCCGGCCACGCACCGACGAACGCATAAACTGCATCGCCCTTTTGGGTGAAGCGAATATCCTCAGCGGTGTAAGGCGGTCCAGGAGGCCCGTAGGCGCGTGGCGGAGGCGCAGTGGTGGACGGTCCCTCGCCATAGACCCTCCACGGCCGCGTCGCGAAGATGCCTTCGGAGTTGATGTCCATCCATGCGGTGAAGCCTGCGATGAAGGCTTCTTCCTTCTCATCGATTGAGCCGTCGCCGCGCAGCGGGATATTAAGCATCAGGTTGCCGTTCTTGCTGACAATATCGGTCAGCATGGAGACGATGCGAGGTACAGTCTGATAACGATTCTCCTCATAGACTGCGCGGCTGTAGTGCCAATCGCCGATACAGGTGTCGGTCTGCCATGGCTGGGGCCGAATGGCGTTGGCGGTACTGCGCTCGATGTCCTCGACGAACGAGCCGATGTGCTCCGGCAGAATGTGCTTGCCGTTTACAACAACCTCGGCATTACCAGCGTTCTTTTGGGAGCTCAGGTTGTAATAATGCGCGACGAGATCGAGCCCCGCCTGCCCCAACGGCAACTCATTCGTATCGAAGTAAAGAACGTCCGGCTGGTACTTGTCCACCATGTCTTTGCAGCGGATGTACCAGTTCTCGCAGAAGGCCTCGGACGGCATGGGATTGCTCTTGGCGAGGCTGGTGTACTCGTTCACCCAGGCCTTGATGGCAGCGATACCGTGGATGCCGTTGGGCATGCGCACGCTGTTGCCGGTATACAGGTCCTGCGGATCGAGGCCTTCCCACCACTTGCCTTTGCCGTCGGCTTTGGTCAGCGTATAGGCGTCGTAACGCACGCCCTCCAGCGGGCCTTCCCCGTCGTATCCGTACGCGGGCTGCAGCCAGCGCGCGGCCCACGAGTTGTGGTTGGAGATGCCGAAGCGCAGGCCGTTCGCGCGAACGATCTTTGCCCAGGCGCCGACGAGGTCCTTCTTCGGGCCCACCTTGACCGAGTTCCAGTCGTGGTGGGCTGAGTCGAACATGTCGAAGTTGTCGTGATGCGCGCCCATGGCGAAGAAGTACTTCGCCCCAGCGCGTTTGTAGAGGCCGATCAGATGCTCGGGATTCCACTTCTCCGCCTTCCAGAGATTGTCGATCTCCATGAAGCCGACCTTGGAGGGGTGGCCGTAGGTCTTGACGTGGAAGTCGTAGTCCTTTTCGCCCTGGACATACATGCGGCGCGCATACCAGTCGCCCTGCTCGGGGACGCATTGCGCCGTCCAGTGCGCCCACATGCCGAACTTAGCATCGCGAAACCACTCCGGCGTCCTGTAGTTCGCGGTGAGCGATTCCCATGTCGGCTGGAATGGGCCTGGAGCGATCTGTCGGGGTGGCGGGGCGTTCTGGGCAAATGCGCGAGGCAGGCGTGCGCATGCCGCGGCGGCGGCGATCAACCTGGCAAACTGGCGTCGGGTGAAGGTGGTATGCATGGCTGGCGTTCCTTAAGCACCGATAATTTCAAACGCGATGGCGTGTTCGCCGGGCTGCTTTTCGGGCAGTTGTACCGTCAGCGCCGTATCATTCTGCGCGAACTTCATCTTGCCCGCGTCAAGCAGCTCGACGTTCTGGATCTTGCCGGCGGCAGAAAGTTTCTGGAAAGTGAAATGATTCTCCTCAGTACCGGTAGCTAAGCCCATGGCCCGCGATACACCAGACATGGACCATCTTGAAGTGCGATTCCCAGGCTCCGGCACACCGCTCGCACACCGGGACCGACAGCCACAGCACCCGCGTTCTATGGCCAGACTGGGTCTGCTGATTGCCAGTCAGCCCACTCCGGGAATAGACCGAACGTTAGATTTGGCGGTCACACAAAGGCCGTCATCCAACCATCATCGGTTTTTGCCAACTCGTGATCTGATCCCACTGCTTCGGCAGTTGATAGGTCTTTGCATGATCCTTGATCGGCGGCCCGAGGACTTCAATCTTACTCAGATCCGACTGGCCTCGATCCCCGGCCTGGGCGCAGAACGACAGATAGCCGATCTTGCTGAAGTCGACGCCCATCAACTCGGCGCCGACGCGGTCGGCAGCCAGCCAATCGAGGCTCGCGACGCAAACCTTCTGCGCGATCGGTGTGCCGTTCACAGGGCCGGTGCCTTCCATGCCTTCGTACCCGTCGATCACCGCGAGATGCGGATGAAGTTTGGCGGAGAGGGCAAAGAGGTTGTAATTGATGCCATAGGTGCCCCCGCCATGGGTGACGCGTTTGCCGCTCATGGGCCGGTTCGCCGCATCCTTGAGCGCCGAACCAACCACCACATTCTTCAACGAGAGCGTGATACCAACCAGGTCGTGTGTCTTCAGCTTGGCCGCTGAGATGATGAAGTTATTCGGGTCGAGCATGGTCTTCGCCATGCGGCATGGATGGGGCTGAAAATCTTTCTGGTCGATGCACTGAACAACCTGGAAATCGTCCTTGTCGAGGTCGACCAGCTTCACGCCGTACTGAGCGACAAATTTGTTATAGCCAAGGCTCTCGAAGCCATCCAGTGCCGAACCCATGGCCGGCGACTCGGCAATCGCGATGTCCTTCTTGCCGATCGATCTCAGAAATTCCAAAATTCCTTCCAGATTGTCGGCGTGGGAGGCAGACAAGACGCGGTTGGGAATGACGTTGTTGGGCTTGATAATGACGCGCTTCCTGCCAATCGCGACAGCAATCTCTTTCTTGAACGGCTCAAGTGCCTTGAACGCAATGTTGGCGCGATCATCGCCCGCGGCCAGAGAGACGCGGCTTATCGTACTGGGTGGAGCGGCGGAAGGAGCGTCAGCGCCCCATGCCGATGGCATGCGCAAAGCCGCCGCTGCAGCAGTGGCACCGGCTACTGTCGTTTTCAGGAAATTTCTCCGGGAAGTGAAACATCCGGTTGTCATACTCTCAACCCTCCCTGTCACCAGCGCCGAAAGCCGCGGAACGGCCTCCTGTTTCCCCACTTCGATTTTCCGGTGACGAAACAGTATAGTTCCGATTAACCCCGGTCGACCATTGTTTTTTGAATTTTTTTCAAATGAGGAACTCAGAGGGTCAGAGAGAGTCATTTTTCGGAATTAAATACTTATAATTGTTCGACTTGAAGTGGCTGTTCGGGTCAATGCCCTAAGGGGGAATGGCATTCTTCGCGCTGACGGCGAAGTGCGACAGGATGATTGGTCATTTATTTTGCGCACCGTTTCGCTTTTGTCGAACCGCTATGCCGACTCGGGACCCATGCGCATTGCTTCAAAATCACGCCCCAGCAACGCGCACAGCGCTTCCACAACCAGATTGTGATCGTCGCGCTGCGGCAGCCCGGAGACGGTCACGCTGCCCACGCTGCCCGCGTTCTCAACAATCAGCGGAAAGGAGCCGCCGTCGACCGCATAATCGGCGACCGGCAGTCCGTAGCCCTCGAGAAGCGTTGTCGCCTTCATCTTGAGCGTCATGCCCACGGCATAGGAGCTGCGATGGAAGCGCGCCACCACGTTGCTCTTGCGGCGCACCCACTCGGCGTTGTCGGGAGTGGTGCCGTCGAGAGCAGCAAAGAACAGCTGCTGCCCGAAACGCCGCACGTCGATGACCAAAGTGAGGCCGCGGTCCGTCGCCAAGGTTCGAATGCGCGTCCCCAGCTCCCACGCAATCTGCGCATCGAGGCGCGGCAAGCGCAGCTCACGCTCCTGGGCCGCAAACTTTTCCAAATCCTCGCTCAGTCCCATGCGGTTTGTTTCCTCTCCTTTGCCGAAGGTGAATTCGTCAACGTTTCAACTTCCCAAACGCTTCTTTCGGGAGCTAAAGCCCAAATCGATTTTGCTGGACCCATGGCACAACTGAAGTCGTGCCCTGACACTTCTCGCAACCCTTGAAGAGTTTTTCCGCAGCTTCCTGGACCGTTCCCGCGTCGTACCAAGCCGAATCAGCTTCTCCGGGCGCCGAATTCTTGCCCCATGGCCGCGATGGTCTGGCCGTCCAACACGCGCTGCGCTCGAGGAAACACGATTTGCTCCTCGATATGGATGTGCTGGTCAGAGAGGCGCTTCAGACTTTCAGTGCACGATTGCAACCGCAGCTGGTTTTCCGGACGCAACGCTCCGGCCGACATCCACGTTGAGTAGAGAGTCTCAACCATCGCGTGTAGCGGATCCGCCTGTCGCCGGTTATCCTCGAGTACGTTCAGCTCTTCGGAGTCTCCGGAAATGGTCTCTGCGCGAAGCCGGGGAAACAGGGATTCCTCCTCGTCCGCTGTGTGCCGTGTTCCGTCCACGCGAAGGCAGTCCATCGCCGATCGCACCGCTGCCATTTCTTCGCCGGTTAATTCTCTGCCCGCAGCACGGTCCGCGATCACCCAAAGAACGTGAAGAGATCGCTTGATCTTATGGTGACAGTCTCTCAGCATGCCGATCGGATCGTCGAATTCGCAGTCCAGCTTCACATCCGCCTGCGCCGCCAGGTGTGACGCTTTCCCCTTCGGACGTTTTTGCATTCCATGCCAACGCCTTTCAAGGCGACTCTCCTTGCGCCGGGTATCGCCGCTCTGTGTCGAGTTCAGGGTCACGACTGGAATTGAATGCCGAGCTCACGAGTCACGATGGGCTCGACTGGTTTTTGGAGGGTGGATGCATCGTATCCGAGGATGGATTCGAGGAGCATTCCGTAGTACAAAGAGGTGAACCCCCAGAAGCGTGTCTGGCCAAGGCCTTCGCCGGTTTCGGCGTTGTAGTATTCGCGGAGCACGGCATTCTTGAGTAAGGCCATGTTGAAGAGACGAGTGGCGAGCTCACGCGCCTCGGCCTGATATCCATAAGCGCGCAATCCCTGAAAGATCATGTAATTGGTGGGCGCCCAGGTGGAACCGCGCCAATTGCATTCGTGGTGCGAGCCCTGATAATAGTCGGGCTCTGTCTTCGAATAGCTAGCCACAGGATATGCCAGCCAGAACTCATCTGGGTTAAGCAGATGTTCGTGGATCATGCGCCGGGCGCGCTCGGGCTTGGCTACGCCGGCAAAAAGCGGCATGAAGTTTGTGGCTGACTTCACGTAGACGCGATTGCCGGTCTTCTCATTGCGGTCGAAGTACATGCCCTGCTTCTGGTCCCAGAAAGCAAAATTCATGATCTCGCTTAACTGGTCGGCATGGCGATCGAATTCTTTGCTGTCTGCATCGAGTTTCAGGTGAGTGGCGATGACCGACATGGCGCGCAATTCGCGGACGAGATAGGAGGCCAGATCGACGCCTTCGATTTCGAAAGAGCTGAGTGCGCCGGCGCGCGACCATTGATTGTCGGTTCCCGCGGCGTCCGCCGAGTTCCAGACGGGCAAACCATTGTGGTCCGAGTCATAAGAGAACCACTTATCGATGTACTTCCCCAGGCGTTCGTAGTAGTTGCCACGGAGCCATTCGTAGTCGTCGTGATTCTGCTTGCAGCCAAGCACCGCCAATTGGGCAAGGAACGGCTTGAAATGCTGGCGGTCGCGCTGCGCGATCAGGCTGCGACTGATGTAGCCATCCGGCTGCTGGCGGTTGAGGAACTCCTTCAGATTTGTGAAGCAATAAGGCCAGACTCCGTAGTAAGAGAGGTAGAGGTTCTCGAAGTATAGATCCCAATCGTAGAACTCGTTATAGGGGTAGCCGGTGAGAAAGGTGCCTTCGACACCGGGAATGTGGCGCAAGCCGTTGGCTTGAATATCGGAGTTCACGGCACGAAGTCGGTGGTTGAGCTCGGTCCAGCTGCTGGCGCCGATATCGTTGAAGAGGGTCTTTGCCGCAGCCGTGGCTGGGGGTGCGATCGGTGTGTCGTTCGGCGACGTCGAGGCGAGTGCCGCTACCGCTTGTGCCAGGCTTTGACGGGTGATGAATTCGTGCCCCAGAAGCGAGGCGGAACCGATAAGCATTGTTCGCCGGGTGACGGACATGATCGCTTTCCTCATTTCTAACTTCAAACAATCCTAATCCCGCGGCTTGTTGCGGCGCGAGAGTTTTCCAGCGGGCGCAAATGCGAGAGTCGGATTGCCCGCCCTAACTTCGTCGGACATGATTGCCTCAGCCTCGGCAGCGGCCGCGTGCTCAACGAGCAGGTTGGCCAGATAACGCGCATTGCGTGGCGAGAAAATGAGTCGACCAATGCCGCTTGCGTCTGGTTTTAGATCCGGATGAATGATGACGACTTCTTGTGTGTCATCCGTTCGTGTTACTTCCAATGCCGCCGCAACTTTATCCATAGCCAGCTAACTCCTCTCCCGAGAGCGCAAGATTTGGACTTGAGAATTGAACGGAATTCATCGGACTCGGTGCAATCTGACCGGCGTTCATCGGATGAATGGATCGAAATATATTCGTTTCTTTCTCACGCCGTCCCGCTTACTGGTGAATTAGAAAGGTCGGGACCGTAGGGGCGTCGCTGCCTAAGACGACGCCCTCTTCGGGTTGACTCTAGCCATGCGCTCAGAACGTAACGTGTCCTGACATCTGCCAGTCGCGAGGCGCTGTGCCAGGAGCATTCACTTCACCGAATGTCGTAGAGCCGACCCCCCAGCCTGCACTGGGGCCGCCCCAGATCATCTTGTTCAGGAAATTCGAGCAGTCCGCCTGCAGGATGAACGCCATCTTTTCGTGAAGGAAGGGGAAGGCACGCCGGATGGAAAGGTTGTTGGTTTGATTGCCGGGATTGCGAATACCATACGCCGCGGTGCGTGGCGCATTGCCAATCAGGTACTGGGCGGAGTTGCCGGTGGTTGATATATTCGCCGGCTGCGAGAACGCACCAATGTCGAGGTATTTGATGTTGCTCGCATTGGCGAACACGTAGCCGTTAGGCCCGCTACCGAACTTGCCATTGATGCGTGGATGGCCGGAGTATCCGGGAGTGAGAGACGGCATGCACGTATAAGCATTCAGAGTCGTGTATCCGTTGGCGCATTGGCCGCCCGAACTCCACGTGACGCCGAACGGTCCGCCGGAGCTGTATTGGTAAACTCCGGAGATCGTCCATCCGCCGGCAAGCTGCGTGACCAGCCAGTTGTTGGCGCCGATCTTGCCCTTGCCGAAGGGAAGCTGGTAGACGGCGTAGGTATTCAGAATGAACGGCGCCGAGGTGGTCGTCCAGGAGCGATCGATACGGTCCTGCTTCCAGGCTTGTGCGTGACCGTCGATGGCCGACGCCGGGATGTTCCAACCGCTGCGGAAGTTACCGTCGTCTCCGATGTTCTTTGAGAACGTGAAGTTGAAGTTGAAGGCGAGGCCATGGGCCGTGCGCTGGCTTACAGTGGCCTGAATCGCCTCATAGCTGTAATTCTCCACAAAGGCACCGCCCCATCCGTCCTGAAGGCCGCTGTACTGTGGAAACGAAGTCAGCATTTGCGCGATAGTTAGATTGGAATTGGAAGGTGCCGCGTTTGCAGCAGCGATAAAGAAGGCGGGGTTTGGTAATCCGGGGGCCGCCGCATTCATGATGGCCACATTCGCTGTCGTCGCAGGCGCAGTCAGAATAGACACAGTTGATCCTTTGGAGTTCGTTCCGTTCACGGCGCCGAGAAGGGCACGGTAAAGGGGATTCGGCTCATTGTTCCAGTAACCACGCGCATTCTGTGCGCCGCTGTCCCAGGTATGATGGGCCTCGTCTCCCACGTAGTTAATGTTCAAGGTAATGTCCCTGGTGAGGCTCCGCTCGATACCAAAGTTCCAGAAGGTATACATCGGCGCGCGCCCGCCCGCATAGGGATCGTCATATCCCATCTGTCCCGCGGTCACGACTGCGCCGCTGCCGTTGAGATAGTTGCCGGTGTTCAGGATGGTGCTTGCCGCGCCGGGCGTGGGAGCGCTGGGGTAGGTGAACCCGGGGCCGAAGAGCGAGGTATTGGAACTGTTGAGATAGAACGATGGACCGGCGCTTGGACCGGAAAGAGTATCTCCCACCGCCTGCGCCGTAGTGTTGAATCCGAGGGCCTGGCCCGCGCCATTGGAAGCGCCGGGACCGCCGGAGGTGCGGCCGCCGCCAGTGCCTCCGCCCTGGGAGTAGACGAGACCAGAAGCCGCTCGAATCACGGTCTTGTCGTTTATCGCGTAATCAAAACCCAGTCGCGGACCAAAGTTCTTCCAGTAAGTCTTCAACGGCGTCACGCAGCCGCAACTGACACTTGGACCACCGTAACTTCCATCAAATTCCAGCGCACCAGGGGTCCCTGTAGCCGAATTCGTGGCGGTGGGATTCAGGAAGGTGAAGTGGTCGAACTTCTCGTGAAGCGGCGGCAAATAGTCCCAGCGTAGCCCATAGCTGACGGTCAGCTTTTTGCTGAGTTTGTAAGTATCCTCAGCAAACGGCGCGATGGCCTTGATGCGGCTATAAATGGTGGCTACATTCTGCAGCGGTAGTGATATGCCTGTGGCGCCGCTGCCGGTTGCGCCCACTGCGCCCAGCAGGAAGCTGGCGTATCCATAGCCGGTTGACTTGGTATCGATCGCTGAGCTGCCTGCCGTGAAGTTTGCCGTGGCATATTGGTCGAAGGGCAGAGAAAGAACACCGGTAAAGGTGGCCGGGTTGGCGTTGTTGAGACCTTCAAACTGGTAGGTCATGCCAAAGGTGAACTGATGCTTGCCCTTGATCCACAGCACGTTGTCGACCAATGCATAGTTGTTGGGGATGGTGAGCTGGGTTGAAGCCGAGTTGCTGTTTGTAGTCCAGGTGGTGGGATTAACGGTGGTTGCCCCGGAGGTTGAAAACGAGACGCCGGGAAACTCCCTTCCCGCCTGGCCCGTGGGCAGATTGGTCACGCCAAAAGTTCCAATATCGTACTGCGAGACGCCATCGGTGGGGTTGGTGATGGGCATGAAGAAACGCGTGTAGCCGATCTTGAATTGATTGGTCAGGTGGTCATTGAACGTGTGCACTTCCTCGATGTTGTATTGTTTGGGGACGATGGTGGCATAATCGCCCACAGCATACGGCAGCGGAAGATATGGGGAGCCGAAATTGTTGAGATACACAAACTGCCCCATCGCGCCGACAGCAGATACGCGGTCTTTCGCGGTCCAATCATAGTCCACCCGCCAGTCGTAAAGATGACTGTCGCGGCCGTTGATTTGCGTGCCGAGGTAGTTATTCGTGAGCACGGCGGTGTTGACGTTGCCCGACAGGTTGGCGTTGGGCGAATTAGGATAGTTGGGCAGGAACGACTCCATCTTCTGCGTGATCGCCGAAATCCTGCCGGCCGGAATCACGTTGTTCTTGCCGTTATACGAAAACGCCGTTCGTGTGCAGCTACTGCCGACGCAGCTATTGGACGCCGGATCGAAGATGAAGGGATCGTTATTGGCGTCAGCCAACTGGGAGAAGTCGCCCCCTTCCTCCTGTGCGGTGGGAATCGTAAGCTGGCCAGGGGTATCGTTCAAGCGGGAGTGGTATTTGTCGTAGGCGACGAAGAAGAACAACTTGCTTCCCGTATGAGGGACACGACCGCCAACGGATCCTGACATCTCATTTGCATGCTCGATATTCTTCGGCGCCGCGACCGTCTGTCCCGCGGCGTTCTTTACGGTTGCTTCCTTTTGCGAGAAATTCCATGCGTCCAGGACGGTGTTGCGCACGTAATCCGAGGCCTGGCCGTGATAATCGTGGCCTCCGGATTTCATGGTGTAATTCGATGCGCCGGCTCCCATGTACTCCGCCGGCGGGACGCTGGTGGTGATCTGGAACTGATCGACGGCTTCAACGCTCATGCTCAACGCAACCGTGCGGTTGTCGCCCTGTTGATTGATGGTCTCAGATGGCACGCCATCCAGATAGAGATAGCCCTGGTAGTTGGAAAGACCGGCAATCAGTGGCGTGCGTGATCCGGCCTGGGCGCCCGGCAAGAGCACGGCAAACGCAGTGGGATCGCGCTGCTGCGTGGTGGACATGACGATGGGCAAAGCGGCGTAATCCTGATTCTCCATCGTGCCTTCCAGGATGGGGCTTTCCGTATCCAGCACCGGAGGGGCCGTGGTCACGGTCACAGTTTCTGTCGCCACGCCGACCGTGAGTACCGGGTTGAACGCCAATTCATTGAGCGCATCGACGTGGAGATTCTCCTGCGTCATGGTTTTGAAGCCCTTGGCCGTTACCGTCACGGAGTAAGTTCCAACGGGCAATGGGGAGATGGTGTAAAGACCCGCCGAATCCGTCGTCGTTTCGGTCGAGATATGGGTCGAAGCGTTGGTGGCCCTCACAGCTGCTTTAGCAACTACCGCGCCCGTGCTGTCCGTCACCGTGCCGGTAACTCCGCCTTCACCGGCGGTCTGAGCCTGCAATGCACGGGGTAGCGCGGTGACGAGAAGAAGCACCAAAAATGTGACTAGGAATCCTGCGGGCGCGGAACGTCCGGGACGTGAAATCAACTGCAGCATCTTTGACCTCCAGGGTTGAAGCTGTGAAACAGCAAGCGAAAGGGAAGAACAGGGATTTGGGGAACAGCGCGAACGGTTTCCCTGCTGAATTTCTTTCGAATGCGATTGTTAACGCGCAATCCACCAATTGTCAAGAAAAAAGTGTAACGTTACACAAAAATATTTAACGATACCTAAACTATTAGATAAACTATTGAATTCTAAACATGTTAATGGAGTATTTTCCGGAAGAGGCAAGATTTAGGAGGGCGCCCAGAAAACGTGGATTTCCCGCCAGAGCTCATGCCGTCGCGTGTCCCCGCCCGTTGTGAAGCGAGGATTGCCGCACCACGAGCGAAGGCTTCAGGGCAACGTGCCGCGGCGACTGGGAAGTTTTGCTCTTCAGCAGGCTTAGCAGCATCTTGGCGGCACGAACTCCCACCAGACCGCTATGGTGATCAATGCTCGTTAGAGGCGCTCGGATGGTGGTATCGAAATGGAGGTTGTCGCAGCCCACAAACGCAATGTCTTCGGGAATCCGAAGGCCTGCTTCCAGGGCCACTTCGATCGCGGCAAACGCAATCGGATCGTTGTAGCAGAAGACACCGTCGGGCCGATCAACCTTGAGCAAGCCTCGCATGGCGTCGTAGCTTTGCTGCCAGTCTTTTCCGTCCGCGGTCACATAGGGACTCACCAGGCTGGGATCGAAATTCATTCCGTGCTGCTTGAGCGCCCGTTTGTATCCTTCGTACCTGCCCAGTCCAGTGGTGAATTCCAGGCCGCGAATGTGCGCAATCCGCTTGCATCCCATTTCGATGAGATGTTCTGTTGCAATGCGCCCCACGGCTACGTCGTCGACGCCGACAAAGTTGGTCTTGAAGCCGGGGAAGTAACGATCGATGAGAACAAATGGAATTTTCTGCTCCGCGAGTTGTTTGAATTTCTCCGGAGATGAATTGCAGGACGCAATGATCAAACCATCGAGACGATGCGCAAGAAGCTGCTCAATCGCTGCCTCCTCGATGGCCGGATTCTCCAGAGACGAAGAGATCATTACGGCATATCCGCCCTGCTGCAAAGTCGAGGAAAGCGCATCCAAAACCTCCGCGAAGAACGGATGAAGAAGCGTGGGCACAATGATCCCAACCTGGGAACTTTGTCCCGTAACAAGGCTGCGCGCCGTTAAGTTCGGCCGGTAGCCCAACTCCGCAGCCTTAGACTGCACACGCTTGCGCGTTTTTGCCGCCACGCCGGCCTGGTCGCGCATGACCTTTGACACGGTCATGACCGAGACGCCTAAAGCTTTCGCAACGTCTTTCAAAGTGACTGTCGACATGTGCGGTCTACCTGAGCCTCAGAAGAGCAGAACGACGGGCTCTTTGCAGAGCATGTGAAAGAGTCCCACGACAACTTGATCGCGGAAATGGCTCCGGATTCGTAGAGCAGATTACCACAGCATGCGTTTGACGGCGTGCCATTTAGAGAGCGAACGAGGCATTTGTATTCCATTCCGTACACAATTGCTAGGCTGATTGAAGGTGAAAGCCTGCTATCTCTCGCACGGAAAAGCAGCGCCACCAGGAGGCTTGTTCAAAGCCAAGGAAGCCGATCATTCCAGCTCGAGCGTCATCGTCCTGAAGTCCAGCGTGACAGCCTTCGTCTGCTTGAGAATGTCGTTGCCCAGATTGCCATCGAACTTTCCCAGGGTGTGCGCCGGAAATACGTGCGGCGACGGTAGCGTCACTATCTTTCCGCCCACATCAAGCGCTATTGGCCCCAGCAACACCGAATCGTACTCGTTGCTTCCGCCCAAACCGGTAATGGCACGCGTCTCCTTCGTTCCTGCCTCCACCAGATCCGGAAGAGCCTTCGCGAATCCCTCGTTCAGATCGGTGTCTGCCGCGCCAGTATCGAGGCTGAAGGTGAGGGCTTTGCCTTCCACACTCACCTGCACAATCGCCGTCGCTCCGTGGAACAGCAGGTTTTGCGCAGCGTGCGACTTCGCCTGCACGCACTCGCCAAATTCAAACCAGGCTCCATGCTGCCAGCGAACGGTCTGCATCGCAAGCAGAACCGGGAGCCCGATCAGGCCCCGGCTCCCGACCGGCACATGAACCCATGGCTCACCGGTATCTTGCAACACAAAGAACGGAACATTCCGGAGGTGCAATCCAGCAATCACCAGGTCCGTCGCAATAGCAAGATCGAATCCGGGTATCGCCTTCCCGCTTGCCTCCGTCAGATTGCTCTTAACGTGCTGCACCTTCAGCCCAAGCATCTTCGCGTCCGATACTCCCATCACCGAAAGCGCCGCGCCGGAGTCAAAGCCATACGTCACTCCCTTCCCGTCAATCGTCATCTGCAGCCCGTGCGACCCGCCACTGTCTCGCGTCAGCTCCAAATGCGAGTCCCGCCGCTCGACCAATTGCATATCCGGCGACGCGGCCAGTGCTTCGAATAAAGGCAGCTCATTGTTCAAGTCTTCCGAATCTGGCTTGACGGCGTGCGCGGCCTTAGCTTCGAGCAGCGCATCGTGATAACGCCCTTCTCGAAAATTCATATTGGCGATCATCTCGTGCGCCTCAAACGCCTCTTCCGAGCGCGGATTCGCACGAATCGCCTTCTCTAGATCTTTTTGCGCGGCCGCGGTGCGATTCTCAGAATCTTCCACAGCACCGCGATAGAAGGCCGGCGCGTGACCGTGCTTGACCGCCTCGCGCAGCGCGAATGCTTGATTGGCGTCAAACATCATTTTCAGTTCTTCCAAAGTCTGTGCACGCAGACTTCCCAGGCTGGGCCCGATCACGATCAAGAGTGCTATACCCGTCCAAACCTTCATTGGCGCTCGACCTCCTTACTAAGAACTTCGGTTCTGCCTTTTGGCTGCGAACTAATATACCGCCGTATGCACGCCGCTCGCGATCTTTCTCTCATTGGCTCCTTCCTGAACACTGGCATTTGAGACGATCCGGGGATCGAGAATATTAACTCACAATGGAAATCACCGCTGAATTTAAGTACTATGGCCGTGAACGTCGCCTTCCTTGTCCATCGAAAACAATGGAAGAAAGAGGAACACCCATGCTGAGACCTCCCATATCCCGCCGCGAGTTTCTTTCAACAGCCGCCGTCGCGGCAGCCGGATTACCTGTGGTGACAGGACCGGTGCGCAGTATCCTCGCCACCGCTCAAGCTGCGCGTTTCACGCCACCCGCCTCCCCGCGGTCCAGGATCAACTTCAATCTGAACTGGCGATTTATCCGCGAAGATGTGCCCGGCGCGGAAGCTCCCGACTTTGACGATTCGCATTGGACAACCGTCAGCACTCCGCACAGCTTCAACGACGTCGACTCGTTTAGGAAAATCATTTCTCACAGCGGCGGCGACCTGGGAACCTACAAGGGGCTCTCGTGGTATCGCAAGCACTTCAGGCTTCCGGCCGGCTTCTCGGACCGAAAGATCTTTCTCGAATTCGAGGGTATGCGCCAGGCCGGAGACATTTTTCTAAACGGGAAAGCGGTCGGCTTGTATGAAAACGGAATTACCGCTTACGGCATCGACGTCAGCGAAGCGGTGCACTTTGGATCTCAGGAGAACGTGCTGGCGGTGAAGGTGGACAACCGCACGGACTACAAGGAGCGCGCTACCGGAACTCCGTTTGAATGGAATGCCAACGATTTCAATCCCGACCATGGAGGCATCAACCGGCATGTTTGGCTGCACGTCACCGGCAAGATCCACCAGACATTGCCTCTCTATTACGGTCTCGAGACCAGTGGCGTTTACGTGCATGCCGCCAACTTCGACATTGCGAGAAAGACGGCCGACATTACAGTCGACTCCGAGGTTCGCAACGATTCGGGTGAGCGCGCCGCTGTGAGTCTCTCTGCAGTGATCGTCGACCACCGCGGGCAGATCCGGGCAAAGTTCGACAGCGATCCTGTCGACATGGCGAATGGCGAAAAGAGGCTGCTGACCGCGACAGGCGCGCTCAGGAATGCGCGCTTCTGGAGTACCGAAGATCCTTACCTCTACAACGTGTACACCGTCCTCAAAGTCGGCGGCAGGGTTGTCGACGTCGAGAAGACGGTTACCGGATTTCGCAAAGCCGAATTCAAAGGAGGCGCGGGAACCGGAGGCGTCTATCTCAACGAGAAGTTTGTTTATCTGAAAGGCTTCGCGCAACGCTCTAGCAATGAGTGGGCGGCCCTCGGCGGAGCGAATCCGGACTGGCTGCACGACTATACCATCAAACTAATGCGCGATTGCCACGGCAACTACATGCGCTGGATGCACATCTCGCCGCAGAAAGTGGACGCAGATGCGATGGCCCGCTACGGCATCATCCAGGTTTGCCCGGCGGGCGATAAGGAGCGCGAGGTTACCGGGCGCCAGTGGGAACAGCGTCTCGAAGTTATGCGCGATTCGATCATCTACTTCCGCAACAATCCCAGCATTCTCTTCTGGGAGGCGGGCAACACAATTGTTACGCAGGAAGAAATGGAGCAAATGGTCGCGCTGCGCAAGCAGTGGGATCCATATGGCGGGCGCGTAATGGGCTATCGCGATAACGACGACCTAGCGGCCAACGCCGCGCTCACGCCCATCGCGGAGTACTACGGCGTCATGATCGGCCAGGATCCGAAGACGGATGCGTTGGCCGGACCCAACGACATGTTCCGCGGATACACCGCTTATCGCCGCGATCGCGCTCCGCTGGTCGAAGCCGAAGACTTCCGCGAGGAAGGCGCGCGCCGCCTCTGGGACGATGACTCGCCGCCTTACTACAAAGCAAAGAAGGGACCGAACGACACGTGGAGAAATCGGTCACGGTATCTCTTCACTTCGGAGAGCTTCGCGCTGGCCGGTATCGAACGCTATTGGGCGTACTGGCAAAACCGCATCTCCAATCCCGATCCAGCGCATTCGAAGTGGTCCGGATACGCCTCGATTTATTTCTCCGATTCCGATGCGGACGGCCGCCAGGATTCTAGCGAAGTCTGCCGCGTGAGCGGCAAAGTGGATGCAGTGCGTCTCCCCAAGGAGATTTACTTCGCTCATCGCGTAATGCAGAACGACAAGCCGGACCTGCATATTCTTGGGCATTGGAGTTATCCGCTCGAGCAACCCGCCAGTCCGGAAGAGCCCGCGGTGCCAGGCTGGCCTGCGGTGCCTGGCCGTCCTCCGATGCCTGACTTGCCGGCAATCCCGGCTCAGCCCGCGCACAAGACAGTGAAAACCGTCTACGTTGTCGCGAACACCAACTCAGTGGAGTTATTCCTCAACGGAAAGTCGCTGGGCACCAACTCGAAGCCGGAAAACGGCTTCGTCTTCGCATTTCCCGATGTTGCGTTTGTGCCCGGGACCCTGAAGGCGGTGGGCAGGAACGCGGGCAAAGTGGTGGCCGCGCAGGAACTGATCACCACTGGCCCTCCTGTGGCGATCAGACTCACTTCGACGGTCGGCCCGCTGGGGCTCCAGGCCGATGGGCAGGATGCAGCCTTCATCGATTTTGAAGTCGTCGACGCGAAGGGCCAACGCTGCCCGACCAATGACGCAAGAGTCGACTTTGCAATTTCAGGACCCGGCATTTGGCGCGGCGGCTATAACAGCGGCAAGATAGACTCGACAAACAATCTGTATTTGAATACCGAATGCGGCATCAACCGCGTTTTCGTGCGCTCGACTCTGCAAGCCGGGACCATTACCGTCACCGCCAGCCGTCCCGGCCTTAAATCGGCGAAGGTTCAGCTCGTAGCCCGGCCGGTGAATCTGGCGGATGGTTTGTCAACGTTGGTTCCACAACTTCTGGCGGGCCCGGCCGAAGGATGATCGCAATGAAAGAACTGGCTGTGAATCCGTATCAACGATTGCGGTTTCACGGTCTGTCCCCGTTCATCAATGTCCCTGTGCTCCGCCGTCTTTTAGAGCAATAGCGAGTGATAACTCAATAGTGTGTATGGTTGGCAATCGTCCTCCGATACTCTGCATCCCGCTTGACGGGGTTAGGCACAACGTTTGCGTTGCCATACACGCGCAAAGTCTCGCCGTCGAGAGTAATCACCTGATCCGCGCCCGTGTGATCGAAGTCGAACATGTGATAGACCTCGCCTTTGAAGAAGAGCGTAGCGTTGCCGTCCGGCTCAAGCTTGAAACGGTACCAGAAATAAGTGCGTTTGCCGGTGCCGTACCAGTCGCCGCGCACGAAATTGGGATTGCCGTATAACGGATGGGCGGGCCATGTCTCCAATAGCTTGCCGCGATTGTCAAACCAGTAAAGCTGCGCACCAAGCCCGCCGCCAACTCCGATTTCACCGGGGGGCACAGCCATCCTCATGGGCCCCTGTCCTGGAATGGCTCCAGGAGGTCTCGTCATCGGTATGTAGGTCCGGCCGTTGGTAACTACCTGCGGCGTGGATGAGTCGCCGAGAATGTAGCCGGCGGTAATTTGCTGCGAATGGTCAGAGAGATTTTGCCACAGAATGTCTCCGTTTCGTGCGTTATATGCCAATGTGCCTACGTCGCTCTGACTGGTCAACAGTTCCGGTTTGCCATCGCCATTGATGTCAAAGAACTCCATCGCGTCCATATGGTCGTTGTTCTTCTCAAAATACTTGGCGTTATTCCACACCTCGTTTCCATTCGCATCAAGGCAGAGGTGGCTGATGAAGACTTCATCGATGCCATCGCCGTTCACGTCATAGGGATAAATGTAGTGGCCAAAATAATCCTTGTCGCGATGCTCGCTGTGCTGCCAGATCTGATTCAGGTCTTTGTCGTATGCCGTCAGGCTGATCAAGCCCCCAGTATCGCTGAGCACCAGCAGCGTGTCGGGCCCATCGGAGTCCTTGTGAAACTTTGCCACCGCCATTCGGTAATTGTTATACACATGCGGCATCGGCGGCGCTGGCCAAGGAACCTTCTTCAGGATCTCTCCGGTGCGGCCATCGCAAAGCACCAGCCACTCCTTGCCGTCGATCATGCGCCAGTGCGCCAACTCGTCGCGCCCAGTGTGATGAAAATTCCATAGCATGCCTGGCGCCTCAAACTCTCCGCGCAGCCGCGCATCCTGCGCCGGCGCCTTCCAACGCCACAGCTCGTGACCGTCGTTGGCATACATGATGGCGGAGTAATCATTGGTGATATCGAGGATGGCGAATTTACCGCTGCCGTCCACATCGCCGAACTTCACAATGTTCGAAGGTTCGATGTGGTACTCATGCAGCAGCTTCACCTCCGGCGGAAGCTCCAGGTCTTTCAAATCGTCTTCCTTGAAGTCCGCGTTCTTGGTCAGCACAAGAACATTCAACGACGGTCTCGGCACAATGGATGTCAGGCGGATTTCCGTTGTTCCGGGATGGAGAGTGAAGTCGCCGCCACGCTGCCATTCAAGAGCACCGTGGCCGTAAGAGCCCGCGTCCTCCTTGCCATCGATCGTGACGCGGAACGAGCTTGATGCCGTACCGATGCTGCGCACGAAAAGGTGATAGACGCCGGCTTCCTTCACGGGCACCTTCGCCGTCACATCGCCAGTCACACTCATGTTGATCGTGTCGTTGTTGAAGAACCACTCCCCCGCTGGAAAGCGTCCATCGTTGCTGTCGCCCGATGGAATCGTGGCAAAGAAGTCAGATGCAGGAACAATGATCGTACCCGGAAGCTGATGCGCGGCATCATGATGATGCGGTGTCAGCGCGGGCTGCTGTGTCGAGATGACTTTGTTCATTTGCCGCATCCCGCCGGCAAGCTCGAACTCCGGCGCAATCTCCACCGGAATGTCCTTGATCGACTCCAGCGCCTTCGTCAGCGAGCCCGGCATCACATCGTATTTGGCATACCAGGCCTCCACGCCGGCTCGGTCGCCCTCGGCCTCGAATGTGAGCAGCCTCTGAGCCAGGCTTGCGATCGCGCCCGGCATTGCCGTGTAGTCGGCGGCGTAACGGCCGTCTGCGCCTTGCCGGATAGCGCCTTGCTCCAGCAGATAGTTGAACTCCATTAACTCGGCGCGCCCGTGAGCTTCGCCTGCGCCGAACCGCAGTGTGCGAAACATATCGCCCGCATACGAACCGTAAATCTTGTTGAGCATGCTATCTGGCAGAATCTTTCGATCGACCAGCCATTTAGCAAGGAAGATACCGGTGACGTCGGCCTTGGACTCTTCGAGTTCGTCGAATGCCCCGCCGATGGCCTCGTCAATATCTACTTGCTTGCCGTTAACGTGTGCGTATGCTGGCCCAAGTCCGTGCGATACCTCGTGCAGTATCACAAAGGTAAGATACCCGTCCGCAGTAACATCGTTAACCTGCGCCGGCGTCAGCATCCGGGCTGCGATGGGCAGAATCACGTCATTCACTCGCGCATCCATAAAGTTTTTGAAGAAGATCTTTTTCGTTCCCTTCTCTGCATGAATGCGTGCATCGTTGGGCAGATTGTCGGCCACCGCCTGGTAGCCGTACCGCAGATCGCCCGCACGAAGCGGCGAATCGACCACCTCCATCGGCGTGGCCTGGCCCTGCTTCGACGGTTTGTCCGCGTCGGGCAAAGGCAGCGCCTGCTGCATGGCGGATTCGTTCGCTTGATAAACGTCCAGCCTGCGGCTTTGCTCCTGATTGCGAATCAGAATGGCCCCGCCATACGAAGTCTTCACACCGAGCAGTTCGTCCAGATAGGTTTCGTACGGCGCGAAGATCAGATCGATTTTCGGATTCTTTAGATCGAGCCACGCGATATCGCTGGCATAGTAGTCGTCGGAGAGCAGGGCATCCGCACGCAATCGTAAAAATTTGGCGAATGCGGTATCCCGCGAAAGCGCGGCCGCTGCGCGCAGATCTGCTGCCATCGGTTGAAGCCACTCTGCGTAGGCCTCGTGGTACGGAATGGCCAGCAAATGATCCGGCGTACCCCGCACCACAGTGTGCTCATCGAAGAGCGCAGCCTTCATCTCAGGATGCGTTGCTGTAAAGCGATCAACCTGCTCCCGGCTCAGTCCGTAGGGATACAACTCGTGGCCGGGAGGCATGGGCTCTTCGCCGAGAAACGGAAAGTTATCATCCAACAGATCCCACCGACTGCCCATGACGCCGAAAAGTTTGCCAAGCACGGGGCTTTGTGTCACGCGATAAACTGCCCATCCACCCTGATCACTCTGATGCCAGAACAACTCGTCCATCAGCCGGCAGGCGTCAGCCAGCTTTGCCACCATCTGTTGCTCCCGCGTACTGAGCTCGGCACGCTCGTAGGGCATTATGACGGTCCTCCAGCGCGCGGCACGCTCAGCTTCGTCGTGCACTGGACGTCCGCCGGCATTGCGTCGCGCCGGAACCTGGCCTGAAGCTTGGGCAACCAGCGCAATGCAGAGAAGGATCGCAAGCGAGACGGAGCGAAATCTGAATGAGACTCCGCAAATCAGATCGAAAAGTCTTTTGCTTGTACTCAACGGAACCACCTCTTTTTTCGCGCGGGAGCAAACCTCGTCGCGAAGGATTTACTTGCCGGATTTGCCTGTGCCAGCCGCGATGATTCGCGATCGCGGCTGCGCTGCCAGGCTTTCTTCGTCCGCGGGGTAGCAGGGTTTCACCGTGCACGGACGCTCATTCGTCTTGGTCATCCCCAGGTAGTTATGGTTGAAGTCCGCATTTCCGGGCACAAGATAGAAAGTTACGGACTGCTCGAAAGCAGATTCATCGGTCGTGGGTAAGATGCGCGCGGGGTCGATGCGATACCAGCGTACCAGGTATCCTTTAGTGTTCAGCGACCTGTAGGCAGCCAAGTCCTCAAGGCGGATGTCGTAGCCTGTTGTATCTTCCGTCTCCCGCATTCTCCCGTTCTCGCTCGCTTCATGATCTTTCGCGGGATCCTTCACGCCCACGAGCACCAGTTTCACAGTCGCGTCGGCTGTCATTCGTTTCACCGCAAGCTTCAGGCAAAGGAGGGCGCTGTCCTCCACGCGAGCCGCACGCTTTTGATCCCGATCGAACTGGATCACGCAAAGCTTTTCGACTCCGGCGGGCAGAGGCGCAATTTGCGCCTTCACACCGAGAGGCGAGCTGAACAAAGCGCAAAGAAGAACGCCCTCACATAATCGAAACGGCAATTTGCGTATCTGTACGCCCATCCTTGTTCCTCTCTTCCTCCGAGTTACAACAGACCGATCGCCCGTCCCGCGACTCCCACTCCGAGCCACAGCAGCAGGGATACGACTGCTGCAATGCGCGGCCAAAGTGTCGGCGTTCCACTCTGCACGCGCAGGAGCGCCTGACGATGCAGCGTGAAATAAAAGGCGATCGCTGCGGCAAGCAACGCCATCTTGCACCGAAAAGCCGGGCTGTAATAGCACTTCCCTGCCTCCTCTGAAAGCAGCGCAATCCCCGACAGCACCATGACGGTAAGGCTGCACAGGAGCAGACGGCTCACGCCGCGGCCAATCGCGATGGCCGATTCGCCCTTCAGAATCACTCCGAGAAGCCGGAGGTCGACAATCAGCACCGACCCTCCCAGAAGTGCGAGACCGAGCAGATGCACCATCTCCACCACGGCAAAGCCCCATCGCGAGGTCTGCATCGCATGACCCAATGGAGAGCGAGCCAGCGCGATGAACCAGCCGTGCAAACTCATGTCCAGACCGAATCCTTTCACGATCAGAAGTAGGCAATGGCGCGGCCCGCGATAATCACGGCGCTCCAAATCGCTAGCGATGCAATGGCAGTGACGCGAGCCCGCCAGGGACATACCTCAAGCGTCTCCCACTCCCGGGCACGACGATAGATGGTGGTGTGAAAGACAAGCGCATTGAATCCGGCAAGAGCGAGCAGAACCAGTTTCGCCCGGAAACTCGGATTGACATACATCTTTGCCGCTTCTGCCCAGAAGAGCAGGAAGCCGCTGGCCACGCTAACGGCGAAGCCGGTCCATGATAGCGGCAACACACCCCGTGCCAGGCTACTCACCGAGACGGATCGCAAAATAAGACCGAGCATTCGAAGGTCGAGGATCGCGATGGTGCCAACGAGCAGCGCGATACTCAGCACGTGAACCGACTCGATGACAGAGAACGCGTTGTTCGATTCGCGCAGCATCGTGCCAAAGCTGGACTGATAAAGCACGTCGCAAAAATGTTGAAGAAACTGCATAAGCGAAAATCTCCACGTCGGCGAAACGGGCGTTTCGGGAATCTGCGGCGCCCCGATGCCGGACTTGCCTTACTTGATTGTGCCGGCGGCTGGAAGATTACCCTGATCGGTTCCGTCATCGCCCGGGCCCCCATCGCCAGGGCTACCGCCATAGAGCCTTCGTCCATCCGGCAGCGTAACGCGGCGGCCGTTGGCAGTGTTCGAACCGTTCTTGGCGCGATACCCCTCGACGACAACGGTGTCGCCGACTTTCAAATCGTCTTTCTGCCAGGCCCGGCGGCTGAGCGCCCCCGGACTCGGCCCTTCAATCGCCCAGTTTGTGACTGTGCCGTTCGCATCCACGACGTCGATGTAAAAGTAGGTATGAGGATTGGACCACTCGATGCGCGTCACCTTGCCCACCAGGCGCACAGGTTTGTTGATGTCGAATTCGGCGGCAAACGAGTGATGAGCGTGCGCAGGAACGGCAGCTCCTGAAACTGCTAGAGCAAGTGCGAGTGCGAGTCTGGCTTTCATCGAGCGTTCTCCCTTTCACGATCCTCCTGATTCAGAATTCCTTCCAATCAGGGCTTGGCGGTTATACCCCACTTTGCGAATTGACTGGCGACATCAGTCTGAATTGCTTTTGCTGCATCCATATCCGCCACGGCCCCGGCAGCGTCGCCTGATCTCTGTTTCGCAAGGCCGCGCCCATAAAGCGCGATGGCCATTACGGGATTCATGGCTAGAACGGCGCTGTAATCAGCCATCGCCCCTTCTGCGTCGTTCGACTTCAAATGCACCAGGCCGCGGCTGTTGAGCGTCGCCGCATCGTTCGCGCGCAACATCAGCGACTTGTTGCAATCCTCCAGGGCGAGCGAAAGCTGTCCCACAAGCGCACGAGAAAAGCATCGGTTGCCATAGGCTTCGGCATCATCCGGTTTCAAGCGGATCGCCTGATCGAAGTCTGCGATGGCCAGCTGCTCCTTGTCTTCGCGATGGTGGGCGATGCCCCGCGCGTCGTACGCTTCAGTCAGATCCGGCCTGATGCGAAGCGCCTTGTCAAAGTCCCCAATAGCCTCGTCCAACATCCCATTCGCCAGGTACCGGATGCCACGGTTGCAATAGGTCCCGGCATCTTCGGGATTCAGTCGCACGGCCTGCGTGTAATCCGTAATTGCCTTGTCGTATTGATGCTCGTCGGTGTACGCGTTGCCGCGATTGCTGTAAGCCTCGGCATCATCTGGCTTGAGCTCGATAGCCTTGTCGAAATCCGCGATGGCCCGTTCATATTTGCCCATGGAGTCATATGCGCTGCCCCGGTTGTTCAATGCGCCTGCGTTCTCCGGTTTCAGCTGAATGGCGCGGTCGAAGTCCGCGATGGCTTTGTCGAATTGGCCCATGAAGGCGTAGGCTACACCGCGATAGCTGTAAGCGTCACTGTCATCGGGCTTCAACTGGATCGCCCGATTGAAATCGGCCATGGCTCGATCGAAATCGCCTCTCGCTGCATACGCGTTGGCGCGATTGCTGAAAGCCCCTGCGTAGTCCGGCTCAAGCTGAATCGCTTGATTGAAATCTGCGATGGCCTGGTCCTGTTGATTCTTCATGGAGTGCGCAATGCCGCGGCTGTTGAAAGCCACCGCTTGATTTTCGTTGTCCTCCTTGCCTGATTCAATAAGCGCCGTGCAAGCGGCAATGCTCGAGTCCGGATCGGAGCCCTCGCAGCGAGCCCAGTTGTCTGCAGGGTTCTGCGCCGCAGTGGCGCCGGAAAACAGGAGAACGCACCATACTGCTGCCGGCGCGGCATAGCCAGCTGAGCAAACTGATCGAGCATCGAAAAACGTCTTCACGCTAAAGGACTCGTAACCAACATTCGCATGCTTGCCGGGAATAATCCTCCGGTGTAATCGATGGATGGGGAGAAATGAGCCCAAATACGATCTGCAGTTTACTTCATAATTCATTCAACATACAATTTCTCATCTGAATGCTTTGCCTGAGAAATGCGAGGTTCTCCATGCGTTCGAAATTCTCCTTCCTATTCCTCATCGCGCCCTTGACCCTGCTTGCACAACAGCCGTGGCAGCAGATCACCGTTCCCACAACCCGTGAGGTTGCGGCAAATTTCCTCGCTCCTCCGCGAGAGTACGGCGCGATTCATTGGGCCATCTGGGGTGGTCCCCTCACTCAGGAGCGCATCACCACCGAATTCGATGCCCTGACGAAGGAGGGCATGTATGTCGTGAATTTCGGACCCGCGCGCGGCATGACACCCAAGTATCTTTCACCGGAACATCTGGCACTAACGAAGTTCGCCGTGGACGAAGCGAAAAAACGTGGGATGAAGGTTTGGCTTGCGGATGAAGGCAGCTACCCCAGTGGATTTGCTGGAGGAAAAATCAGTGAAGAGTATCCACAACTCACCATGCAGGGGATCGTGGCGGATCTGCGTGTGAGCATCGCGCCGGGGCAGACGATTGCCATGCCTGTGCCCGTGGACACACTGGCGGCGATGGCTGTCAATACGCCCGCACCACCCAGAATCGCGCCTCCGGCGACGGGCCAGGCGACGGGGGTGAGCCCGACACCGGGCGGCCCAGTAGGACCGCCGGTAGGAACGGCCGAGACGTTGCCGATTGTGGATGGTCGGATCAAGTGGACCGCGCCGCCGGACGGGCATTGGGAGATCGAATTCATCCGCCACGTATTTCGCAGCTCGC
This sequence comes from Occallatibacter sp., assembly GCA_031296305.1. Lineage (GTDB taxonomy): Bacteria > Acidobacteriota > Terriglobia > Terriglobales > Acidobacteriaceae > Telmatobacter. The sequence goes on along the minus strand of JARLFZ010000002.1, from coordinate 31,240 downwards.
CTACGCGCTATATCAATCGCGCCGACGGCACGTACTCAAAAGACAGTTTGTATTCATTAATTGACTATCTGAATCCGGAAGCGACAAAAGCGTTTCTGAAGACCACGCACGAAGTGTACAAGGGACTCTTTGGCGGCGAATTCGGGACGACCGTGCTTGGCTACTTCGGCGATGAGCCGGACTACACCGGCTTCATGCCATGGACCCCGGCGCTACTCGAACAGTTTCGTCAAAAGAAAGGTTACGATCTGCAGCCTTACTTGCCATTGCTGTTCGCGCCGAAAATGACCGAAGAAGCGTGGAGGGTAAAGGCGGATTACTGGGATGTGTGGAGCGGCATCTTCAGTAACAGTTTCTTCGGCGTGCAGGCCGAGTGGTGCGCGCAGAATCACCTGGAATACCTGGTCCATCTGAATCATGAAGAATTGATGCTGAATCTTTCCCACGGCGAGGACCTGATCCGTAACGAAGGAGATTTCTTCCGCGATGAGCGCCATGTCGAAGTTCCCGGCGTGGATAACCTCAACCAGCTTGTTCCGGCCATGGTGAACACGGATGATCCGACTTACTCGGTCAACAATAACTTTCCCAAGCTGGCGTCCTCTGCGGCGCACTTGTTCGGGCGGCCGCGCGCATGGGCCGAGGAGGGCGGCGCGCAGGGGATCGACGGCAAATTCCAGCTCGATTATCAATTAGTCGAAGGCCTGACCGCATTGCAGCTGCAGGGGGCGCTTGGGCGCAGCGGAATGACAGGAGGCACGGGCCAGATCCCTATCTCGCCGTCGTTTACCTTGCTTGCGTGGTACACCAATCGCGCGGGTTATCTGATGTCCATCGGCCGGCCCGCCGCGCAAGTTGCCTTGTATCATCCGGCCAACAGCATGTGGCTTGGGGATGAAGACGCGGATCGCAGCACCACAAAACTATCGAAGGAGTTGCTGGAGCATCAGATTGACTTCGATTACTTCGATGAGCAATCGCTCAGCTCGGTGGCGACCCTGGAGAAGGATGGCTTCAGGAACTTGAGCGGCCAGCTTTACCGCGTCGTGATCGTTCCTTCCTCGGTTGTCATCACGCGAGCTTCTCTGGACCGTTTGCGGACCTTTGCAAGCACCGGCGGAAAAGTGATCTTCGTTGGCAACACACCGTCCATGGTTGTTGATCGGACCTTCCTTCACCCGGAACCTGCGCCCGATCTGAGCTTCGCGATGCACGAACCAACGGATGATCTGACACCCGCAGTGATCGCGGATTTGCCCAAGCCGGATTTTCACCTCGATCAGCCGTGTCCGTCGATCAAATACACGCATCGCGCATGGGCCGATGCTGACCTCTACTTCATCTTCAACGAAAGCAACGTGGAGCAAACGCGGACCGCGACGGTCGCCGGTCATGGCCGCGCACAGGTCTGGGATTTGGCGACAGGACAGATTCATCCCATGCTCGATGCCACAGCGCAGGGAGATACGGTGCTACTGCCTCTCGTGCTCGAGCCCTATGAAGCAAGCGTCATTGTGATTGGCCCTCTTCCGCCCGGGGTCTCGGCGCCGGAGCCGGTTCTCGCGTCGCGAAAAGTAGTTCAGGAACTCGGCGGCGATTGGTCGCTCAAAATCAATGGCCAGAGCTTCGCTGGTCCGCTGAAGTCATGGCAGGAACTGGGAGTCAGGGACGTATCCGGCGCAGGCACGTATACGAAGGAATTTGTCTTGAGCACAAAGCCTGCTGGCAAGCGTCGCATCTGGCTGGATTGTGCGGATGTTCGCGACTATGCGGATGTGCGGTTGAACGGTGTTGATCTTCAGCCGCGTGGCTGGCAGCCGTACCGCTGGGATCTGACGCACGCCCTGAAGCGCGGACAGAATGTGATCGAGATCGAAGTCAGGGCCGCGCCCGTTGGCAGAGGCCCGGCACCGGCGCCACCGAGCCCCGGCTCAGCCGTGCGTCCTCAGACCGCCGTGAATGGCGCGGGACGGCCAACACCTCCAGCGCCGCCGGCTGGCCTGCTCGGCCCAGTCAGAATCGTGTCATCGGAGTAGGGCCTGCGTATAAAGTTTCGCGCATGCACCGGCCTCGATCGCTACTCAAGGAATGTTTCGTGTATCGATCCACCAATCCGGATCTTTGCAAAGTGCGCAGTCCGGACCGGCAAACATCTCCGCAGACTGTCTGTCGCCCTTGAGTTGCCAGTCGAGCCACGCCAGAACTGCGCTGGACCAGCGAAGATCGGGCATCGGATAGGCGCCGGTGTGGCCAACCGTATTGAGACTGGCTTTGAGCACAGGCAAGGTAGAACTGAGCGCCTTATAACACTGCTCTGCGCCGCTAAACCCCGAGTCCGCAGGGCCGCCGGTAAACATTGCGGCGGGAATGGCCAGCTTTTCCGCGGTCCAGCCGTCGTCGGCACCGCCGGCCATTCCGGGCGCGGCCTGGGTGGGGAAGCTGCTGTTGAGCGCGACCACCGTGGTGATGCGCGGGTCTTTGGCTGCGCGAAAAGCTTGCGGGCCGCCGCATGACTGCCCGATGGTTGCAATCTTCGATGTGTCGACCCTGCCGTACAGCACGCTGTCTTTGCGGCTGTTCTCAGAGATGGCCCATTCCAGACCTTTGATCAGGGCTGCAGGATCGCTGACGATGAGCGGATTGCCATTGGCGTCTTTCTCATTCACCACCGCGGCGATGCTGCCGTGAATGACAAGAAAGGGAATGTCGCTTCGGCCAATGGCGATGACAAGATACCCGTGCGATGCCAGTTCGCCGAGGAATCGCGTGAACTCAACCGATGTGTTCCTGCATCCGCCATTAGCCCATAGCAAGACGGGAAGCTTGGGAGTATTCGAAAGATCAGCCGGCCTGTATACCGTGTGCATTGGCAGCGAGGCCGGCTCCTCGCGTACAGCGGGATATGGGCCTGAGCCGGCGTAGGGATGGAGACTCCAATCGGCAAAACGCAGAGCCTGTTCTCTTGAGCCATCGGTCGGCTGCACAGGAAGCGTGATGCTGATCCGGCCGGAGCGGCGATCCACAGTGATTTGCGAACCGGGCGGAGCTGTCCAGGTGTTGCTTCGATCCGGAACGACGTTAACGGACTGAGATGCGGGTGAGTTGGCGGAGGGCGTCGTCGCCGCCTGCTGGGCGCATGCTGCGGCGGACGCCATCAGCAGTGCGCTGGCGATCAGCAAGCGAAGCGATGGGCCGCGAGATTGAAAAGAAGGTTTCGCGGGAGAACGATCGAACATGAAGGTCTCTCCTTTGCCGAGCGATTTCACGTGATCTAGCTGAATACAGAAATTCGCGGGGGTCCCAATGACTCAAGTCAGGCTCGGCTGATCGTTCGCGCGCTTCATCCACTTATACACGCGCGCCGAATTCCTCCAGAAATATTTCTCTGCCGCTTCTCTCCCCTTGGCGGAGAAGAATCTCTTCACGAGCTTAACCTCTTCCGGGATGGTGGCGACACCGTAGCTGTTCGGATAATCGGTTCCGAAGATCACACGATCTTCGCCGAAGGCATCAAAGAGATACTCGAGCCTGGCGCGCAGAGGCTCATAGTCCTTCACGATGACGCCGTCAGTCAAGCGCGGGTGATACACCTCCGTGAGTTTGACGAAGAGGTTGGGTCGCGCCGCCATCTCCTTGACTACGTCTTCGTAGGCCTGCTGATTGTCCGGCGTCGCATCGAAGGAAGGCAGATGGTCCATGATGATGCGAAGGTCGGGGATGGCATCCGCCAGCAGCACATTGGCCTGCATCAGATTCATGCTTGGATTGGCGGTGTCCAGCGCGAGGTCAGCCTGAGTCAGCAGCTTCAAATTGGCCACCTGGTCGGGCTTCAAAACGACCTTTCCATTGTCCGCGCTGTAGAAGCGGCTGGATCGGATCGCCCGATAAAGCGGGTCCTTGTGAAAGTGCGCAACATACTGGCCGAAATCTGGCCGCCCCGGATCCAAATTTCCCGAGACGCCAACCATGATCGGGTTGTCGCTGCACTGTTCGAGATACCAGAGGTTGTCGTCGATCCAGGGGCTCGATTCGACCACAATCGCTCCGACGATGCCGGCCGGTCTTGCTAAAGGACCATACATCGACGGAAGCGATGTCTTGGAGATCGCCCGATAGGCCTGCGAACCCATGTATCCCGCACCCAGTGGACGTGCGCCGTCAAACAAGTGAATGTGCGCGTCGATAATAGGAATATTGTCGACGCTCGCCGATTGGGCGTTCGCGCTGTTCCATGACGCGATAGCGGCTGTCGCCGCGGCGCCCGCAAGAAACTCCCGGCGGCTCAAACCTTCGTGCATGTTATCGAGTTTTCGGAATTCTGACATCGCAGACCTCCAAGCACTTTGGGCAATCATAAAGCACATGCCCGGGCGGTTCTGGTTGCAATTCTGCGCAATGAATCTATAATTCGAGGTCATGTTTACACGCGCAGTATCAATTGCCATCCTGCTGGCGGCATTTACCGCCTATGCAAGCGCCCAACCGCCATCCGACGGAATCCCTCATCTGGCAAAAGTGGGCGGCCTCACCCATCTTATGGTCGATGGGAAGCCGTTCCTCATTTTCGGTGGTGAGCTCCGCAATTCAAGCACCTCCAGCCTCGAATACATGAAGCCAATCTGGCCTCGTATGGCCGCCGACAAGATGAATACCTTGTTGGCGCCCGTGAGCTGGGAACTCGTTGAACCCCAGGAGGGAAAACTTGATTTCGCCCTCGTCGATGGCATGATCGCAGCCGCCCAGGAAAACCACCTCCACCTTGTCTTCCTCTGGTTTGGAAGCTGGAAGAATGGTGAGTCTGTTTACACTCCCGCATGGGTCAAGTCGGACCTGAAGCGCTTCCCTCGCGCTCAGGACCAGCAGGGCGGAAATCTGGAGATTCTTTCGGCATTCAGCACTGCCAATCGCGACGCGGACGCCCACGCCTTTGCAGCGCTGATGAAGCACATTCGCGAGGTGGATGGCAGCAAGCACACGGTGCTGATGATGCAAGTGGAAAATGAATCAGGAGTGCTCGGTTCGCCGCGCGACTTCTCCCCGGGAGCTGAGGCAGCCTGGAAGAATCCTGTGCCTGACGCTCTGCTTTCTTTCCTCACGAAAAATAGGGGGTCGCTGCAGCCGGAGTTACTGGAGGTGTGGAGGCGGACGGGCTTCAGGAGCAGCGGGACCTGGGCCGAGGTCTTCGGCACTACGCAAAAAGCAGGCGAAATCTTTGAGGCTTGGCAGTATTCCCAGTACATCGACGCGGTCGCAGCAGCAGGCAAAGCGGAATATCCCATCCCGATGTACGTGAATGCCTGGCTTACGCAATACACGGGTGAACCCGGAGGTGAGCATCCCAGCGGCGGCGCGGTCTCGCGCGTGCTGGATGTTTGGCTCGCTGGAATCTCCCACATCGATGTTCTCGCCCCCGACATCTATCTACCCGACCTGAGAGAGGTACTGTCCAGTTACGACCATCTGGGAAATCCTCTCTTCATTCCGGAGACGCGCGGCGGAGAGACGGGCGGTGCGAACGCACTGTATGCCTTTGGCCAGGGCGTCTTCGGCTTTTCGCCGTTTGCCGTCGACAGTTCGAATGACAACGAGCCACTTGCTCTCGCCTACGGCGCGCTGAATCAGCTTGCACCCCTGCTCACCAGCATCGACCGACCGCAGATGACCAGTGTGGTCCGCCAGGCTGGAGACACCAGGGCTGCCGTTGAACTCGGCGGCTATCTCTTGCGAATCCAGTATCAGCAAGGCCCACAGATTCCAGGGCCGCCGCAGAGAGAGAACATGGGCGTGCCTTCCGGCGCCGCAATCATCATCAACACCGCCCCGGATGAATTCGTGATCGCCGGCGAGGGGCTCACCGTCACCTTTCTGCCGGACTCACAGGGACCGCAGCATGTCGAGTTGATGAACGTTGAGGAGGGCACGTTCGACAATGGAACGTGGATGCCGGAACGGCGTCTGAATGGCGATGAGACCAACGGCGGCAACTACCTCATCTTCCGCGGCGCTGCACCAACCACCCAGAAGGTTCGGCTCTACCGGCACGACTGAAGACGCGCTTAGGAATTCTCTGGACGCTTTCTCGTTCCATTGGAATCGGAACACATCTGTCTAGATGGCGAGTAAGTTAGAGCATTGAAGTTGGGCATGGAATGCATGTGAGATCGGATCACCGGCAAAGAAGTCTTCTGCCCATACGCTACCTCCTGGTGCTGTGGCTGTTTGTATTGAGCGCGGTGGCGTATCTTGACCGGACGAATATCTCGATCGCCGGCGTGCAAATCGGCCGTGAGTTTGCGGTTGACAATACGCATCTGGGTTGGATCTTCAGCGCATTCCTCATTGGCTACGCCATCTTTCAAATCCCCGCGGGACTGCTTGCCAGGCGTCTCGGCCCTCGTCGCGTTTTGAGTTTCGGCATTGCGTGGTGCAGCGTCTTCGCAGCCTTGACTGCGCTTGTTCCTTCCAACATGCGCGGCGCGGTGTTTCTCTTGGCGTTAGTGCGCTTTGGTCTTGGCTGCGGCGAGGCCGCCATGTATCCGGCTGCCAGTCAATTCGTCAAGCGCTGGTTTCCCGAAAATGAGCGCGGCAAGGCCAATGGACTTATCTTCGCCGGGGTTGGCATGGGCGCAGGTCTCACACCTCCGCTTGTCACTGCGATCATCCTGCGCTACGGATGGCGCGCCGCTTTCTGGTTCAGCGCTGCGATCGACGCGGTTGCGAGCCTTGTGTGGTACCTTGCCGCCCGCGATACCCCCGCAGAGCATCCTCTGGCCGGGCAAGCTGAAATAGATCTCATCGGGGGACAACGGAATCAGCCCATTCCCTCTCCCCTGCAAGTTGACGCCACGCGCGTCACTAAACTTACGGTTCCATGGGCGAAGATCTTCAGGAGCAAAGAGGTTTTTGCCCTGACCTCAAGTTACTTTGCTTTTGGATATGTTGCCTGGATATTCTTTGCGTGGTTCTACATCTATATGGCGCAGGTGCGAGGTTTCAACCTTAAGACCAGCGCGGCCTTCTCGATGTTGCCGTTCATCGCGATGACGTTGGGCAGCCTCGGTGGAGGCGTTGTCAGCGATTGGATCGTGGTCCGCTTCGGCCTGCGCACCGGGCGCTGCCTGTTGCCCGCACTTTCCTTTGCATGCACGGCGGTTCTCCTGGTAGTCGGGTCGCGGGTTCACAGCGCTGCTGCCGGGGGACTGATTCTCGCCTGTGGCGCGGGTGTCTTGTACATCTCTCAAAGCGCCTTCTGGGCAGTTACGGCCGATATCGCCGGAGAGAATGTCGGCGTGGTTTCCGCCATCATGAACATGGGCGGGCAGGTGGGCGGAGCTTGCACGGCTTCGCTTACTCCACTGATTGCGGCCCATTGGGGGTGGGAGATGTCCTTCGTAACCGCTGCTTCCATCGCACTGCTCGGAGGCGCGGCATGGCTGGTCATCAACCCGCTGAAGGCGTGGCACGAATCAGACGCCAATTCGAAAAAGACGCCGTCTAAAGCCTGTTGATTTTCTTCATCCACCGGGTCGGAGGCAATAGAAGTACGCATACGAGCTGCCGATGCAGGATCAATATCTGTCATCCCGCCTGCGAACGAACCACCTGTTCGATGGTCCAGTCCACCCAGGCGCCTTGCTCGGCGGGGCAAGCCACGCTGCCGAACCCATTCGCCAGAACGGCGTCTACGAAGTTTTCCACCAAGGGATAGTGCAGGTTGGCGTGGGGCGGTAAATTCTCCACGCGGCACTCATCACGAGTAGTCAAGCGCAACTCCGGACTGTTGAGCGGATCGAGATTGATCTCGCCCTCCTCGCCGATGATGCGGAACTGGTCACGTGCCACGCGCGAGTTCCAGCGCACGTCGACCACGCCATGCACGCCCCCCGGCAGACCCATCAAAACCGTTGCGGAATCCTCCACGCCCATGCGATGGACAGCATTCGACCGAATTCCGCAGGCGTGCTCCACCTTGCCAAAGAAGAAGTTCATAGCATCGATGCGATGCGAGGCAATGTCGTAGAGCGGCCCACCTCCGGCCAGCGCCGGGTCACGCAGCCATTCGCGCCCCTCGATTTCGAGCCAGCTGTGGCAGTTGGCTTCGGCCAGCAGCGGCCGGCCAATGGCGCCCTCCTTCACAAGGTGCTTCGCACGGAGGAGCTTCGGATAGAGTCTCCGATAATACGAGACGCCGAACATGCGCCCTGAGGCGCGGCCTTCGGCAACCATCTGCTCCGCCTGCGCATAGTTGATAGCCATGGGCTTCTCGCACAACACGTGCTTGCCAGCTCGCAAGGCCGTGATAGCGGCGTTGGCATGGAAAGCCACGGGAAGCGCAATGTAGACCGCGTCCACCGCAGGATCGGCGACGGCTTCCTCCATCGTCGCCCACGTTTTCGCGCCGGGAAACTCACGCGCTTTGGCCGCGTCACGCGTGACAAATCCATAAAGTGTGCTGCGCGGCTCCGCTTGAATGGCGGGAATGACCCGCTTGCGCGCAATATCGCCGATGCCGCCCAGAACCCAGTTCACATTGCTCATCAAGAATCTCCCTTTTCAGTGCCGTTCGAAGAGGTTGTCGCCTGCAGGCAATTGGTCTCTTTCATTCACAAGTAGAGAGCCCATTCGCCGGTCAGCCTCTTACGTGAACTTCCCACACCTTGGACATGCGCGACGTTCCCGCGGGGCCCGTGATGTAAAGTATCACCGTGTAAATTCCCTCTTTGCCGGGCTTGGGTTTGTATTGATGGATCGGGTTCTGTTCAGTCGAAGTTGATCCGTCGCCGAAGTCCCATTTCCAGGAAGTGATGTCTCCTTGTGACAAGTCTTTGAAGGCGACGATTCCCCGATCCATGTCGACTACATTGAACGTCCATTGTGCATCGATGGCCTTGCGGAACTGCGGTTCAAGAGGCATCAGGCGAAATGCAACGAGTTCCGAGGAGTTTCCGAAGAAAGTGTGTTTGTGGCTCAGATTCCAGAAACGATGTTTCTCCGAATTGACGTCATCGTAGTCGAGGACAGCCCACGAAAGTCCGATCAACTTGTTTTCAGTCAACGGAGTTTCTACGGCGCGCTCCGGACCTTCACACCCGGCGTAATCGAATGGAGTAATCCAAAACTCCAGCACAAGCTTTCCCGACTCGCCTGGCTTGAAGTTGTATTTGATTGCGTGATTCGCATATGGCAGCTCTTTTGTGTACTGGGCGCATCCCCAATCCATCGCCCAGTCTTTCCCCTCCGCAGGCGTGAAGATGTGATAATTCTGCGCCTGATCGCCCTGATATGAGAAATAAGCATCGGAGCCACTGATGCGGGGATCGAGATTGGCCATCTCGCCGACGGCTTCCTTCGTCCACACATCGCGATGATAGATATCGATCAGCGGTCCCCCGGACATATCGCCATCGACAACAACTTCAAAGATGTCATTGTGCAAATCGGGTCTTGAGAAGTCCCAGTAATTGTCGTATGCCTCATACAGAAAATACAGGCGATTCTGCCCCTTGACCCATCCCACTTTTACCTTCACGTCCAGATCTTTCGGATCGCGGTCGGTACCGTGTCCGCCTGGAGCCAAAGTGTCCTCAAGCTGATCCATGCCGATGGCATAGCTGTCCGGCACCATCGCCCAGTCGCTGTCATCGCCATCGATGCGCGGAATCTTATCCGGCGGAAACTGAAAGATCTTGAATGTTACATCCTGACGTTCAAGAGCTCCGGCAGGATACAGCATCAAGAAAAGAATGCACAGCAGGAAACAACGTCGCCACATCGCAGGACCTCCTCAATCAGAAATCAATCACCTATCTATTCTTTTGGTCATGTTGCCCAAAGCGTTCATATCGAGCGGATAACCGAGGCCCGGGGCAGTGGGCGCATGCACATAACCTTCGGCATCGATGCGGAATTTGTCTTTGTAATACGGACGATCCGCATATTCGGCCGGGAATGGCATCTCGAACCAATAGGAGTTCGGCAACGCCAACTCTACATGGAAATGCAACGCCATATCTCCAGTGTTTCCCCAGTTGTGCGGTGTGCATTCCATCCCATGAGCATCCGCCAAAAGTCCCACGCGCATGGCACCGGAGATTCCGCCCACGTTATCGGCAATCAGCCGAACCACGTCCAGTGCATCGCGCTTGATGTAATCCCCGAAATCGGCGATCGAGTACAAAAACTCGCCCACATGGATGGGAAGATTCAATGCCGCGCAAAGCTCGATCAGCCCCTCCTGATCGGTGGACCGCACCGGGTCCTCAAACCACGCATAGTTGAGTTCATCCAGCAGGCGGCCAACGGCCATCGCCTCGTAGCGGTTGTATTGCTGCACCGGATCGTGCATGAGAACGAATTCGTCACCAACTGCTTTGCGAATTGCGCGAATCTCCTCCATATGTCCGAGGTAGCTTGGAATCTCAGGCCCGGAGGCATGCTGACCCTGGCCCGGATGGATTTTGTAAGCCTTGTACCCGAGCTCTCTGGCCTTCAAAACGTCGGGCACATAATCTTCCACCGTCGGCAGATGTTGCGAGCTGGCATAGGCCATCATGCGCTCTTTGGTAGGAGCGCCTCCCGACAGAATTTTGTAAATGGGCCGGTTGACTGCTTTGCCGAGGATATCCCACATGCAAACATCGGCCGCCGCGGTGTAGTAATTTGGCCACGAGCCTCCGCCGCGTGTAAACACTCCCGATCCCGCCGCCGCGCCGCCATAAGCCGGTCCCGTTCCCGTGCGCGCGCCTACTGCGCCCATTCCGCCGGGTCGCCGCACAACTGGCCCATCGAAACCGGCGCGAGCTTTCATGCCGGTAGTCGAGGTCAGCGTTGGCAATAGGTCAATGACGCTCTTGCCGACGAGCACGGGCTTGGCCCAATCGAGCCATCCAACAGTGATGTCGCGATCGCCAATGGTGTAGTTACCCTCGATACCACTGTTGGTAACTATTGAGATCAACTCGCCAGTCTCCGAACTGTTGAGCTTATGCAGCTTGCTGATGTCAGTAACATAGACTTTCACTTCCTTGATGGTGAGGTCGGGAAGGTCGCCCGGTTTCACATCCACCGATTGAGCGGCGGCGGCGATGGGATTGGCGAGAGTGGCGAAGCCGGCTGCCGCGAATCCGGTTGAGCCAGCCAGAAAATTGCGTCGCGATGTTGTCGGATTCATGTTGATCTCCTGGGCGTTATTTGGGCAGAGCGAACGAGAGAATGTTAGACCCCGAAGCGATGGCGATGTATTGCCGGCCATCGATTGCGTAGGTCATAGGTGAGGCTCGAATAGCGTGGTTGGTCTCGAAGTGCCAGAGATACTTTCCATTGCGCGCGTCGACCGCCGCAAATCCTCCACTGCTTTCGCCGAAGAACACCAAGCCGCCGGATGTGGTCAGAACACCTGAGTAATTCGATTGCAACGGCCCGGGCAGAACAATTTGCCAAACCACTTTGCCGGATTCGATATCGAAAGCGCGAAGAATCTTTTGCGCCGGATCGGCAGGGTTGTTGTATCTGCGGTAGCCTGCGTCTTCCGCCCTGATGTAGGTGGTGCAATCCTCCACAGTCATCACGTAATACAACTTTGTGGCAGGATTGTAGGCTGTTGAGTACCAGTTCGTGGCGCCGCGCACAGCGGGACAGGTCACCGTTCCTTGCAAGCTGGTTTCGTTTTCCGGAAGCAGTTGCGGAGTCCAGGTACGCTCGTCGATGCCGCTGGCCCAGTTCAGCTTCCTCACCATCTTCGTCGCCATCAAGGGCCTTCCCGTTGTACGGTCGAGAACATACAGAAAGCCATTGCGGTTGGCGTGCAAAAGCAACTTGCGATCCCGGCCATTCCACCTTGCATTCACCAGCACGATGGGCTCATTCGCGTCCCAGTCGTGAAGATCGTGTGGAGTGAATTGGTAATACCAGAGCATCTTGCCGGTATTCACGTCGATGGCCAGATCGCTGTTGGTGTAGAGATTGGAGCCGGTCCGCTCATCCCCGTCCGTATCCGGATGCGGATTGCCGGCGGCCCAGTACAAAACCTTCGCTTCAGTGTCGGCGCTGCCGGTCAGCCATGTGGCTCCGCCGCCAAGCCCGAGAGCCGAGCCCTTCCATGTGTCGGCTGCGGGCCCGGTGTCTCCGGGATTCGGAATCGTGTACAACTTCCACGCGGGCTCTCCCGTTGCCGCCTTGTATGCGGCGACATATCCGCGAATCCCATTGTCGCCTCCGCTCACGCCCGTGATCACCAGATCGCCCACAACCAGCGGTGCCGAAGTGCCACCATAGAGACCCTTTGCGCCCTCCGCAGTATCCACGTCCCAAAGCAAAGCGCCGGTCAACCGGTGCAGCGAAATCAAGTGCGCATCGTCAGTAAGATAGAAAATTCGATCTCCCAACACGGCCACGCCACGATTTACGCCGATCGCGGCATCGCTGGCGATGGTGCCCGCAACACTCTTGGGCCGCACGTATCGCCAAATCTCGCGCCCGCTTTTCCCGCTCAGCGCATAGACCTGATTATTCCCGGTCACATACATCACTCCATCTACAACCACCGGAGTCGTCTCCAGGCCATTAAAAGGAATCGAGTAGGTCCATTGCAGTTGCAGCTTTGCAACGTTACTCAAATTCACCTGATCAAGGTGGCTGAACCGGTTGCCATCCAGCGTACCGTTGTAAGTCGGCCAATCTCCCTTCCTGGGATGGACAATCGCCTCGATCTCCGCCTGCGTGGGCGGCGACTGCGGCCCTGTGAGCGGGCCGACGCCCACACCGTTCAAACCATTCAGGTACGCAACCAGATCGCGCAGTTCGCCCTCTGTTCCCTTGTATGCAGGCATCGCGGAGTGTCTGTCTGGAGTGAGCGCTTTGAATTCGCTGTCTAGCAGCAGGTGCAACTTGCTGTCGTCGGTTTCCAGAACCAGATCGTGGCTGCCCTGAGCGCGAGCGAACCCGTGCAGCGTTCTTCCATCGCTCAGTTTTGCAGAAATCGTGCCCCAGCCGTCGGCAATTCTTGCATCCGGGTCAGTCAGCGACTGCTTCAGCTCCTCCAGCCTCAGCCTGCGACCAACATCAGAAAGGTCAGGTCCCTTGGGCGCTCCACGGCCTCGAACCATGTGGCATGTGGAACATTGACCGCTGCCGAAGAAGATGCGTTCGCCTGCCTTCGGATCGCCTGCAACCGTTGTCGCCAATTCGATCGGGTTGAGCGATCGCACAAAACGAGTCAGAGCGTCAATATTGGCTTCCGGCAGTGGAAAGGCCGGCATCTTGGCCTTGCCCTTGCGAATGATGTCTGCGATGTTGCTGTCCGGCATACTGCGGAGCTCGGCCGAATTCACCAGGGATGGCCCCCGGTCCGTTCCCCGCGCATCCGCGCCATGGCACAGAGCGCAGGTTCGTTTGAATAGCTGTGGTGGCTCCTGCATCTGTGCTGAAGGCGATTGATGCGCTGCTGCTTGCGGGCGCGCCGGCAATGCTGCCGCCCCGCATGCGATGGCCACCGCCAGCACTCGCGCTGTGAATGGCCTCGCATTACGGAGAGATCGAATCATTTGCGGCTCCTTAGCTATTAGTCAGGAAAACTGCTCGTTGATATCTGCGCCACGTAGCGGGAATCGAAATCCATAACTTCCAGATATCACTGGTCGCGCAGCTTTGCTTTAGGCGCGTTCCATTCAGCCGCGCAGGTACGGCTTCAGATAAGTGTTAAGCGCTTCGCGAACGGCTTTCTTGTCGTCCTCTGTCAACGGGGATGGTTTGTTAGCTGGGTTTCCCATTCCAGGCATGGGCCGCGACCTGGTGTTCTCCTTGAAGATTCCCCGCGCCACCAGCAGATACTGATCCGCATGCGCGATGGAATCGAATGCCAGAATGCGGCCGAACATATCAAAGGCCTCTCTGCGCTTCCCTGCTTCAAACAGCTCGAAAGCCTGCTGAAACACATCCGCGAGCGCGACCACGGGACAGTATCCGGCGAAACCGAGTTGCATCTCATCGATCATCACCCGAACTCCCTTGCCGGCAAACACTCCCAGCTTGTCTCCGGTTTTCTGTCTGATCTCAGTCACTCGCGCCAATGGATCGCCCGCCTCATCCTTCACCACGCGCATGGTGGGAATGGAATGAAACATGTGGACGATCAAATCCACCGACATGTTGCCGATGGTTTGCACGAACAAGGGAAGATCCGTAGCATTGCCGATCGCCTTGTAATAACTCAGCAGTGCGTTGTCGTCCCCCTCAGGCGGCAGTGAACAGATAGCGTCGGCTCCGTGTTGGGCTGCGTGTTTGGCAAAGGCGATGGCGCCAGGAAGATCGTTGTTTTGGGTCTGCACCCCGATCACCAGCGCGGTCCTTCCGCCCTTTCCCGCGGCCAAAATCGCCTCCGCCCCTGAATAGCGCTCGCTCGCGGTCATCGTCGACCAGCCGCTCGCAATTTGCGGCCAAATGAATCCAGGAACTGACGCGCGGTTACAGAACTTCACCTCCGCGGCCAGGCAGTCGAGGTCCAGCTTATCGTCTTGCGTGAAGGGAGTTTGTCCGATGGGAAAGAGGCCGCGCAATGGCTTGGACCCTGGATTCGCGCCCTGCGCCGCAAAGCCAACGCGCGAAAAAGCAACTCCGGCCGCGATCGCACCGGCCGCCTTCAAAATCGCTCGACGATTCATTTCGTTGGGCATAAATTCCCCTCTGGTTAAGTTTCGCTATTGATATACAGATCGCAAGTGGCTCTGTCAAGACATTCATTTTCCGCGAATTGACAGTCGGGTTTGCGGTTCCTATAATCCGCGCTCAGGGCGCTTGTCGCTGGCGTTGGCCTCCCCCGCACGAAAGCCGTGTCTCTTGCTCGCCGCGCGCTGCAACCACGTCTAGGAAGATTTCTTGGTGTGGACTATTGCTGCGGCCCGGGAACTTACGTACTACTTTCTCCGGCCATGTAAGCTGACTTTTATCCCCTCCGAGGTGTCCATGAAACGGCGCGAGTTTCTCACTTCTGCCGGCGCGCTGCTTGTCGGCCCAGCACTCGATTCCACGCTTCTTCGCACCGCCGCTGCCGCGACCGCGAAACCACCAGCAACAGCGGCCGATTACACCTTGAAGATCGAGCCGTGCACTATTGAGATTTCTCCCGGCGTCAAAATCGAGACCATCGGCTATAACGGTCAGGTCCCGGGCCCCATCCTGCGCATGCGCGAAGGCTCGCCGGTAACGATCGACGTGACCAACGCATCGAAGACCCCCGAGATTGTTCATTGGCACGGACTCAAGATCGACTCACTCAATGACGGGGCCATGGAGGAGGGCTCCCCGATGATTCCCGCAGGCGGGAGCCTGCGCTATCACTTCACTCCGCGGCCTTCCGGCACGCGCTGGTATCACACGCACACTTCGGCCGGTGCCGATCTTTCCAGGGCAACGTACACCGGCCAGTTCGGCTTCCTTGTCGTGGATGGCGGAGACGAACCCGGCCACTTCGATCAAGAGGTTTTTCTTGCCATTCACCATTGGGCGCCTTCGTTTGTGCCCATGCTTGAGACCATGCAGATGCAGTCCGCCAACAATCCTGCGTCAACCGGCTCGGATGTCGGCTACCAGTACGCCACAGTCAATCAACATCGCTTGGGTTTTGGAGAGCCCATTCGCGTAAAGCCGGGCCAGAGAGTGTTGTTGCACCTGCTGAATGCCAGCGCCACCGAGAATGCGGTGCTTGCGCTTCCCGGCCATAAATTCAGGGTGGTGGCCATGGACGGCAATCCGGTCCCCAATCCGAAAGAGGTGGAGGTTCTTTCTCTGGCAGTTGCCGAACGTGTGGACGCGATCGTCGAGATGAACTCACCGGGCGTGTGGGTGTTGGGATCGACGCTCGAAAAGAGCCGTCAGATGGGACTGGGAATCGTAGTTGAATATGCAGGAAAGACCGGGGCTCCGGTTTGGAAGGATCCGGCCCCCGCGGTGTGGGATTACTCGCAATTCGCAAGAAGTGCGCCGGCTCCGAAACCGGATGACACCATCACTCTGACGATCATCGATCTCGGCCAGGCAGATGGCTCCAAATTCGATACCTGGGCCATCAACGGAAAGTCGTGGCCCGATACAGACGCGATCAAGGTGGAGCAGGGCAAGCGTTATCGTCTCGTCTTCCAGAATGCTTCAGGCGATCAACATCCAATGCATCTGCACCGCCATACCTTTGAAGTCACAAGCATCGGCGACAAAAACCTAAGTGGCTTGAAAAAAGATGTCGTCAACGTAATGCCGTTAGATACCGTCGCGGTCGACTTTGTCGCCGACAACCCCGGCGATACTCTGCTGCATTGCCACATGCAACTCCACATGGACTTCGGCTTTATGCAGCTCATCCGATATGCAGGCTGATCCTGAGGCCGCGAACTTTGTCCAGGTCCCACGGCTCGCGGCAACTACTTGGGCAGCAGCGAAAGCACGCCAGGACTGGGATTGGGAATGACGTGAGCGGCCACCAGGCGGCCGAGACCTTCCACTTTCGCCTTTCCCGCCTCCACTGCCGCGCGAACGCTGGCAACGTCCCCTTTGATCACAACGGTAATATATCCGCCGCCGAGTTTTTCCCGCGCCAGAACCTCTACTGCCGCGGTCTTGAGTGCGGTATCAATGGCTTCAAATACGCCGGTAAAGCCCTGGGTTTCGATAAGGCCCACGGCAAAGTTGGCTTGCTCGCTCATAGTTTTCTCCGGTCTTTTGACTGACGCCTGTTCGATGAGAGGGTTAAAATCCAGATCTGCTTCATAGGCGGCGCGCGAATGTTGTGCCGGCTTCTCGATCACATGGATGATGGCCGAAGTCTCGATGGCCCTGGCAGTCTCTTCGGCGGCTTGCGCGGCGGCCTCAATATCTGCGATGGCCCCGCGTAACTTCATACACACGCCGGGAGCGTCGTTCAACTCAGTCTGGAGCAGGCGCACGTTGCCGCTTTTCTCCATCGCGTCCAGGACCACCATGGCCGGTGACCAACCGCCAATTTCGATCAGCGCAAGCGCATCCATCAGAATGCGCCTCTCTTCTTGAGTTCCTGTAGAACTTTCGTGGCTACTTGCTTCACCATATCTTGCGCGTTGTCATCTGCCCGCACCGTGCAGCCGCCAGCTGGCCTCTCCACCAACTCGAAATCCGCCAAAAGGCATTGCAGGGTGGTGCTGAGCAGAGCATGATCGGCTCGCTGTGCGCTGGTCTGCGGCTGCCGTCCCCGGCCGAATTGGAATCCGCGCAATTCAGCGGCTGCCCGGAACCCATCCGGGAACTCCCATGGGCTGAGCATGGCGTCGAACAGCTCCAGGATCCTGAACTGCCACCGCATGGCCGCGGCGTGATTTCCTGAGCGATAGAGATCGTACATGCGCCGCGTGATCTCCGGCACCACGTTACTCGATGCGTGCGTGCCGCCATCGCAGCCGATCATCAGCATAGGAACCAGCACAGCTTCCCATCCCGTGAGGAAGCTGAAATCCGGCCGGTGCGGGCGCACCGCCGCGATCATGCGCATCATAAAACCCAGATCACCCGAAGAATCCTTGATGCCGATCACCCTGGGGAATTCGCAGGCCAGTCGCTCGATCGTCCGCACGTCGATCGGGCTGGCGAACATGGGAATGTTATACAGAGTGATGTCAATTGGCGAGTGGCGTGCGATTTCAGCAAAGTACGCGTAGACCGATTCGGGAGTCAGCTTGTAGTAAAACGGCGCAACAATGGCTACTGCCCTTGCGCCCATCCCCGCGTAGGCTTCGCACGCGGCAAGCGTCTCTTTCACATTTGCCTCAGCCGCGCCGGCCAGAATCGGAACCCTGCCGCCACACTCTTCTGCTACCACCTGGACAATCCGGCGTCGCTCTTCTGCCGTGAAACGCGTGAACTCGCCCGTCGAACCATTCGGGTAGACGCCGTGCACACCGCGATCAATCAACCAGGAAACAAAGCGGCGCAATTCCGCTTCGTTCACCCGGTCGCGATCGTCCAGCGGGACCAGAAGCGGCGTGAAAATCCCTTCCAGTTTGTTTGCTTGACTCACATCCATCGCACGTACCAGGCTTTCCGTTCATGGGGCGAGAGAGCGCGAATCGCAGATTCTCTCGTTCCAATGCAATCACGAGTTTAATGTATCAGGAACTGCGATTTCGCAAGTGTGGTTTCGCCGAATCGCACTTCGGCGCACCGAAGCGGCATTCCTCGCTGTGTGATTTCTCAAAGCGGACCTAGACCGGGGTTACCTGTGCTGGCAGGAGGAGTTGCCGCGGGTGCTGAGCCTGGAGTTCCTGTGGGCGATACGCCGCCGCTTCCCCTGCTCATTCCGCGTCCACCTCCACCGCTGGTAAACAGGACGCCGAGGTTGAGCGCGGCCTCGGAGTCGGGATGAGCTGGATCAAAATCTTTGAAGTCGTCCACGATGAAGCCCGCAAGATCAAGTTTGTTTTGTTTGATACCCGTCACGATGCACTTGGCGAATTCGTAGCCGCCGTAAGCGGTCGAGTGGGTTCCATCGGCCAGAATCTTCGCAGCGTCGGCGCCGGCATTTTCATAAAAGACGATGCTCATGTTGTACAAGTCGATAAGCGGCACATGCTCCTCCTCTGCCACCTCGCGCATTGCCTTGGGATAACCGTCGTGGCCGTGAGTAGGCGCGCCCGTTCCGCGAACTCCGCGATCCATCGGCGTAACCAGCACCGGCGTCGCGCCACGCAGACGTGCCTCGGCAATATAGACCTTCAGATAGGCCTTGTACGTGGTCTCCGGCTCCACATAAGTCTGCGGCCAACTGTCCTTTGAGTCGTTGTGCGCGAACTGAATGAAGAGATAGTCGCCCTTCTTCATCTGGCTCAGGATTTTGTCCAGGCGCAGCGCATTGGCAAAGGACTTGAGCGTCTCGCCGGACTGGGCGTGGTTCGAAACCGCGACGCCCGGCTTGAAAAAGCGCGGGAGCAATTGTCCCCAGCTCACATCGCCGCCGCCATCACGATCGGTGACCGTCGAATCGCCCGCGATATAAACGGCCGGGGCCGCAGGCGTCGAAGTAATTTCAATTGAGCGTAACGCAGCATGCGGGCTCACGATTTCAATTGTCAGTTTGTCATCCCAATCGCGCGCGTTCGCGGCGTCAAAGCGGTCCAGGCTCACTTCTTCGCGTCCGGGTGCGTTCATCGGTAGTTTGGACAGGCGAGAGGTGCGAACATTCGTGGTGAAAGTGCGCTCGACGACCTGGCCCGCGGGAACCTCCAGGCGCTCGAGCATCAGGCGGCCTGATTCTGCCTTGACCGTCGTAGTCGTTGCCTCGTGAGAGTCTCCAATCGTGACCGTCACGTCGTAGTTGCCCTCCGGCACTTTGGCGGAAAACATAAACGGCTGGTCACTTGTCGTGGTGTTGCCGCCATCGCCCGCCGCGACCTTTGCCCCAGGTTCATACCCGAAGCCGACATCGTCCGTGCAAAAAGTCGTCGGGGCGACTCGCGTGTACCCGGCCTTAGCGGAGCCTGCGCCAAAGTCGAATTTAAGGTCAATCGGCGGTGCCGGCTGAGGAGCAGCTTGAACCGGGATCGCGGCCGGCGTTCCAGCGAATACCAAAGTTGCGAAACTGAGCAGAACAAGACAATGTGAGGTTCGCATGGCGTCGATTTGTCCTCCCATAAAGCGCAATCAAAACTTCATTTTCAGCTACGTAATGGCCATCAGCGCTGCGTAAGTGTACATCGTGATCGCCACTTCCTGCAGCTGTGACTCAGCCTGGAAACAGACCTTACGGAATGCACGTATCTTCAATAACAAAGCGATTTATCGACCAATATGTAACAGTATTCATGTGAAACTAAATGATTTATATTTATTTTTTTCTTGACAAGATTAGTTTCCTATTGATAATTTCCGGACGCGATGAATTTCTCTTTTGAATTTATCTCGAGAGAGAGACCCAATCTTCATCGGAGGCTGCTCTAAATCCAGCTCGCCCGAAATCCACACTTCGCCAGAAAGGATGGGGTTATGTCTGATCGTCGTTTCGCCAGTTACCGTTACCTGCCACACTTGGCCGGAGCACTCGCATTTCTAGTGGTTCTCCTTCCCGGTGCCACGTTTCTTCACGCGCAACTGTCCACCCAGGCAACCATCACCGGAACCGTAACGGACTCGACCGGCGCAGTCGTGTCGGGCGCCGCCGTCACTCTCACCGACGATGCGACCAAAGTCTCAACCGTGACAAAAACCAATAGCGATGGTGTCTATATCGTGCGCGACCTGGTCGTAGACATGTACACGGTGGCCATCGCCCGGAAAGGCTTCAAGACCTATACCGTCTCCCGCGTCGAGCTGCACCCGACGGAAACAGTCACCGTGAACGCAACACTCACGGTAGGCGCTGAAACGCAAAACGTCACGGTGAACGCAGTCTCCACCGAAGTGGAGACCACCACCCCTGAGGTTTCGGCCGATGTCAGCAGCGAAGAAATAAGCACGCTGCCCATGAATGGGCGCAACTACCAGGCTTTGGCAGTGATGATGCCCGGCGTAACCGCTTCCTCCCAGGGCTCGTCACTGGGTACCGGCGGCCGCTCCACAAGCAGCGTTCTCTCCATCAACGGCCTGGACGTGTCGCGCAGCTTCTACGTGCTGGACGGCGTGTGGAACGAGAACACCGGCAACATGACCGCAAATTCGGTGGTTCCAAACCCCGATTCCCTTGAAGAAGTGCGCGTGCTCCAGAACAACTTCTCCGCGCAGTATTCGCTGCTGGGCTCGTCGGTCATTATCGCGCAAACCAAGAGCGGCACGGCCAACTGGCACGGAACCGCGTGGGAGTTCTTGCGCAACACCAATCTGAACGCAATCAACTACTTCTCCACCGCCGCTGCGCCCTACCATCAGAACATCTTCGGCTATAACGCCAGCGGCCCGGTCTACATTCCCCACCACTACAACTCCGACAAGAAGAAAACCTTTTTCTTCTGGGATGAGCAGTGGGTCATTCTGCACGTGCCCAGCCAGAACACCAGCACGATCCCCACGGCGCTTCAGGCCGCCGGTTGCTTCTTTTCGCCGGTCAAGGACCCGGTGTCGGGCATTCTCTTCCCGACCTCAACGGGAGGCTCATGCCCCGCCGGCTATTACCAGATCCCAAGCAGTAGAATCAACACCAGTTCGGCGGCTTACGTGAAAACCCTCTATCCGGCGCCCGACTACGTCCTCCCCGGCAGCACCACCAACTACATCAACAACAAGGCGCAGATTACCGATCAGCGCGACGATGAGATCAAGATCGATCACAACTTCACGCCCAAGTACCACGCCATGGGCGAGTACCTGGACGAATACCAGTCGTATGCGCAGAACACTGAGAGCCCAGGCACGACTCCCATCAGCACGGAGACGGACTTCACGCACAACAAGCTGGCGCAGGTTTCGCTCACCCAGACCCTGACGCAGAACATGATCAACACCACCAGCGTGGCCATGAACATTTACCTTCTGAACCTCACCCTGGTCGGAACCACTGACATCAGCCAAGTGTCGGGTTTCTCTGAAAATCTCTACTATCCCAACGGCCTTTACGCCAGCCGCACTCCAGTCATCTCGTTCACTGGCGGCATGGCGGGCGAGGGCATCCAGGCAGCCCGCCCCATCCCCCACGCGTCCGATCTTGACAACACGGTCTCCGACAACTGGAGCTGGCTCAAAGGCAAAAATTACTTCACGGCGGGCATCACCTTCGTTTGGAACACAAAGCGCCAGGTTTCCGGCCAGCAGACCAATGGGTCATTCGCCTTCAACGGCACTTCCAGCGCGCCCACCTCGACGCAAAAAACCGCAACGGGTGGATGCGCCAGTACCACGCCCGGAGTTCCTAACGGCGTATCAGCTTCCGGCCTATGCAGCATCGATGCCTCGATGTCGGATATGCTCCTCGGCTATATCGGCACCTTCAGCGAGGCCAGCAACGCGCCTCACGGCGATATGCATGCCTTCTCCTGGACCCCGTATGTTGAGGACCAGTTCAAGTTCAATAAGAACCTGAGCTTCACCCTTGGCCTCCGCATCTACCACTTGCCTCTGCCCTACGGCGTGCCGAATTCCGAAACCAACTGGGGCGCGGGAGTAACGCCCGGAAACCCATACGCCAACCCGTCCTACGTTGCAGCAAATGCACCCACTGTGAACGAATTCAGCGGCGCCACCAACCTCAAGTACCCTGCCACCTACAGCAACGGCATGCTCTACAACAGCGGCCAGTCAGGTGGCTTGCCGGTCAACTTCTCCAACGCTCATACCTGGTACTTCGCGCCCGATGCAGGCTTCGCCTGGGACGTCTTTGGCAACGGCAAGACCAGCCTGCGCGGCGGCTACGGCATCAGCTACACGCGCATCTTTACCAACCAGGATTGCTCGTTCAACTGCATCGCCAATCCTCCCGTGTTCAGCAACCAGAACCTTTCCAACCTCGTACTCCCTTCAACTACTTCCTGGAACGTCGTGGGAGCGGGCGGCTCCGCGAATACGGAGAGCGTCATAGGGGTCACTGGGGCGGACTACAACATCCAGGCCTCGCCGGCGGCCAGCTACTCGCTCGGAATCCAGCATGAATTCCCATTGAATATCATCGCCTCGGTTGCTGGAGCCGGTAGCCGCCTCCAGCATCTTACGAGTACATGGAACTGGAATCAGGCGCCTCCCGCCCTCGTGGGTGGCGTGAACTACGACTACAATCCGCTCATAGCCATCAACCCCGCAAACAGCAACAAGGGCGACAACGCGAACTACTATGCGCCTTACCAGGGTTTTGGCACCATCAACGTCTATTCCACACGGCTATGGCAGGAATGGAACGGCCTTGAGGCACAGGTCAAGCACACGGCGACACGGGGGCTCTATGTCGCCGCGGCTTACACCTGGTCGCACGACACATCCAATTCCGTGGTCAATCCGTATAACATGGGCCTTTTCCACGGCAACAATGGGCTGAACTATCCTCAATCCTTTAACATCACGGTGCTCTATGAATTGCCGTTCTTCCAGCACAGCGGCAATCAATTCGAGAAGCAGATCCTGGGCGGATGGCGCTTGAACGACATCTCGACTTTCCGCGCCGGAGTCTCGCTCACGCCGGGTATCACTCTGACCAATGGCGGACTCACCAATCGGCCGTTCGTGGTGCCGGGTGTCTCAACCAACGGGCCGAAGACCTGGAAGAAAACCGCTACTACGCAGACGTGGTACAACTCGGCAGCTTATGGGGTTGCGCTCGGTACGACTGCCATCCCGAACGTGGCTCAGTATTACGGCTACTATGGCAACGCCCAGAACGGCACCATCCGCGGGCCCGGGCAGGAGATCTGGAACATGAGCCTGTTCAAAGAGTTCCACATCCGGGAGTCGAATGTGCTTGAGTTCCGCGCTGAGGCCTTCAATCTGTTCAACCACCCCAACCCCCAAAACCCGAATACCACCATCGGCAATGCGAACATGAACAAAGTCACCAGTGCGTACGATCCCCGCATCATGGAACTCGCGCTGCGCTACAAGTTCTAAAACCGGCGCGAATCAAATAAGGCGCCACCTGCTTCGGCAGGTGGCGCCTTGCTATAGCATCTTTATCTGTCGCACAGAGGTGAGTTGTGTCCAGTCATCCGTTGGCACGCCGGCGGTTCATGTCGTTGATGCTTGCAGCTCCCGTCTGGGGGTCTGCATTGATGGCCGAAGCGGAGTCTTCTGCGGAAGCCCTGATTACGGAATTCGGCGCGCGGCCTGACGGTACAACCATCAACACCAAGGCCATCCAGGCGGCGATCGATCATTTGGCATCGCGCCGCGGAGGAACGGTCGTCATCCCGCAGGGCACGTTCGTGAGCGGCGCCCTGTTCTTCAAGCCGCACGTGAATCTTCATCTGCAGGCGGGAGCAGTGCTGCAGTGCTCGACGGACATGGCCAACTTCCCCGCACAACGCACCCGAATTGAGGGCCACTTCGAGGAGAAGTTCAATCCGGCTCTGATCAACGCAACGAATTGCGATGGCTTCCAGCTCACTGGCGAAGGGACGCTCGATGGAGCCGGCCGGCCCATATGGGACTTGTTCTGGAAACTGCGTAACGCGTCGCCCGAGCGCAGCAACTTTCCGAACGTGGGTGTGCCCCGCGCCCGCCTCGCGCTCATTGAAAGTTCGCGTGACGTGAAGATCGAGGGCATTACTTTCAAGGATTCGCAGTTCTGGAATCTGCATATCTACAACTGCGACGGCGTCACGGTGAGCAACGCGCGTTTCGAGGTTCCGGACGACTATAAGCAGGCTCCCAGCACAGACGGAATCGATCTGGACAGCTCCCGGAACGTCACGATCGACGGCTGCTTTTTCTCCGTCACGGACGATTGCATCGCGGCCAAAGGTTCCAAGGGACCCCATGCCATGCAGGACAAAGACAGTCCGCCGGTGGAGCACATCCGCATCCGGAACTGTGTCTACAAGCGTGGCGGCGGCGTGCTGACGATTGGATCAGAAGCCACCATCGTTCGCGACGTGGTCGTGGAGAATTGCAGGATCACCGGCAATGTCAGAATCGCAACCTTAAAGCTGCGGCCGGACACGCCGCAGCATTATGAGGACATCACGTTCCGCAATATCACCTCGGAAGCCACGGCCTCCGCGATCCTTTCGGTACAGCCGTGGATGCAGTATGCGAATCTGCAGGGTGAAGCACCGCCGCAGTCTGTGGTTCGTAACGTGAGCTTCATCGGCATCAAGGGTCATTACACAGCGTTCGGCACGATCAGGCCCAACCCTGGACAAACGGAGATCAGCGACATTTCCTTCAAGGATTTCGACGTGGTGCTGCAGCAGGAAAAGCTCATGGCCAGCGGCGTCAAAGGTCTCAAGTTCGAAAATGTGATTGTCAACGGGCAGCTCCAGTCGGCTTGAGGTCCTCGAGGTTCACTGAGTCGCGGATCGAGCAACCTGCACGACAGAGCTAATTGCCAATTCGGAGAATCCCATGAAACAGTCTCAGCGTCCGCAAACCCGTCTGCACACGGTTCGCAACTTCGCCGCATACAGCCTGGCCGCAGCGCTTCTGCTCGTGCTCATCCCCGCTCTCACCGCGCAATCGCCTGCGCCCACCATTGCAACCCTGCGCAAAAACTTCGTCAATCCACCCAACGATGCCCGGCCCATGGTGCGTTGGTGGTGGTTTGGCACAGCCGTGGTCAAGCCGGAGATCCTCGCTGAGCTGCAGCAAATGAAGGCCGACGGCATCCAGGGCGCAGAGCTCGCCTTCGTCTATCCCGAAGTGCTCGACGACCCTGCCAGGGGGCTGAAAAACCTTTCATTCCTCTCGCCTGAGATGCTCGACGACGTCAACTACGCGCAATCCGAAGGCCGCAAGCTCGGTCTACGCATCGATGTGACTCTCTGCTCCGGCTGGCCCTACGGCGGCCCGCACATCACGCTCGCGGAAGCCTCTACCCATCTCCGCACCGCCGAAGTCGCCGTTCCCGCCGGCGCTACTACGATCGCCGTACCGACCCTCGCGGCCGGCAAGTCGGTCACCGACCTCATTGCAACCCGCTTCGTCATCAATGGCCAGCAAAAACTCGCAGAGGGCGATTCCATCCTCTCCGCAATACTTGCCACCTCCGTGGCCCGCACACCCGCTCCGGCCACCGGACGCGGCCGCAATTTCGGCCCACCCCCCGTCGACTGGATTCCAGCCTCCGCGCAGCCCCTCCAATTCTACGGCCCGCAGATAACCGTGGCGCCCTCCAACACCCCGCGCATCGCCGTGTTCTTTATCCAAAGTCACACCGGCCAGGTGGTTAAGCGCGCCGCCGTAAATGCGGAGGGCTGGGTCCTCGACTCCTACTCCCATGAAGCAGTCGCCAAGCATCTCGATAAGGTGGGTGAGCCGCTGCTCAAGGCCTTCGGCAATACTCCGCCGTATGCCATCTTCTCTGATTCGCTGGAGGCCTTCGGCGGAGATTGGACGCCGAAGCTGCCTGAGGAGTTCAAAAAGCGTCGCGGGTATGATCTGATCCCGCATCTGCCCGAACTGGTCGGCGGTGGATCGCCGGAGGGCGAGACCGTCCGCCACGATTATGGCGAGACCTTGACCGAATTAGTCAATGAGAACTACCTGCGGCAAATTGCCGATTGGGCTGCCGCTCACCACACCAGGTTTCGCTCGCAAACCTATCATGAATCGGCTGTCAGCTTTTCCAGCCAGAACATCCCACAGCTCGCGGAGGGTGAAGGGCCGCAGTGGCGTGCCTTCTCAACGCTGCGCTGGGCCACCTCTTCCAACCACGTATTCGGCCACGTTGTCAGCTCCGGCGAAACCTTTACCTGGCTTCACTCGCCAGTCTTCCGCGCCACTCCGCTCGACATGAAGTCGGAAGCCGATATCGACTTCATCATGGGCGAGAACCAGATCATCTGCCACGGCTGGCCATATTCACCTCCCGACCATGAAGTCCCCGAGCCCGGCTGGTCGCTCTATGCCGCCGCCGTCTTCAACAACCACAACCCGTGGCATCCGGTCATGCCTGCGGTCACCGGCTACATCGGCCGGATGAGCTACCTCATGCGCCAGGGAAAACCCGCCAACCAGGTTGTGGTCCTGCTGCCCACCGACGATGCCTGGGCCGGCTTCCAGCCTAACCAGACCAGCATTACCAACGCTATGCCGCAGCTGATTTCACCCCAGTTGATGTCCGCCATTCTATCCGCCGGTTATAACATCGACTACATCGACGCCGATGCCATCAATAAAGTCGGCCTTGGTAGACACTCGGTCCTCGTGATTCCTCCTACCAATCGCATTCCGCTGGAAACACTGAAAAAGATTGCAGCCTTTGTCGCCACCGGCGGCAAAGTCATCGCCGTAGGCCGGGCGCCGTCTATCGATCCGGAAGGCAAGACCATCCCCGCGCTGACCAGCTTGTCGAAAGAACTCTTCGATCCGGCGAAGTCTTCCTTTGTGTCCGACGAGGTTCACCTCGCCGACGCACTCACCAAAGCCGCCAAACCTGATTTCAAACTTCCGGCCGACGATACCGTCGCCCGCTCTCAGCTCGGCTTCATCCGCCGCCATCTCCCCGGCACAGACATTTACTTCGTCGCCAACACCGGCAATCGACCCATCGACACCACCGCTTCTTTTGCCACCGCACACAAGTACGGCGAAGCGTGGGACCCCGACTCCACCGCCGTCACTCCGGCTTCGGCAGAATCATTCCCAATTCACCTGGCGCCATATGAGTCGCGCGTCTTCGTCTTCAGCGGCTCGCTGCCTGCACCTCAGCCAGCGACAGCTGACCAAGCGACAAACATGGACATAACAGACTTCAGCAGTGCCTGGCAGGTCACCTTTCCCGCCATCCAAAAATCCGTAAACGAACCAACTCTCACCGACTGGATCTCCGATCCCTCCACCCTCCATTACTCAGGCGAGGCCGTTTACTCACGCGATGTCATCATCGCTTCCGCACCCACCCATCCTGTCTACCTCGAAGTGAGTGGTGGCAAGCCTCTGCCCGGCGCGCCGAACTCTGCGCCCGAAGGCGGTGCGGTTCTGCAAGTGCTCGGCCCCGACGGCCTGCCAAACCCGCTCATCACCCGTCCCGGGCCGGGAATTCACGCCTACTTCGACCCGCCCATTCATGAGGCGGCCCTGGTGACCATCAATGGCCAGGCCGCCGGTGCGCTTTGGCATCCTCCCTATCGCCTTGACGTGACCAGGTTCCTTCAATCCGGTGTGAACCACATAGAATTCCATGTATTCAACACTGCACTCAACGCATGGTCTGCTCTACCGCCACGCGACTACGCTCCGCTGATCGCTAAGTATGGAGACCGCTTCCAGATGCAGGACCTTAACCGCGTCATGCCCATCTCCTCCGGCCTTCTGGGCGACGTCCGCCTCTTTACCGAGATCAAATGAACACTATGCAATGCGAAGCGTCGCGACGGGATTAGCGATTGCGCTGGAACGCTCACTCAACCGGCAACAGTGCGGCGGGGCAACACACCGCTCATGGCTTGATGCGGTGGGCACTCCGATAGCCGTGCAACAGAAAATGATGCGGCACACGGACATCAGAACCACGATGAACATTTACGGGGACGTTGCAACGGATGAGATGACTACTGCGGGAATCAAGGTTTCGCAGCTTGCTTTTAAGGGAAACGGAGCGCAAGCAGAGCGCAATGGAAGATAAGTTGTTGATTTATTGGCTCCTCAGGTAGGACTCGAACCTACAACCCTTCGGTTAACAGGCGAGTACTAAACGGTGGAGTAGTAATGTTTTCAACGGAGTAGAGAGGAGCCAAAGGAGTAATCGGAGCCTTTTCGGCACGCAATTGGACCAAATTCTGGACCAAGTTTTTCAACCAAGTCCCGGTTCTCACTACCTGATCGTGGAGGAATCGGCATCAGCCCCTAAGAAATTCAGAAGCCTCGATTCGAGAACTGAAAATGGAACCTCCCTACAAAGCTGCAATAATTGATCTGGCGCCTCAGATGGATTATCATGTTGGAAGGTGGAGGCGCCCCATGGATGCCCGGATGGAACATCTGACAACAACGGAAGCGGCCATAGCGGCCGGAGTCTCGATCCCGCAGATCAACCGGATGATCGACGAAAAAATCCTGCCCGAGGATCTCTACGACACCACGCCTATCCGGACCTTCCGGTCGGATGCTTGTCTCCTCATTGCCTTCTATTTCGAGACGGCAAATTGGCTGACCGCGAACGCCCGCCTGGAAACGATCCGCAACGCCAGGATCCGCTGCTCGACCTGGGACGAGTGGAAAGACTGCACGGTGGGCGATCAGAATCTGACGATCCGTTTCTCTGATCTCTGGAAGGAGGTCGACGGCCGTCTGCGCAGTCTCACAGAAGCGCGCCAGATGGTCGTCGAAGATCCCGAAATCCTGAGCGGAACGCCGGTGATTCAGGGCACACGCGTTCCCGTGCACGATGTCGCCGCGCAGTTGGATGCGGGAGTTCCCATGGAGCGAATTCTCAGGTCCTATCCGAGCCTCAACGCATCGCAGGTCGAGCTCGCATCGATTTACGCCAAAGCAGCTCCGCAGCGCGGCCGGCCTCGGCGGCTTTCCATTCCCGGCGCGACCAGAATTTCAGTCACAAAGATGCGGCTTCGCAACACTCGTGCTGGAGCGTGAAGAGTGCTGAAATTCTTGATCGATGAATGCCTGAGCCCCGACCTTGCGCAGTTGGCGCGCGATCGGGGTTTCCACTCCAGCTCCCATGTGAGCTGGTTGGGCAAGGCAGGCTGGAAGGACTGGCAACTCAGAGTCCTGATCGTTGAGCAAGACTGGACGTTTGTCACGAGAAACAGCGTCGATTTTCGCGGACCGGTCGACCAGCCAGGTTCCAGCGGGCAGTACGCGAATGTTCCGATTCACGCTGGTCTGATCTGCATCAACGGTACGGGCAAAATAACTGGCGAGGTCGAAATCGAACTTTTCACGGCAGTTCTCGATCAAATCGGAACAGTGGATCACCTCGTCAATGAGGTGATTGAGGTTTATCTCGGCGCGGAAGAGAGCGGTGAATTTGAGATCGTCCGGTATTTACTTCCGATTCCAGATGAAACGGAGTCAGGTTGACGATGCTCACGGAGATGGATCGTGTGCCGTTGCTTGAGCGGAGCCTGCAGATCCGAGGAATTGTAAGGCCAACGGAGCATTTGCCGAGGGGAAACCGGATGATTCCGTGCTGTCCTGGACTCGCCCGCGTAATGGGGAGCCCATTTCTTCGATTTCTCCGACGACGGATCGGCGAACGCTTGCCGACTGAGGACCTATCCTCTTTCGGGATTGATCTTTCTGTCAGGGCAGAGATGTCGGTCCAAAAGGCGGAGGGCACACGACTCGCCTGTCAGCGCAAGACCTTTCCTCACCAATCGACTCGGAAAGCCGCATCTCCAGCGTCGCTAGAGCTTTGGCATGAACTCTGTGCCAACAAGGGAATCTTCTGTGCGAAATCTGAATCGAATAGACTGGTCGGTCTATCGAATGTCAGAATTGGCGAAGAGGGAGAAAAATGGAAGTTCGGAACACGCGGGAGCATCTTCTTCAAGTTGGACTTCGGCGCATTCATGCTATGGGCTACGCGGCCACGGGCGTGAAAGAAATCCTCGACGAGGCCGGCGTGCCAAAGGGATCGTTCTATCATCACTTTGCCAGCAAAGAGGCCTTCGCAAAAGAGGTGCTCAATCTCTACGTTCGCGGAGAAAACGAACGAGCAGAAAAGATCCTGCGCGACGGCAAGGCCGCGCCACTTAGGCGCCTGCGGCGTTACTTCGAGGAACTCATGGCCATCTATGGGCCCGGAGCTACTGTTAGCGGTTGCATGCTGGCAAACCTCAGCCTTGAGATGGCAGATCACAGCGATTCGATCCAATCTCTGCTCCACATGTCCTTCTCGAATTGGCAAACGGCGATCGCAGGCATTCTCCAGGAGGCAATAGACCGTGGAGATCTTGCCAGATCGAACAAGCCCCAGGAACTGGCGTCTTTCCTCCTTAACAGCTACGAAGGCGCTCTCCTTCGGTCAAAGGCGGACCGCTCCAGCAAACCACTGAAGAACTTTCTGCACTTTGCTTTCAACGTCTTGCTGAAGCGCTAAGAAAAGATTCTTAGCATATGCATAAATTCTGAATCGCTAGACCGACCGGTCTACTCTACTGTAGTGAGTCCGATTGATGGACACATTTCAGCAACTCAGAGGAGACCCACTATGTCGAAACCTTCGAAACCGGGTGCCGCACTCATCACCGGAGCATCCACGGGCATCGGCTCCGTCTATGCCCACCGTCTCGCGCAGCGAGGCTACAACCTCATCCTGGTTGCCCGCGACCGGGAGCGGTTGACCATCTTGGCAAACGATATTGCTGCAAAGACCGATCGAAATGCCGAAGTTCTAGCCGCTGACCTCACCGTCAAGGCTGATCTCAAGCGCGTCGAAGACCGCCTGCGCTCGGACAGCGAAATCACAGCCTTGGTCAACAATGCAGGTTTCGGCGGCGTTGCCAAGTTGATTGACTCCAATGTCGACGACATGGACAACATGATCCAGTTGAACGTCACCGCTCTAACGCGCCTTACCGCTGCGGCCCTGCCGGGTTTCCTGGAGCGCTCCAAAGGGCTCATCATCAACATCGCTTCCGTCGTCGCCCTCAGCCCCGAATTGCTCAACGGCGTCTACAGCGGCACCAAAGCATTC